>NZ_NERM01000050.1:0-14605 GCF_002215235.1 Rhodococcus sp. BUPNP1
GACCACGCACACCGTCCCCAACGGGCCCGTCCGACTCCACGTCGTCGAAGAAGGCAACCCGCACGGCCCGACGCTCGTCCTCGTCCACGGCTGGCCCGACACCCACGCCCTGTGGGACCGCGTCGCACCCCTGCTCGCCGACGACTTCCGCATCCTGCGCTACGACAACCGCGGCGCCGGCGCCTCCACCGTGCCCCGCGAGGTGGCGCACTACCGGCTCGAGCACCTCGCCGCCGACCTGCACGCCGTCATCGACGCCCTCGCCCCGAACGACCCGGTCCACCTGCTCGGCCACGACTGGGGCGCGGTGCTGTGCTGGGAAGCGGTGTGCGAACCCGACGCCGGCGAGCGCATCGCCTCCCACACCTCGATCTCCGGCCCCAACCTCGACCACCTCGGCCTGTGGATGCGCCGCCGCCTCCGGCAGAAACGCCCACTCGGCCCCGCCGAACAGGCCCTCGCCTCCGCCTACACCCTCGCCTTCCAGATCCCCGGCCTGCCGAATCCGGTGCTGCGCGGCCGGCTCGCCCACCACTGGCCGGCCTTCGTCGGATTCTTCGACCGCACCGACCCCACCGCGATCGCACCCGTCGCCCCGACCCTCGCCGACGACATGGTGCACGGACTGTCCCTGTACCGGGCGAACATCCGCGCGCGTCTCGCCCGACCCCGCGAGCGGCGCACCGACGTCCCGGTCCAGCTGATCCAGAACCTGCGCGACCGTGCGGTACGTCCCGTGGGCTACGAGGACACCTCCCGTTGGGTCACCGACCTGCGCATCCACCCACTCGACGCCGGGCACTGGTCGCCGCGTTCCCATCCCCGCGACGTCGCCGACGCCACCGCCCGGTTCGTGCAGCAGATCGAGGCCGCGCGCACCTGACCGTGTGACCTCAGCCGGACGACTCCGCGCGCGGCGCCGCCTCCACCGGCGGATCGTCGTCGTGCACCGGTAGCCGACGCGGACCCGGACCCTGCTGCCCGAGCACGTCACCGGGATTCGCGAGCGGACACGACGCCAAGCTCAGGCACCCGCAGCCGATGCAATCGGTGAAACTGTCCCGCAACGCGGTGAGATCCTCGATGCGGCGGGTCAGCCGGTCGTGCCACGCCCGCGACAGCCGCGCCCAGTCCTCCGTCGTCGGCACACGACTGTCCGGCAACGAATCAAACGCCTCCTTGATCTCGTCCAGCGACACCCCCACGCCCTGCGCGACCTTGATGAACGCGACCTTGCGCAGCGTGTCGCGGCGATAACGCCGCTGATTGCCCGAGGTGCGGCGACTGGTGATCAGACCACGCGACTCGTAGTAGTGCAGCGCCGAGACCGCCACCCCGGAACGGTCCGCCAACTGGCCGGGTGTCAGCCATATCGCAGGGTTCATCGGCCCCCTCCTCGCCCCGCAGACATCGTGATCGAGTTGTGCTGCACAGTACCGGCCACCCGAGGCACCGAGCACCCGGCTCGCGCGAGCACCGGGGTCAGAACGACGGCGGCCCGAACTCAGCAGCGACCTCCGGCGCATCCATCCGCAACATGTCGTACGCGGTGTGCGCCAGCGTCCGCACCGACTTCGGATACGGCCGCTCGAACCGCTCGCAGACCCGCGCGGTCGCCAACGCCGCCTCGAACCGCCACTTCCGCGAACCGCTCACGAACGTCCGGGCCTGGAACAGATAACTCGATGCGGGGATCGTCACGCCGACCACCGTAGAACCTCCGACCGGTACAGCGGGGAGCGGCACCCCGCGCGCCACGCCGATCCCGCCCGTCCCGACCACATTCCTAAGGGAGTGTTAGGAACCGCCACAGACCCTTCCGCAACCACTGTGACCCGAACCACTGTGGGGAGCGCACAGATCCACGCAGCGAAAGGAGTCCCGGGTGAGCACCACCTCGACGGGCGAACGCCGAGTCATCGGCAACGTGTTGAAAGGCTCGGTCGGCAACCTGATCGAGTGGTACGACTGGTACGTCTACGCCGCGTTCAGCGTCTACTTCGCGAAGGAATTCTTCCCCGAAGGCGACCCCACCGCCCAACTGCTGTCCACCGCAGCGATCTTCGCCGTGGGATTCCTCATGCGACCGATCGGCGGCTGGATCATGGGCCGCTACGCCGACCGGCGCGGACGGCGCTCGGCGCTGACCCTGTCGGTCACCGTCATGGCCGTCGGCTCCCTCATCATCGCCGTCACCCCGGCCTACGCGACCATCGGACTCGCCGCACCCCTTCTTCTCGTCCTCGCCCGCATGATGCAGGGACTGTCCGTCGGTGGTGAATACGCCACCAGCGCCACCTATCTCGCCGAGGTCGCCTCACCCGGACGCCGCGGGTTCTACTCGAGCTTCCAGTACGTCACCCTCGTCGCCGGACAGCTCATCGCCCTCGGCGTCCAGATCGTCCTGCAGCTCACCCTCTCCGCCGAGGCCATGCAGGCGTGGGGCTGGCGCATCCCGTTCGTCATCGGCGCCGTCGCCGCCGTCGCCGTGATGTGGCTGCGCCGCACCATGGACGAATCCGAAGCGTTCACCGAGGAAGTCGCGGCCAAGAGCACCGCCGACCAGCCGGACGGCGCGCCCGAGCAGGGCGGCATCCGGATGCTGCTGCAGTACCCCCGCGAATGCCTGCTGGTGTGCGCGCTGACCCTCGGCGGCTGCGTGGCGTTCTACACCTACACCACCTACATGCAGAAATACATGATCAACACCTCCGGCATCTCCAAGGACACCGTGGCCTGGATCAACTTCGCCGCCCTGCTGGTGTTCATCGTCCTGCAACCCATCGGCGGCACCCTGTCGGACCGCATCGGCCGCCGCAAGCTGCTCATCTTCTTCGGGGTCGGCGGCACCGTGCTCACCGTCCCGCTGATGACGATCCTCGGCAGCACCACGCACCCGCTGATCGCGTTCGGACTGATGATGCTCGGCCTGACCGTCGTCACCGGCTACACCTCGGTCAACGCCATCGTCAAGACCGAACTGTTCCCCACCAAGGTCCGCGCGCTCGGTGTCGGCCTGCCCTACGCGCTGACCCTCGCGATCTTCGGCGGCACCGTCGAAACCGTCGCGCTCGCCCTCAAGCGCGCCGGCCACGAATCGCTATTCTTCTACTACGTGACCGGCTGCATCGCCGTCTCGCTCGTCGTGTACTTCTTCATGCGGGAGACCTCCGACGGCTCACCCCTGGACCGCACGAGCACCCACACCGACACCCCCGACGAGCACGCCGACCTGGCCAGCTCACGACACTGACCGAAAGGGACCCACGTGCAGATCGCGGTGGTCGAGGACGACGACGGAGTCGGCGACGCCCTCGTCGAAGCCCTCACCTCCCACGGCCACCGGCCGATCCGCATGCGGCGCGGCGCCGACCTGCTCCTCGGCCACCGCGACCTCGACGTCGTCATCCTCGACCTCGGCCTGCCCGACGCCGACGGCCTGCAGGTGCTCCGGCAACTGCGGGCCGTCAGCGACGTCCCCGTCGTGATCCTCACCGCGCGCGGCGACGAACGCTCGGTGGTACGCGGCCTGCGCGGCGGCGCCGACGATTATCTCGTCAAACCGGCCCGCCTGGCCGAACTGCTCGCCCGCGTGGACGTCGTCACCCAACGGCGCCGCGCGCTGTCCGAGTCCTCCCGCATCGTCCGCGCCGGCGACGTGGTCGTCGACCTCGACGCCCGCGAAGTGGAGGTGGGCGGCGAACCGGTGACTCTCACCCCGAAGGAATTCGACCTGCTCGCCGTCCTCGTCGCCCGCCCCGGCGCCGCGGTCAGCCGCCAACAACTCATGGACGCCGTGTGGGGCGACGCCTACGTGGCGATCTCCCGGTCGCTCGACGTGCACATGACCGGGCTGCGCGCGAAACTCGCCCGACCCGGCCTCATCTCCACCATCCGCGGCTACGGCTACCGGTGGGGCGGCTGACATGCGCCGGCGGGTCCTGGCGGTGCTGCTCGTCTTCGCGACCATCGCCGTCGTCGCCTTCGCCGTACCGCTCGCCCTCGCCACCAGCGCCGGCCGCACCGCCGTCCTGGGAGCGAACCGGGAAGCCGACGCCCACCACTTCGCCACCCTCGCCGTCCAGATGCGCGCCCCCGGCAGCACCGCCCTGCTCGACGAGGAAGTGACCCGCTACCACCGCCTCTACGACGAGGGCGTGCTCATCGTCGACGCGCGCGGCGCACCCCGCGCGAGCGCGGGCCTGACCCCGACCGATCCCGGTGTGCCGGAGGCGATCACCGCCGGTCTGCGCAACCAGAAACAGGGAATCGGGGGTCCGCTGACCCCGTGGTCCCCGCAGCGGGTACTGCTCGCCGTGCCGGTGGGCACCGGCGCCCAGGTCGAAGGAGCCGTCGTCATCGAGGTGTCCACCGACGCCGCCCGCCACGACATCCGCACCTCGTGGCTGCTCATCGTGACCGGTGCGGCAGCGGCCCTCGTGCTCGTCACCATCCTCGCGACCGCCCTGTCGCGGTGGACGGTCCGCCCGCTCACCGCACTCACCGCGCGGGTCGCGGCGCTCACCGACAGCGTCCCGGCGCTGCACCCACGCTTCCGCACCGGCGACACCACCGTCTCGGTCCGCTACCACGGCCCACCGGAGGTCCGGGAACTCACGCAGGCCTTCGACACCATGTCCGAAGCCGTCCGCACGTCCACCCGCGCTCAGAAACAGCTCATCGCCGACACCGCGCACCAACTCCGGAACCCGCTCGCCGCCCTGCACATCCGGCTCGACTCCCTCGAACCGCACGTCGCCGCCGCCGGCACGGAGACCTATCGGCGCACGGCCGTCGAAGTCGACCGGCTCGGCGGCATCCTCGACGGCCTGCTCGCCCTCGCGACCGCCGAAGCACCCACCGACACAGCGGGCACCGAAGGACACGACGGGTGCGATGTCGGCGCCGTCGTCGCCGACCGCGTCGATGCCTGGTCCGAGGCCCTCGCCGAGGCCGGCATGACCGTCACCGTAGACGAACCGTCTGCGCAGCGCCTGTACGCCTGCTTCTCCGCCGACCATCTCGCGCAGGTGCTCGATGTGCTGCTCAGCAACGCGAGCAAGTACGCACGCGCGGCCACCGGGGTCCGCATCACCACCCGACACCACGGCGGGATCCTCCGGATCCGCGTCGAGGACGACGGTGCCGGAGTCGCACCCGACGAGCTCGGCGCCCTCACCTCCCGGTTCTTCCGCGGGTCCGGAGCCGACGGGCCCGGTACCGGCCTGGGGCTGTCCATCGCGGTCGCGCTCGTCGAGAGCGGCGGCGGCACCGTCGATCTCGTCGCCGCAGATCCGCACGGACTCGTCGTCATCCTGACACTGCCCGCCGACTCCCGCGCGGAGGCATCATGATCACCCGCCGCGATCTCCTGCGGTCCTTTGCGCTGCTGGCGGTGGGTGGAGCCGTCGCCGGCTGCACGCGCACCGGAGAGCGTGAGGAACTGATCCTGGCGGCAGGGGAGGAGGGTGGGTTCTTCTGGGAGTTCGCGGAACTCACCGCGGCCGCCGCCGAGCGAGCGGGTCTTCCCATTACGGTCGTGCCGGAACGCACCCCGGGGTCGGTCACCAATCTCGCCGCGCTGACGGCGGGGGATGCGGAGCTGGCGCTGACCCTCACCGACGTCGCGGTGCGGGCCCACGACGAGGGCGCGCAGTTCACGGCGATCGGGCGGGTCTACGAGAACTACATGCAGTTGGCCGTGCGTGCAGACTCACCGATCCGGGAGATCGCCCAGTTGCGGGGCGCACGGATCAGCCTCGGAGCTCCCGGATCGGGTGCCGAATTCACCGGCGAACGCATCCTCGACGTCGCCGGGCTCGCCGAGCCGGGAGCCGTCACCCGGGTGCACCTGTCGATGGCCGACGCCGGTCGCGCAGTGGTGGACGGCGAGATCGACGCCGTCCTGTGGGCGGGTGGTGTTCCTACCCCGTCGTTTGCGAATCTGGGTGTGCCGCTGCGGCTGATCGATCTGTCCGTGCTCCTCGAACCGCTGCGGGCGCGATTCGGTCCGCGTTACGAACCGGTGCTCATCCAGCCCGGCACGTACGGGCAGCCGGACGCCGTCGCCACCATCGGCTTGGGCAACCTGCTGCTCGCCGGCGCCTCGGTGTCGGACGAGGCGGCCGCCGCACTGGTGGATCTGCTCGTCGACCGCGCCTCCGAACTCGTGCCGGCCCAGGCCACCGGCAGTCAGTTCCTCGACCGGCAGTCGCTGATCGTCACCGCCGATGTCCCGCTGCATCCGGGAGCGGTGGCCGCGTACCGGCGCCATCACGGCTGACGAGACGGTCGGGCAGGGGAGAAGCACCCCGGAATTGTGCCGTCCCAAGGGCAGATAGTGGGGTGGAAGGCATGCGCTGGTGTCGTGGGGATGCGGTGCGGAGATCGGGCTCGCCCTCGAGGTCCGAAGAGATCGGGACCGGATCGGCTGTGCAGGGGACATGCGCGGGGCACAATGGAACCGTTCACCGCTTGGCGCGTGAAATCTGTTGTGCACCAACACGATTCATGGATAACGGTGATTATCCATCAAATGTGGAAAAGGCGAGAAGGGGCGAGCGGTGGTCGCGGCACCCCGGGGGACGGGATGATCTCGCACCACCAGCATCCGCATCGTCCGCGCGATCTGCTGCGCGCAACACGCACGCGACGACGACACGGCGCTGCCGCAACGCCGCATCGGCGAACCGTGAGTCGTTGCAGTGTGCGCGTCGCTGCAGCATGGCACCGATGCATGAGCAGCCGAACGCGCGTCGAGCGGATCGGCGGCTCGATCCGGTGCGGGCGCCGGCGGGCCGGTCGCGGTACGGCGGCAGAGTTCGGTCCGGAGGCGAACCGGACTCGGGTCAGGGGCCGGGTGACGGGTGGGGCCCATCGCATCGATTCGGGTCGAACCAGGGATCTCCGAATGTGTCGGGACGCCCTGCCGCACCTACCCGGAGGAGGTCCGATTCCACTCTAGTTAACATAATGTAGATTATCGGCAATTTCGATACCTGCCGTGACCTGGGGTTCGGCGCTGATAATCCCGATGCTGCCGACCGGCGTCCCGATCCGCAGATTCGCGGGCATCGTCGCACGCACTGCATCGCGTCGTGCGCCGTGTCGTCCGGCGCGCGTTGTTCCCTCCGCGCCGCATGACGCGCTCCCGACGCTCGAGCTTGCCGCGCATTCGTCGTGCCCGATCCGCGCCGCCCGATCCGCGTCGGCCCGGCCCTCGGCCTGTGGCCGGCCCGGACCGCCGCCTGGTGTCGGTTCGCTGCCTCGGACGCCCGAGACGACCTTCCGGGCCCGCCGCCCTCGTCCCCTGCTCGTCCGCCCAGCCGTCGTGAAAACGTCACAGTGACGTTTTCAGGTGGTCCGCGGGTGCCGCTGCGGACACGTATCTGCGTCGATATCATCGGCGCGGCAGTGACAACGCGATCCGGGAAGGTCGACCGTGACGCAACCACGGCTCCTGCGTTTCTGGGTGGTCTTCGCGATCACCACCGTCCCGTTCTACCTCTGGGGCGCACTCACCGACGGTGAACTCGACCTCGCCGGTGCGCGCCTGCCGATCAGCGCGTTGATGTTCGTCTGCCCGGCACTTGCGGCCCTCGCCGCCGGCGGCGGACGTGACGCGGCCGGGCAACGTATGCGCACGCCGCCGCGCGCGCTGTGGCTGATCGTCGCACTGGTTGTACCATCTGTGCTGGTGCTGGTCGCATCCATCGCGGTCGCCGGTACCGGTCCGTCCGGCATCTCGGTCTCCCTCGTGGCGGTCACCGGTGCGTATTTCGTCGCGGCGGTGTGCGAGGAACTCGGGTGGACGGCGGTGTTGATGCCGGCGCTGTTGCGTACCCGCGGTGTGCTGTCCACCGGCGCGGTGATCGGCGTGATCTGGGCGCTGTGGCATCTGATTCCTCACGTGCAGGCCGGTTACGGGTCGGCGATGCTGCTCGGCCAACTCGCGTTCACTGTCGTCTTCCGGATGCTGCTGGTGCAGATGACGGTCGCCGGCGGCGGCGCGCCGATCATCGCGGTGGTCGGTCACGCCTCGTCCAATGTGGCGTGGACGCTCCTGGCGGCGAGCGGGATCTACTCGCCTGTCGCGTCCGCGGTGGCCGTCGGGGTCGCCGTGCTCGTCCTGACCTGTCTGCGGGTCGCGTCCCGCCGGGTCGAGGGTGCGGACTCCCCTCCTCCACCTCGGACGACAAACCCAGAAACGTCACAGTGACGTATTCATCCTGGGCTCCCCGTGCATTATGACGGTCGCCGCAACCGCCGCAACTGCGCGGACAGATAATCCCGGGCACGGCGATGACCACCGACCCGGACGAGTTCGGCGGCGAGCTCCTCGAGCAGTCGCGTCAGCAGCTCCTCGTCGGGTGTCCAGCCCTCGCGCTGCCGGCACCGGTCGAGCCATTCGACCGGCGCGACATGTCCGCGGTCGGCGTTGCAGCGTCGGCACGCGGCGACCTCGTTGGCGGTGATGCTCGGCCCGCCCTTCAGTCGCGGCACCAGATGATCGGTGGTCGGGGTGATCAGCCGCCCGAACTCCCGTCCGCACCACAGGCACCGCCCGTCCTGACGGTCGAGGGCGAGCGAGAGTCGGCTGACGCGGTCCATCCTCCGATCGTGGCCCATCGGCGCCGCCGGGGTCGCCGATGGTGCCGATCCGGTGTCCCGGAGACGATTTCAGGGGCGTGCTTCGAGGACGAGGTTGAAGGGTGTTTCGGTGGCGCGGCGGAAGGTGCCGAATCCGGCTTCGGCCGCGACATCGGCGAGCCGTCGCTCCCCTGCCTGGGCGCCGAGCCCGAGCGCGACCGGTTGGTCGAGCGACGACGGGGTGCACAGCACCGTGGACGCGGCGTAGTACATCCGGCCGACGGGGTTGAGGTTCTCGGGCAGGCTGTCGCGGGCGAACGGTTCGACGAGCATCACCGTGCCGTCGTCGGCGAGCGCGCCGCGCGCGTACCGCAGTGCGCCGACGGGATCGCCCATGTCGTGCAGGCAGTCGAAATAGCAGATCAGGTCGTAGTCGGATCCGGGAAAATCCACGGCCGAGGCGACCTCGAAGGTGGCGTTGTCGACGCCCTCCTCCGCGGCCAGTTCGCGGGCTCGTGCGATGGATCCGTCGTGATAGTCGAAGCCGCGGATGGTGGATTGCGGGAACGCCTGCGCGAGCAGGGTGGTGGAGACCCCGTGGCCGCAGCCGATGTCGGCGACGGTGGCGCCGGCACGCAGTTTGTCGACGACCCCGTCGAGGGTGGGCAGCCACACGTCGACGAGGTTGGCGCGGTAGCCGGGGCGGAAGAACTGTTCGGTGCCGACGAACAGTTCGGGATCGTGTTCGTGCCAGCCGAAACCCTCTCCGTTGCGGATGCGTTCGGTGATGCGCAGCCGGTCCTTGTAGACCGAACTGATCAGGTGGAGGCCGCCGGCGAGGTAGACCGGACTGTCCTCGCGAGCGAGCGCCATGGCGTGTTCCGGGGACAGTGTGAAGGTGTCGTTGTCCGGCTCGTAGGTCAGATATCCGCTCGCTACCTGTGCTGACAGCCATTCGCGTAGATAGCGTTCGCGGAGGCCGGTGCGGGCCGCGAGTTGTTCACTGGTGGTCGGGCCGGATTCGTCGAGGGCTCGCCACAGGCCCAGATCGACACCGATCAGGACCAGGGCACCGTTCATGGCCGCGCCCATGTCGACGACGAGTTGTCCGAGAGTCTGTTCGAGTCGTGCTTGGTCGGGTTCGTGTATCTCCGTGGTCATCACGCACCTCCTGGCGATGGGAGTACTCGCTCACGGTAGGTCGCGTGGTCGGTTCCTCGGCGTCGGCTCGGGTTCGATCGGGTGTCGATCCGGGTGGCAGTGCGGACCGCCAGGTCACGAACCGGGTGACGGCGGAATGGTGCGGGGGTGCGTGTCGTGTTGCAGAGAGCTACGCTTGTAGCAGACTGCAACATCAGGAGGTCGTCATGACGTCGTCCACCGACAAGGTCACCCGCTTCGACGCCGAACTCGTCGACAGCGCCATCGCGGAGGGCGGCCGCCAGAACCGCACCGGACGTCAGCAACTCGAATACTGGGCCCGTATCGGCCGCGCGATGACCGCCCATGAAACCGCCTCCCTGCACCGGGTGCACGAGGCGCTGGCCGGGACACGGGAGCTGAGCGAACTCACCGCCGCGGAGGGACGCCTGTTCGACGCGGAGATCGATGCGCGCCTGGCGGACGGGCTGGCCCGCACCGATTACGCCGAGGTGCTCGCCGCGCGTGGGGTCACCACGGTGGTGCTCGACGACGAGGGCCGGTTGGTCGAGCAGCGTCCCGACGGTAGTCGCCGGGTGCTCGACGACGCATGAGGCGTCTGGATCTGATCGTCGGTCCCAACGGTTCCGGTAAGTCGACGTTCGTCGAGTTGTCTCTCGCTCCCCTGCTGCCGCGCAGCGTGTTCGTCAACGCGGATGTGATCGCGCGGCAACGCTGGCCCGACCGTGCCGAGGAGATGTCGTACGAGGCGGCGCAACTCGCCGCGGCGGCGCGGGATCGGTTGCTGCGGCAGGGCCGGTCGTTCATCGCGGAGACGGTGTTCTCGCATCCGTCGAAGCTGGAGCTGATCGACCGGGCACACGAGGCGGGCTTCAGGGTGGTGCTGCACGTGATGCTGGTGCCCGAGGCGATGTCGGTGCTGCGTGTGCAGCACCGGGTGGCCTCCGGTGGGCATGCGGTGCCCGAGGACAAGATCCGGGCGCGTTATCGACGGTTGTGGCCGCTGGTGGCCGAAGCGATCGGCCGCGCCGATCAGGCGTCGGTGTACGACACGGCGTCCGGGACCCCGGTGGTGGTGGCGCGGTTCGCCGGCGGGGTGCCGGTGGGTGCGGTGCGCTGGCCGGGATGGGCGCCGGCGGCGCTCACCGGGCTCGGCTGAGAGATCCGGGCCCGGTGAGCGGATACGACGAGATCAGTTCGTCGCCGCGCTCGTGGTGAACGGCAGCACCAGCCGCGAGGGGTGCGCGGCGTCCCGGTAGATCTTGTGGGTCACCGGGCGGCCGACGGGCAGGTGGAAGGCGTCCGGCGGCAGCAGTGCGTTGTGTTCGTCGGCGAGCGGTTCGTTGTTCGACAGTTCCACGACGAGCTTGTGGCCCGGCATGAAGGTGTTGGCGAACGGATACAGCCGCAGCACGTATTCCTCGATGGTGCCGGGTTCGACCGGCACGGCGCGGGTGTGCGGATGGTAGGGGTCGCCCTCGGTGGTGCGCTCGTCGAGTTCGCGGTGGGAGGCCTTGAGGTAGCCGGTGGTGATCAGCTGCCGCTTGCCGTTCGGGGCGTAGTCCCACATGCGGAGGATGAAGTTGGTGTCGGGCTGGTCGATCTCGGCGAAGAGGTGCGCGGCGCCGGTGCCGATCATCTCGGTGGGTTCGGCGAACACCGGCGTTTCCCAGCGCAGGATCTCGACCTTGTCGGTGACCGTGAGCGGCGCCTGGTAGAAGCCGTCCGGGGCGGCGTACTGCGTGCCCATCGGTTCGGGTTCGGTGGACAGCTTGCCGCGCGGCCGCAGATACAGCGCCCGGTGCTCGACGTCCTTGGGCGGCCACTGGTCGGCGGTGACCCGCTGCCGGGAGCCTTCGACGAAGACGTTCACGGCGGATTCGTCCATGATGCCGTTGTCGATGCCCTTGATCCAGTAGTCGTACCAGCGGAACATCGTGTCGTGCTCTTCGATGAAGGGCCGCGACTGCATGGGCGGGTAGGGGCCGATGTCGAGCTTCTTCGGTCCCTGCAGGGCGTGGAACAGTTCGATGGTGCCGTCCATCGTCCAGCCGCGGCCCTGGTCGATCTGCAGATAGACGGGGATGTCGATGTTCCGGGCGAGATTGATCGGGTTGCGTTCCTCGTACCAGTCGCCGTCGAGTTCGTTGGTGATGATGTCGAACCACGCCTCGTGGTGCTTCGGGTAGTGCAGCACGTGCACGAGATTCGGCCAGGCCGCGACATCCGGGTCGGCGAGCCGCTGGGCGACGCGCGCCCGGATCTCGTCGGGGGTGTAGGTCTCGAGCATGCGGGACTTGACCCGGTCGGTGAACGCCCAGCCGGAGTCACCGCCGCGACCCTCGCGGGCGGCGCGGGGCATGAACCACATGATGCCGCCGTGGTAGGTGGTCTCGTAGAAGTCGTAGTGGCCGCCGGAGACGAAGATGGCCTTCAGGTGCGGGGGTCGTTCGGCGGCGGCGAGGACCTGCATGGACCCGAAGTAGGAGATGCCGATCATGCCGACGTTGCCGTCGCACCACGGCTGCGCGGCGACCCATTCGATGAAGTCGTAGGCGTCCTGCCCGAGGGAGACCCCGCCGGCGTTGTAGTTGCCGATGTGCTCGCCGTCGGAGTCGCCGGAGCCGCGGATGTCGCCGATGACGTGGACGTAGTCCTCGGCGACGACGCGGGCGATGTCGCCGGCCTCGATGCAGCCGTCCCACATGGGGCTGGGGCGACGCTGCGGCGGGGTGGTCAGGGCGAGTGCCTGGAGTTCCTTGCCGTAGGGGCTCAGCGCGACCAGCGCGGGGCGGGGCTTGTCGTCGACCCCGTGGTAGGCGTCGGCGGCCAGCTCGACGCCGTCGCGCATGGGGACCCGCAGGTGCTTGCGGATGTGGATGGTCTGTCCGCCTGCGTCGAACGTTTCGAACTCGGCCATGAGAACCTACGACTCCTCTTCGTGTCGGGGCTGGTGCGAGAACTGGGTGCGGTAGCCGTGCAGTGTGGTGAAGAACGGGGACGGCTCGAGGGTGGGATCGCCGGTGTAACCGAGGTCGTCGGCGACCGGAGCGAACGGCGAGTACGCCGAGTCGGTGTCGAGCAGTCCGTGGCACAGGCAGCGGTGCGCGGCGCCGCGCACTCCCCCTTCGATGTCAACGCTCTCGCGGAGGGCTTCGGCGGCCTGGTCGCGGTCGAGTTCGACGCCGTAGGGGGTGCCGTCGGCGCGGCGGTAGGGATGCCCGAGATAGAGCGTCTCGGGGCGGATCGTCTCGCGCAGGTAGGCGAGGCTGTCGCGGTAAGCGTCGGGGTCGGTGTAGCCGGGGAATCCGTTGGCGGCGCCGTGTACCTGGACGGCGTCGCCGACGAACACGCTGTTCTGCCCTTCGACGACGTAGGCGACCGAGCCCGGGGTGTGCCCGGGGATCGAGTGCACGGAGATCTCAACTCCTCCGCCGAGGGAGATGGTTTCGCCGCCGCGTACGAGCGTGGTCGGTTCCATCTCCCCGGAGATGACGGCCTCGGCGGCGGCGGTGACCTTCGCGGCCCCGTCGGGGTCGTTCAGGTACCGGCCGCGGCCGGTGAGGTAGTCGTCGACGTGTGCCTGCCGGGAGCGCAGCAGCGGGGCGTCGGCCTCGTGGATGACCACCTGCGCTGTGCGGCCGGTGGCCTCCCACAGGGCGTGGGCGCCGCCGATGTGGTCGATGTGCCCGTGGGTGAGCAGGATCCACCGCACGTCCTCGAGCCGCCGGCCGAGCGTGGCGAGCGCGGGGGCCATGCCCTCGGCCGGGGACGACGCGATGCCCGTGTCGACGATCGCGGGCTCGTCGGCGTCGATGAAGAAGGTGTAGAGCCCGAACCGTCCCCAGGGGGAGACGATCGGGTGGATCGCCGCCTCACTCATGCGCGGTGCCCTGCAGGAAGGCGGCGGTCTCGTCGAAGACCTGCGCGTATTCGGGGATCCACGAGAAGTTCTGCACGAAGCCGTGGTTGGCACCGGCGTAGCGGCGCAGCGTCACCGGCACCCCGGTCTCCTCGAGCCGCCGGGCGTAGAGTTCGCCTTCGTCGCGCATCGGGTCGAACTCGGCGGTGACGACCAGCGCCGCCGGCAGCCCCGACAGGTCCTGCCGCTTGATCGGTGAGACGCGCGGGTCGGCGGGGTCGGCGCCGCTGTCGAGGTAGAAGGCATTGAACGGTTTCAGTCCGGCGGTTTCGAGGCCGTAGCCGACGGCGTTCTCCCGCATCGACGGATAGCGGTCCTCGTCGAAGTCCAGGTCGAGGGACGGGTAGTACAGCACCTGGTGGGTGATGCGGTCGAACCCGTCGTCGTGGGCGAGGCCGGTGACCGCGGCGACGAAGGTGGCGCCGGAGCTGTCCCCCGCCACCGCGAGAATCTTTCCGTCCCAACCGAGTTCGGTACCGTGCTCGGCGGCCCAGCGCACGACGCCGTAGCAGTCGTCGAGACCGGCGGGGAACTGCGCTTCGGGGGCGCGGCGGTAGCCGACGGAGATCACCGTGCAGCCGGTGGTCTTCGCGAGCTGCCGGGCGACGTGGTCGTGGGTGTCGAGGCTGCCGAGGAAGAACGCGCCGCCGTGGAAGTAGACGACCAGGCCACAGGTGTCGGTGTCGGTCGGGGTGTAGATCCGCACCGGCACCTGCCCTGCCGGGGTCGCCGCGATCGTGTCGCGGACGTCGTGCAGGGGCAGTCGCTCCTCGAGCGGCGGAACCTGCGCCTGCTCCCCGGCGCGCATCGCGGCCGGATCGAGCGGTCCGGGCGGCGGGGCGGGCAGGTCGGCGAGGATCCGGGCGATCTCGGGGTGCAACGGCATGACCGGTCGTCTCCTTCGGGCGGTGAACGGGTGGGGTGGGGATCTAC
>NZ_NERM01000051.1:0-14194 GCF_002215235.1 Rhodococcus sp. BUPNP1
AATTTCGGCCCAATCTTCCACGGACAACATCCCTTCGTCCCTCCTGACTCGACTTCAGCCAGGATCGGTGGTCAGGGGGTCAAAATTGAGATGCCATACCGTGGTCAGTTTTCACGTGCCGTCGACAGTCGACGACCGCGACGCCGACCACTCTTCTTCCCAACGACCGGAATCCCTGGTGCCTGTGCTGATTCACCAACCCCACACCGCTCACCCAGTTCTGTACCCCAATCCCCTAGTGCTTCTTTATCAAGGTCTCTGTCCATCAGGAAAGATCACCGAGCGCGCACACGTGCAGGCGAACAGAACTCGACATCGACCACGATCCGCCCCCGAACTCTCCAGCGAGCAGCCGCGCAACTCATCGAACGCGTCCCCGTACTGTGCACGATGGTCGGTATCGACATCGCCCAAGCTCTGAACCACAACGGCACCACTCGCGGATGGACATGGCCCCACGGCGCACGCGATGACCGCAACGTTGCGTCCTCGAACACGATGGCCCGCAGGACATGCTCGGGCTTGCGACGCCCGTCGGCTGAATCCGAGTCGACGAACTTCCTGACCTCGCCGGCGGCGTGGATGCGTGCCACACCGCGATCGCAGGCGATCTTCCGCAACAAGTCCTGCGCCTGGATGACCATGGCGCTCTCGTACCGCGAGTCGATCTTCGAGTCGCCGATGTACTGCTCGACGTTCCCGGCCGTGGGCGCGTTCCATTATCGGCGTGACGTTTCCAGGCTTGCAGTTGGTGACCCGGCCGCTCACGCGGGTGACGGCGTCTCGTTCGTCCCCCGCTGACGGTCGTGCGCTTGATGACTGCTCCTGCCGTTCGCTGTGCTGTTGTGATGACGCAACTTTCACAACGAACAACGGCGGGTGTCCCAGTTCTGCAGCCGGGTGCACGGGTCAGGCAGTGGGTTGGCGCCGGATGAAATCCGCCATGCCGGGCACGGTGAACGCGATCCTGCCGTGCTCGGGCGCCCAGATCAGGCCCTTCTTGATCGCGGATTCGCGGACGTCGCTGACACCGCTGGTGGTCACCCCCATCAGTTCGGCCACCTTGCCCGACCGCGGTGCATCTTCACCGGTGGCGGCGATGGCCGTCAGATAGCGGCGTTCCCTGTCCGTAGCCCGATTCCACCGGGAAGGAAAGAAACCTTCATCGAGGTGGCGCCGCCCGACCTCGACGGCAAGTTCTGCATCTTCTGTCTGAAACGGTGCCTCCGGTGCGAGGTTCCAGATGGCCTTGCCATACTCCTGCAGGAAGTACGGGTAGCCGCCGCTGGCGGTGACGAGCACTTCGAGCGCGTCGTCGGTGAAGTCACCTCCGTGTTGACGAACGGGAATCCTCAGCGCATCGGCGGCGGCGTCTCTGTCGAGGGGACCGACTGTGCTGTAGAGGAACTGACGTTCGGCGTAGGAGCGGTTCTCGGCCAGGATGGCAGGCAGGTTGGGAAGGCCGGCACCGATGAGGAAAAACGGCCATTCGCGTTGGCTGGCCCGGTGTTGGACGGTCAACAGCGCCGAGAGCAGGTCCGCGTCGAGGTCCTGCATTTCGTCGATGAACAGGCCGAAGGCGCTGCCCCGAGGTTTGAGCGCGGCGGTGATCGCTTCGACGAGTTCCTCGATGTCGAGGTCGATGTCGCCGCTCGAAGCCGCGGGTTGAGAGGTGCCGACATTGACGGTGGCCGGCCCGAGGCCGATTTCGACGGAGAATCCGCGGGCCAGCTCGATCAGGGGATCGATGAGCTTCTGGATCTTGTGCTTGCGGCTGTATCGGCGCAAGCCGACAGTCAGTTCCTGGCCCAGTTTGGCGCGCACAGCGGCGGTACCGGCAGCGTTGGGTCGTGCTTCGATGCCGATAGTCAGCCAACCCTCCCGGTCGGCGTGTTCGGCGAGAGTGTTCAACAAGGTCGTCTTACCGACTCCACGCAGGCCGGACAGGACCATGCCCCGGTCGTAGTTGCATCGTTTGCTTCGCGCGACGAGCAAGTCGAACGCCCCGATCTGTTTGTCCCGACCTTCCAGCGCGGGAGGCCGCAACCCAGACCCGGGCTTGAAGGGGTTCAGTTCCAGATCCATATGGAACAGTATAGAGAGATATGGACTTTTTCCCATACTTTCCCATAAAGTCCCCGATGTCCCCGATTCACGAGCTGACATCAGCTCGGCACGCTCCTGGACGCCCTCCCGGAGGGCACGGATCGCCTCACGGATCTGCGAGATCTCGCGCAGCAGTGCCCTACCGCCGGAGCCATCCGGATCCCGACCGTGCCTGGATATACAGCGCTCAAACTCGTCGCCTGGCTCGACCGGAGCGAGGTCGGCGGCGATGAGAATGCCCCTGATTGCGGACGGAGCCGAAGTTCACCCAGGGCTCCGGCTCGGCTCGGATCCGAATCCACAGTCACGCAGCATTCCAGCACATCGATCGCAGCCCAGATCTGGTTTCGATTCCTCTTCGGCAGCACCTCGAGTACCCCCACCACAACGAGCCGCATCGCCACCGAACACACCCACTCCACCGGCGATCGCACCCCGTCCAGTAACGATAAGAGCGATGGACGAGACGAGCACTTCACCGCCCGGACTGCGGCGACCGGGCGGATAGACCTGTATGCCACAGACCGCCCCCCGGGCGGCAACCCAGACCGTCGAACAAGAGAGAACGGTCGTACTCGGCAGGGGGGAACGAGCACGACCGCCACCCCAACATATCTATCTTCACTGCCCACCACACGTCAGCCGGAGATCGGTGACGGACCTTCACCGTTCCTTATGCAGACCATCACTCAGGTCCTTCCCGCTACGCCGACGCCGCAGGGCAAAACGAGGGGCCGCAGTGCCCTATACGAGCCCCCTGCTCCCTATCAGGGCACTGCGGCACCTCAGTGTCGCAACCGCCACCACCGTCATAGAAGCCTTGTCATCCGCACGAACGAATCCTCCGACGCAGCCCCTCGCCCCCGAAACAACACACCGATCCGGCAGTAACGTCGCACCCGCAGAACTCGACCCCGCACCGCCAGGACACACGGTGCTCGTCATCTACCCGTGCATCGCGTCATCCTTCGCTACCGTGCCGACCATGGGTACGACCCTGCACGCACCCCACCCCTGGCCGCACATCACCGCCGCCCTCCGCGGCCGCGGCCCCGGTCCCCACCGTGTCGCCATCGCCTACCTCGACCACACCGCCCCCGATCTGCTACCTCTGCGCGCCGGGGACCAACTCATCGTCAACGCCGCCCGCCCCGCCGTCCGCGCGCACGCCACCTCCCCCACCGCCCTCGCCCACTTCCTCAACGCCGGAGTGCGCGTGCTGTCGACTCCGAACCTGCACACCGGCCTGATCATCACCGGCAACCGGGTGATCGTCGGTCCGGCCAGCGCCTCGATCAGCTCCACCGTGGCCGACGAAACCGCACTGATCACCGATGACCCCGACGCCATCGGCGCCGCACACACCTTCCTCGACGATCTCGCCGACACCGTCGTGGTCGACGAGGTGTTCCTCGACAGTGCCACCGCGATCTGGCAGCTCGGACGAGTGGTGCCCCTGGTAGGGATCGGCAGCCGCACCCGCACCGGTCACGATTTTCTTCCTACCCCCGTGCGCCGGATGTTCCTGCGGCACCTCAGCGACTACACCCCCACCGATGACGACGAAACATTATGGGCCGCGACCTGCTCCAGTGGGAACCGGCCGGACCCGCGCTACCACACCACATGGATACGCCAGAGCACTCCCGGCCCCGACCACCGCACCCGCCTGCAACCCGGCGACGTCATCCTCCGCATCAGCGACGACGACACCCGGCTACATCCGCCGGCCGTCGTCGCCACCGGCCCGCACCGCATCCCCCACGCCCGCTCTGCGGTGGCCTACCGGCTACGCGTTCGCACCGACCTCGACCCCATCCCAATAGCGGACGCCGCGCGAAGCCTCGCCGAGCACGGCCACCCGAACCCTCGCTTGCACAACGATCACCGTGTCATCTCCCCGAGCCTGCGCGCCGCATTGCTGCGGTTGTGGAATCTCTGACATTCCCCTCCGCACCACCCCGGGGGGACGGTGCGCCACACCTGGATGGTTCGGGTGCTGCGCGCGATGCGGCGAAACGCCGCCGTTGTCGTTGCCGCAGAAGCACCCCAGTACGACCGATGATCGAGCGAGATCATGCGCCGGAGCCAGGTCGCTACATCCTCACCGGGACACCGTCGCGGTGCGGGGGAAGCACTGTCTACACCGATCATCCTGAGCCAAGCCTCGGCTCGGTAACTGTCCGAATCCCGGAACCCCACCTAACAATCGGGCCGGACAATCACAACGCCCGTCCCCGGCCAACTGAGTATTCGGTGGACCCTGACCACTTCATCGTCCACGGACGGTGCCGTCGGCCGACACGCGTCGCGGTCGAGCAGCACGTGTACCGGTGGCGGAGCGTTCGTCGCCAACACCGACAACTTCGGTGACAAGAACCGCCCTGATCACCGCATCGGCACTCCCGGCGGACTACGTGATGACCGTCCCGATCTCCGTGGTCGCCACGACTCTCGCGATCACGTCGCATTCCCGGACGTGCAACGTATGCGGTCGAGATCGCTGAAATGTGCATCCAGCCGAGGGTCGCCGGATAACGCACCGCGCTTGTGCGCCCGACGGTGAGGAAGTCGGTATGTGCTACTCGGGCGTCCAGCAGATCAGATCACGTGCTCGGCGAACCCCGCGTCACCGATTGCCTGGTCGAGGGCACATCGACAGACATACCGTGTGCGATGCCGCAGCGGACCTACAGACCGACCGCGCGTTGCCGGCGGCCGCACGCGACAGAAGGTCCAAGTGCAGGTGCGGCCACGATCTACCGTGCGCTGTGCTGCGCCGTCGACTTCCCGGTGTGAGAGGTGCTCGACAGGCCTATCGTCGGATCAGCACAGGTTGGCCGACCGGATCGCCGCCGGTGCACAACGGTGAGGTGGTGGATCTGCCATGACCGACGGGATCTCTTCCGCCGAAGAAGGCCAGCTCTCCGGCCGGAATCGGGTGCTCGCCATCCTTCTCGCGATGGCGATGTTCGTGCTTGTCGTCGACACCTCGCTGATGAACGTGTCGATCTCGGCGGTGGTGCGCGACCTCGACACCACCGTCAGCGGTGTGCAGTCCGCCATCGCGCTCGAAGCACTGGTGTCGGCGGCGTTCATCCTGATCGGCAGCAAGGTCGGTGACCTGATCGGCCGCAAACGCGCCTACGTGCTGGGACTGCTCGGCTACGCCACGGGCGCGGCGGCGATGACCCTCGCGCAAGGACTGACCGTGGTGATCCTCCTGTGGGCAGTGGTCGGCGGGATCGGCGCATCACTGCTGCTGCCTGCCATGCAATCACTGGTACACGGCAACTTCCACGGCGCCGCGCAGAAGAAGGTCTACGCCCTCGTCGGCGCGGCCGCCGCGATCGCCGCCGCCGTCGGCCCACTACTCGGCGGCTTCGTCACCACCTACCTGTCGTGGCGAGTCGGGTTCGCCCTGGAAGTAGTGATCATCGCGGTGGTGCTGGCCGGCATCGGACTCGTCCGGGACGTGCCGTACACCGGCCCACGCGGCGTGGACCCGATCGGAGCCGTGCTGTCGGTCGTCGGCATGGGTGGGATCGTGCTGGGAATCCTGGTGTGGCAGGAGGGCGGCGACGCGGTCGCGGCACTGTTGCTCACCGGCGCCGCCGCGCTCACCGCTCTCACGTACTGGCTGATCCGCCGCGCACGGCGCGGCGAACCCGCCCTGCTGGACCCGGACCTGTTCCGGTCGAAGGTGTTCCGGCTCGGTGTCACCGGGCAGATGCTCCAGCAGATCGCGCTGGGCGGCACCATGATCGCCCTGCCCATCTACCTGCAGATGGTGCTCGAGTACAACGCCATGCAGGCCGGTCTCTCACTCGCACCATTGTCGCTGAGCATGTTCACCGTCGCTCTGCTCGCAGGGAACAAGGCGGGTAACCGCCGCCCCGCAGTCATCATCCGGTGGGGGTTCGTGCTCGTCACCGTCGGCGTCGCCGTGCTCCTCCCGCTGGTACCCCGCGCGGACTTCGGATGGGCGCTGCTGGCACCGCTCGTCGTCGCCGGCGCCGGACTGGGGCTGCTCGTTTCGCAACTGAACAACTACACCCTCGCCCCGATATCGGAAGAGCGGGTCAGCGAGGCTGCGGGCACCAATTCCGCGGCCGGGTCGTTCGGACTGTCGTTCGGACTGGCCTTCGCCGGGGCCGTCATGCTGGCCACCTTGTCACTCACGTTCACCGCCATGACGCAGTCGAGCACCGTCCTGCCACCCGAGGACCAGCAACACATCGCACAGGTCCTCGAGGAGGACGCCGAAGTCATGAGCAATACCCAACTCGAGGCACTGCTCACCGATCAGCCACCCGAGATCCGCGACGAGATCATCCGCATCAACACAGACGCCCGGCCTATCGCGCTGCAGGCCGCGCTGCTCGTGCCCATCCTCGCCGGACTGCTCGGCCTGCTCAACTCCTTCCGGATGATGCGTCAACCCGACGCTCCACCCGCGGCGCCGGGAGCCGCGGCCGGACTGCTCTGACACCGCTTCCGAACTGCACCCGGCGCTGGCGTGGAAGGAAACTCGTGCGCGAGGCGTGGACATGCGACACCGAGTCACGCTCCCGAACCGCGGCTCGTGTCCGGGCAGAGCAACGTCTGAATACGGTGCGTTGCCACGATCGATACGTTGTGCAACAAGATCTTCAGCATTCCGGTGTCGAGTCACAGTCACGAGCGGCGACAGGTACATCGCACGCGACAGATTGCGGTGGGGCCGGGATGATCCCGTCGGCGACGCTCACCACCGCGACCCCGAGATAGACACGAAGGTCAGTGCCCCCGCGTCACGACATCCGCCACCGGCGGACAGGTGGATGGACCGGGCAAGGCAGGGCCCGCGACGCAGCCAGCAGCAGGCGAGACCATCGTGTGGTCCGGTACCCCTCAATCATGCTCAGGCCCCCGGGCCGTCGCTGAATCGGAGAGGCAAATTTATCGAATATGTTGCGGTGTCCGACTGAGCAGGCGCACAATTCGGCAACAGAGGGCGATAAGCGCCCGGTGTGGGAAGTTGACCGTGTCGATGACATCGATGCTGGGGGACCGATCGAGCGGCGGACCTTGTGCGACGCCCCTCGCAGGATAGTGATCACAGCGGAGCCGGCAGAGTTGTTACACCGATTCGGGCACGAACAAGTCGATTCACCGCCATCGGGCCCGGACCAACAGCGCTGATCCGCGCCCCGAGACCGGTGACGGGGCGATCGAACACGGTCACACCGTCTTCCTCGATTTCGGCGACCAGAGAACGCAGAACACGAGATGAGCACTGTGCGCGCCACACCCGACAACGAGATCGCCGCTCGGCTTGCCGCCGAGTTCGAGGGCCACATCCCGAAGTATCGGATCGAAGCGGTGATTGCAGGCTGCTTTGCGGACCTGCGAGGAATTCCGGCGCCGGATCTGCCTGAGCTGGGCGAACGCCTCGCCCGGCAGCGACTGCTCGACCTGATCGTGCGTGGACAGGACATGGCCATCCGGGCCCGAGAGGCTCAACTCGCCGCCCAGCACGCCACCGACCAGTACATCCGGCAGGTGACCGGCGGATACGCCGACGATCAGATCGCCGACGCGAAGGCACTGCACGAGTCCGGGGCGATCACCGCAGCCGAATTCGAGCAGCTCGAGACCCGCGCCCTGGAACAGAAGACCCCGAGGCGCGGCGAGATACCGAGCCGATGATGACCACCGGGCCGTCGTTCTCCGTGAGATTGTGGCGGCGCGCACCCTGGCACCGGAGCCCACTGTTGCGCCGTCGCGACCGGCTCGAGTCGGCGGTAGCTCTCGGGGTGATCATCTTCGTGGTGATGATGGCGCCTTTGGCGGCCACAGTCGGCACTGTCACCTACGGCACGCTGGTCGAGCAGGCCCGGCAGGACATCCGCACCCACCGCCAGGTCGAAGCAACCGTCCTGGACACCGCCCCCGTCGATGCCGTAGCGCCGGAGCCCGACCAGTTGCTCCCGCCTGCCGTTGACCAGATCGAACTCCGGTGGGTGCGGTGGAATGTGGACGGGCATACCCAGATCGGTCGGTTGAGCCGTCCTGTCGATGCGCAGCCCGGCGCGACGATCAACCTGTGGGTGGACCGCAGCGGCGTTCCGGTCGATGCTCCCCACAGCGGGAGAGACAGCGCAACTACGGCCGTGCTCACGGCGCTGACCGTGTGGGCAGCCGCGTTGGTCGGCGGGGTCGGGTTCTGGTACTGCACGCATCGGTACAACGAGTATCACCGGTTGCAGGAATGGGAACGTGAATGGAGGCGGGCGCACCGTACCCCCGGGTGGCCCGTCGGGTAACCGACCGACGGTGATACCGCCAACGACCGAGGTGTACACCGCATCGGGGTCTGCCCCAGCCGCC
Source organism: Rhodococcus sp. BUPNP1 (assembly GCF_002215235.1). Lineage (NCBI taxonomy): Bacteria > Bacillati > Actinomycetota > Actinomycetes > Mycobacteriales > Nocardiaceae > Rhodococcus > Rhodococcus sp. BUPNP1. The sequence continues at coordinate 8,479 of NZ_NERM01000051.1, forward strand.
ACCGAGTCGACGGATCGGTGATGCGTACCGCGGGATCACTTCGTCTGCTCTCGTTCGAGCGCGAGACCGCGGTCGCAGTACACACCGGTCGCAGTACACACCGCCTGACGTCCCTCGCCGCAGGTTGGTTACATCAGCCCAGCGGAGGGTGATCACCGCGTCAAGATCGCATCGATTTCGGCGGACAGGTGCGAGTCGATCCATCTCATAAATCCCCGTGGATCGGACACGTCGTAAACAGGCGCATCGGCATAGAGACAGTCGTCCGGGCTGTCGACCGACCTCAACTGCGCCGACGATGTGGTCCTGCCGTCCTGGTGACAGATCTGCTGTCCCAGAAACTCGCCGCTGTCGATGTCGTAGAACACGCACTCGCGCCGGCCGTCACTTCGGCCGGCGTAGACCTGGCCGCCGGTTGCCCGCACCGCCTCCCGAACTGCCGCCTCGGCTACGTCGACACGATCGAGCCACTGCAGATAACGTTCGACGAACACCACGAACTCCGCGACAACTGCACTGGCGGGTACCGCATCAACCGACATCGACGGGGCCGAATCTGGCAACGCGTGAAAGAACCCGGACACAGAAAGATCAACGGCAACACCTATTGGCGCACTCCTATCCCGCGGACGAGGATGATCAATGTCCGAATACCGGTCGTCTCCGTCCGGTCGTAGTCGTCGGCTCACGACGGGTACATCGTCACGTTCATCCCGGGCGTAACACCCCTCATGTGAAGTCGTCTTCATCGGATCTGTCAGCACGAGCACACAAGATCGGCTCCTCCTCACCGGACGAGACTGAGGCCGCGCACTGTGCCGCACCGCGACAAGCGAGCCACGCATCCGCCCTTGTTCGGCCTCATCCACATGGGCAAGGTATGTTGCGCCGAAGAGTTTTCGACCGCAGGAGCGGTCCAACTTATGGGCAGGTAGTCCGACGTCGAGCGTCTACCCCTGTACACCCGGCAGCGGGGAACCCACCGTGAACTTCGCACCGAACGGATCGGTGACCTCCGCGGTCCGCCCGTACGGCATATCCGTCGGATCGTCCGCGCTACCCCCACCGGCCCGGACCGCGGCGACCACCGCGTCGGTATCGACGACCTGGAAGAGCGTGCCCCAGGAGGACGCCGCAGCGGACGGGTCACCCACGATGCCGCCGATCTCGTGCCCATCCGGTCTGCGCAGAAAGGTGAAGTCCACGCCGGGCAGGTCGTCGTTCCCGTCCAGGGTGAAGTCGAACACCGCCGCGTAGAACTCCCGCGCCGGACCGGGATTCGGGGTCACCAAGTCGTTGCGTAACAACGTGTTCGGCTCGTTCACGAGCTCACAGCCGACATGTGCCCGGCCCTGCCACAGGCCGAACTGCGCACCGGACGGATCCCGCACTATCGCCATCCGACCTTGGTCGGCGATGTCCATCGGCTCCGTCAGCAGCGCACCGCCCGCTGCGACGGACCGAGCGACCGTCGCATCGACATCGTCAGTCGCCAGGTAGACGTTCCACCAGAACTCCGTCGCGTTCTCGTCCAGATTCGGCATCAGCGCGGCGACCTTTTTGCCGCCGAGCAGACACATCGTGTACCTGCCGTACTCCTCCGGACCGATGTCGAACTCCCAACCCAAGACCGACCCGTAGAAAGCCATCGCCCGGTCGAGATCCGGGATGCCCAGGTCGATCCAGGTGGGGGTGCCGAGAGGTTGATTCGTGGTGACCGCGCTCATCGCTGCTCCTCCGCCGGGTGGATACACTCGACGCTAGCCCGCGGCACCGACATTCGACGGCAGAGCCAGGGATTCACTGTCGCGCTTCGCGAACCGTCGGTACCGCCCGTTCGGTCCGCATTTCACCACAAGCACACCACTGGATGGCGCACTGCGCCCATGACCACCGGACCACGGTCGAGGCTTGACCGTCCGAGCCCGATCCCACGGGATCGAAGCCGTGCCGCCCGGCCGGGGCTACGGCTCGCTACGGCTTGAGAACCACCTTGATGCAGCCGTCTTCCTTCTTCTGGAACTTCTCGTACATCGCCGGCGCCTCATCCAGCGGCGCGGTGTGCGTCTTGAGATCGAGCACGCCCAGCGGATCCGAGGGATCGTCGACCAGCGGCAGCAAATCCTCGGTCCACCGCCGCACATTGCACTGACCCATACGCAGCTGCAGCTGCTTGTCGAACATCGTCATCATCGGCAGCGGATCCTTCATACCGCCGTAGACCCCGCTGATCGAGATCGTCCCGCCGCGCCGCACGGCGTCGATCGCGGTATACAGCGCATCGAGCCGATCCACCCCGGCCAGCTCCATCGCCTTACGCCCCAGCGGAGACGGCAGCGCACCCACCACCTGGTGGGTCGCCCACGCGATGGGGGAACTGTGGGCTTCCATCCCGACCGCATCGATCACAGCATTCGGGCCACGGCCGCCGGTGAGATCCTTCAACTGCTCGGCCACCTCGCCCGTGGAGTCCACGGTATGGATGCCATGGCGTTCGGCCATCGTCCGACGCTCGGGAACCAGGTCCACCGCGAACACCTCGTAGCCCAGATGGCGGCCGATCCGGGCAGACATCTGCCCGACCGGTCCCAGGCCCAGCACCGCCAGCGATCCACCCTGCGGCGGCGCGGCGTACTGCACCGCCTGCCAGGCGGTCGGCAGCACATCCGAAAGGTACAGGTAGCGTTCGTCCTCCCCGATCTGCGGGACCTTGATCGGCCCGTAGTCCGCGTGCGGCACACGCAGGTACTCGGCCTGCCCGCCGGGCACCGAGCCGTACAGGCGGGAGTACCCGAGGAACTGGGCATTGTTGTTGTACTCGCGCACCTGGGTGATCTCGCACTGGGACTGCAGACCCTGGGTGCACATCAAACAGTGGCCGCAGGACACGTTGAAGGGGATCACCACCCGGTCCCCTGCCTTGATGTGGGTGACGGCCGAACCCACCTCCTCCACGATGCCCATCGGCTCGTGGCCGATGATGTCGCCCTTGTCCATGAAGGGAGTGAGCACTTCGTACAGGTGCAGATCCGAACCGCAGATGGCGCTCGAGGTGATCCGCACGATCGCGTCCGTAGGCTCCTGGATCTTCGGGTCCGGGACATTCTCCACGCTCACCGCGCGTTTTCCCTGCCATGTCAGAGCCTTCATGGTCCTCCTTCACAGGGCTGCCGCCCCACAAGAACGGCAGCGTGTTGATCTGAATGAGTTCCCACGACGCTACGAGCCGAAACGGACGTCGACCGGTTGTCGCCGTCTCGCGCAGAGTCGTCCGCAGCACCTACTGGTGACGATCGGTCCGGTCGTCGACCGGGTCTGGCCCGTCCCCTGCCGGGGGCATCGGTCTCGACCTCGCCGAGCTAGTCGATACCTGGATCATCTTGCGAGTGCCCGCCGACGAGCGTCCCGGCGCGTGCCACGGCCGACTAGGCGTAGCCCTCGGGGAGAGATGCTGCGTGTGGTCGGAGAGGTGAACGCAGTCGACAGGTTCGCTGGTACACCCGCGGGCTTATCAGCCGGGAAACAACACAGCGTCGCGCGTCAAGGCGGGCCGGATGCCTGTCAGCAGTTACAGGTCGAATCTCCTCGTACAGGACGGCCGCACAACCCTGGAGCGCGGGATGGCCCTCGATCACCAGAACGTGAGGATCGTCGAGATGGGCGATGCCGATTGGCGATTTCGGTCGGCGGCGTCTGAGGTGGGCGCACCTTGTAGCGGCGCTCCGCGCTTGCACTTACATGCCTCGGTTGGCGTGTGTCGCGACCGTTCACCGTCGTTGTCCTGGTCAAGTGGCGGTATTTCACGTTGATCGCGGGCGCGGCTGACACGACCGAAGACAGCAACAAAGGTCACCGATACGACGAACCACGTGACAATCAGCCAGAAAACCCAGTTCACATACCGGACACCCGATCCCTGCGGCCCATTTATTACCGACGAGTAGGTAATTCACCGTGAGATCACCCGCTCGCATGCAACCCTCTATCTCGCGACCGATTCGAGCCGTGACCCGATGAGCTGCTCTTGCCGGGCCACCCCCGGCGCTCCCACCCTTCGCCTCTGCAGGAACGAGTGCGGCCGGCTACATGCACGGTTCGTCACCCTCCGCAGTGGTATCCGAGGCCGGGGCGATCCATCTCCGCCCGGAAAGCCTTGAACGAGCGGATCCCTCCGATGATGAACAGCATCGACGCGCCACCGTTCACATCGCGAGCGGACCCCTGCGCGTGACTTCGCTGCGGATAGCGGTCTCGGTGATCGAATTGCCCGGCCGCCGGGACACACAGGACCTCAGGGGGATTCGACCGCGTCGACCGGTCGGCGCTGCGTGCGGTGGTGATGATATGCCGCCAAGTCCGATCCCCATGCTCGCTCGGCGAGTCGGTGCAGGCCATAGACAGGATACAACCGGTCACGTCAGTATCAACTGACATGTTTATCCCTCAATCTTCGGGGAAGTCGAGATCATGAGCGCCCCTCAGGACCCGGCCCGGTCCGACAGACAGACCGGGACTCACCTGACCCGAACCCGCACCCACTGCGATCGATGCGCTGATCTGACCGGCGTCGACGGCGCAGCCGTGGCAATCTTCGCCAGTGACACCACCCGAGACCTGGTCTACGCCACCGATACCATCGCTGAGCAGGTCGACGAACTCCAATTCACCCTGCGCGAAGGCCCCTGCCTGACCGCCTACCGCACATCCGTCCCCGAGATACACCCCGACCTCGCAGACCCCACCGCCACCCGCTGGCCGATGTTCACCCCCGAGGTACTCGACCTGGGCGTCCGCGCCCTCTTCGCCTTCCCCCTCGCGGTGGGCAATGCCACCAATATCGGCGTCCTCGAGCTCTACCGGACCAGACCCGGCCCCCTCGAAACCGAGCACTACCGCATCGCCACCGGCTACGCCGCCGCCCTCGGCCCCACCCTCGTCGATGAACTCGACCCGCACGCACCTCTTCCCCCATGATGGATCCCGCACTGTTCCCCCGCGGCAACGTCCACATCGCCGCAGGAATGCTCGCCATCCAACTCCAGATCTCTGCCGCCGATGCCCTCGCCCGATTACAAGCAATGGCATATACCCAACGCCGCAGGATCACCCACATTGCCCACGACATCATCACCCACCACCTCACACTCGACCCCGACACCGACAATTCATAGACAACACCGATAGGCCAACGCACCGGACCGCATGCAGATGCCACAGCTGGGATCGTCGAGACCAACGGCATTGCACCTGGCGACTACGACGGACACTGCTCAACGGGCGACCGATCTCCGTGTAGGGCTATCGGCATCTCCGACCAGCGACCGCGACGGTGCAGACGCCTGCTGGGGAGTGTCCGATAAACGGTGGATCCGACCTGGCATCGGTTAGTTGATGCGTCCTTCGAAAGTGATCACGAAGGCATTAAGAGCAGGCTTCCACCTCATCGCCCATCGTGCCCTACCCCGACCGGTGGGGTCCAGCGCCCGCGTCGCGAGATAGAGACACTTCAGCGCGGCCTGCTCGGTCGGGAAATGCCCACGGGCGCGGATCGCCCGCCGGTAGCGGGCATTGATCGACTCGATCGCGTTCGTACCTGATATGAAATTTGGTGGGTGTCCCGCAATGTTCGTCTGGCTGGCCGGGCCGGGTGGCCCGCCGTACGGTGAGACCGTCCGGAACAGGGGCATCTGTGAGGAATCGGTATGGGCAGGCCGTT
>NZ_NERM01000052.1:0-13405 GCF_002215235.1 Rhodococcus sp. BUPNP1
GGCTCAAGGGCCGAGATCTCGGCCGCACTCCTACCGGCCGAACCGCCGAAGATTAACCACCACCACCGACCCAGGGGGGTCAATTTTCAGATGCCGGAAAGGGGTCAAAATTCAGGTGCCGTTGACATCGACGTGGCTTTGCGTGGTTTATTTGATGCGAGCCTGGTCTCGATGGCCCACGCGGGTGCGGATGGTGCCCACACGCTGGCAGCGCCGGTCTGTGGTCGACTTGGGGGCTGCGCCTGGGTGTGGGTGTAGGGGCGGGCGGTTTGGCGCTCGGTGGCGTTGAGTTGCCTACGTCAACGGCAGACAAGCTCGGCAGGTCGCTCATCCTGCCGCCAAGGGGTGTGAGCGGCAGTTTCGGTGGGCATACTGAACCCATGCGAATGCCGGATTGCGCAGCTCCCCACGCTCGTCGAGGACTTCGACCCACCGCCGCCTTGTCGCCGGCGGTACGTCGCTACCACAAGCATGCGAACAACACCGACAGGGATTCACATGTTTTGGCCGAGGATGGATTTCACCTCGGACGCTGGGCGGACCGGCACCGCATCGCCCGTGCCCTCGGTATCCTTCCCGTAGATCGCGAGGCCGAGCTCGACGCGATCGGATTCGACTGGAAAGCCCCTCGTCCCGCGGGTTTCGACAGCAAGCATCGCCGAATGTTGCTCGAGATCGCTGCCTACCGCGAAAAGCACGGTACCGGAGAGATTCCGAGCACCTACCTCTCCGACGAGGGTGAGCCCGTAGGGGAGTGGCTCTACCGCAAGGTCCGCAAGTGGCGCGACGGTCAGCTCCCGGCCGACGAGCAAGCTGTCCTCGAACTTCTCGGCATCTCACCGACTCCTCGGCCGCGCGGACCACGCACCGCCAGGCGAGGGCCTTCTACCCGGCAGTCTGCAGCCTTGGCGCACTGAACACCCTGGTCCGGCATCGGTGCGGTAGGGGCGGATTCAGTGGTGGCGCCGTTCCATATGAATCCGACCAACGACACCAGCGTTCCAAATAGTGTGCATCTCGTAGGCTACAAACCTACGAAACGCACACTCGAGATGCACATGCCTCCCTGTGGGTGGTTGATGGTCGAGGTTGTCGCCTTGAACGATGCGCACTGCCATCTCGACGAGATCATCGGCAACCTGTGCCGCTTCGCTGCCCTCGTGATGTCACCGGGCAATCGAGTTGAGCATGCTGATCGTGCCCAGCTCGGCTGTCCGCGCATCGGCGGTACGAAACGTTCGGACGGTGATGCCGGCATCAACCACCTCGATGAGTTCTGTGCGGACGCGTCGGGTGGCGAACGAAGTGTGTGCGGTATCGAATGTCAAAGTGGAGTGACTGCGCGGGAGTTCATCTCGAGACGCTGAGTGGGTCGGGTGGGTGCACGCGATGCTCTAGTGACTTCCTTCCGGAGTGGTCTGGCCGAAAGACAGATATTCTTCGAGATCGGCCAGGAGATTGGGGATATCGGCACTGGTCAATTCTGTTCCGGAGGCCGCTTCAGAGACTGTCTTTCCGCATACGGCCACAGCCATATGTACGATCTTCAAACCCTCTGGCATGTGGTTGAGATGCTGTGCAAGCTGTTCCCAGCTGGGCAGATGGCAGGTGGCGGAGTTGTCGTAGGAAGCGGTGAACAGCTCGGTCAGGGCCGATACTCGCCGGTCGTATTCCTTCCCTCGATGCCGAAAAATGGCAGGACGTGAAACCATGTGCTGGATGACCTGAATCGCTACGCGTTCTGCGCGCAGGGCATCCCCGGACTCTTGCGCCACCGATTCCCGTATCGAATAGTGGGTAGCACGTACCCTCCGTATCCATTGTGAGAACATCGTCGACCAGTGCGCGTGAGAATCCGTAGCCACCGATTCGTCGTTTCTTGCGCCCGGTGCGTCGAGACGGAGTACTGCTGTGGCAGCAGCGACTCCGTCTCGACGCATGTTCCTACACGATTGCTGTGATCTGATGGTCAGGTCACGGCGTCGGCACGACGGTGGGAACGACCTCAGCCATCACCTCACGAGTGTGGTCGACGGCCGTGCGGGGCACGTCCTTACCGTAGAACGACAATGCTGCGATGCGCGTGTTCCAACCGGGGGCACCGGGAAGGGCCTGGCCCATCGTTCCCTCGAACTGCTCGGACGGTTCCGACAGTACGATTCCCAGCTCCAGAAGCGAGGAACTCAACGCGACCCGGTTGGGCTCCGGGGTCGTGTCGTACAGCTTCTTCGCCTCATCGAACGCGGTCAGGTCGGTCTTCGCCACCCCGGGGATGATGACGTTGGTGTACAGGGTCAGCGCGTCGAAGAACTCGCTCTCGGTCGTGTAGAGATAGCCGTCCTCGCCGGGTAGCAGGTACTGGGACAGTACGTCTTCCAGCTGCTTCTGGAGTGTGCCGTTCCACTTGCCGCGGGCGGAGTATGTGTGGGCCTCGATGTGATCGGTCTTGAAGCCGTCCTTCAGGCCCATCCACTTCGGCAGGTAGCCCACCCAGTCGCTGATGGCGCTGCGCCACTTGCTCATCGGTTCGCCGGGCACGACTTCGACGCCGGGATGCATGAGCTTGGCTACGTTGAAGATGGTGAAGTTGCGGGCCCCGAAGCTCACCGTCTCGTGCGGGGCGCCGGTGAAGCCGGCGGGACGCAGGACGCGGAAGATCTCTCGGCCGTAGTCATGGACGACATAGCGGGCGAACGAGTCGTCGACGAACTTGTTGGTGACGTGCAGTGCCTGTTGTCGGCGGATTTCGGGCCGCACACCCTTTTTGATGGTGGTGTAGCGGAACAGCCGCTCCCAGGACTGTTCCTGCGGCAGCGCCAAGAACCCACCGGTGAACGGGTTCTTGTACATGTCACCCCAAATCGCGGTGATCTTGTCATTCTTCGACTCGTCGAGCATGCAGTCGATCTCGTTGAGTGTGGTGTACACCGACGCGCCGCGCCGGTACTCCGGATCCCCGGAGCACGGCAGGAAACCGACGCCGATGACAGGCACCCGACGGCCCAGTGCCCCGGTGGTCAGATGGCGGGCGAGGTCGACGACGATGCCGCTTCCGGTGCCACCACCGACGCCGAAGGCCACGAAGACCAGGCACGGCAGCCCTGTGTCGTCGATGCTCGAGGCGAATTCGCGCAGTGCCTGATACGCAGGCCGGTCGCCTTCGTAGTAGGCGCGGTTGTAGATCGCCTTGGCCACCGAGCGGGATACGTGTTCGTCGGTCGAGGGCACCTCGAGCTGAGCTTCGTAGTGCTTGTCCGGGTTCGGCATGGCCGTGTCGGGCGCGATCCAGTTGACGGTGGGGGATGAGTCGGCACCGCTCCACTCGAAGCGGGGGAACTCCCGTCCGAGGTATTCGGGGATCCGCGAGACCGAGGACACCAGATCCTCGGCGGTGGGGACCTCCAGGTTCAACGTCTTTATCTGTGCCCTGTCCGCAGGAATGCCGCGGCTTTCCAGGCGCTCGCGGAAGGAGGCGGCGTACTGCTGCATCTGGCGCATGTCGCCGTCACCGATGTCGACGGCCAACGCCGTGAACCGAGCGCGGGGGTCTTCGAGGAGATCTTCGATCTCGCCCGTGCGGAGGAATGCGTCGATCAGCTGGGCACCTGCTTTGCCGAGACCGACGACGTTGATGCAGTGAGGCGCCTGCTTACCGGTGGCGCTGTGGTACAGCGATAGTGCCATTGAGGTGTCTTCCTAGTCGAGGTATCCGAGGTCCTTCAGGACCGTGGCTGCCACAGTGGGACGTTCGTCGGCGACGAGGGTCCGGTACTTGTCGATGAACTGATTGGCGTTGCGCGAGATCAAGCCCTCGTTGACGAGGGTGACTCCTCGCTGGAGGTTGGCTCGATTGAGCTCGGCGGTCCACAGGCGGTGCTTGACGTAGATCTTGTCGGCGTCGGCGCCGCTGACCGTGATGGCTGCGCCGCCGGGCAGTGTCTCGACTGCGGCGCCGTCGCGGTATTTCTCGACGACGTGGTCCCAGTCGAGTTCCTGGACAGAAGACGAGGTCATGACGCCACCATCGCTTCCTCGGGTACTTCACCGCGGATGGCGGCGTGGGGCACCACGACCCAGCACGCGCACCCGAGCAGGCACTCGCCGCCGACGCCTTCGAAACGCGTGGACGGCTCGCACAGCAGGACACCGAGGTCGAGCAGCCAGGCGTGCCGCATCAGTTTCTCTTCCCAGCCGAGCTGGTCGTAACGGTCGCGGGAAGGGACGAACGAGGCCAGGTCGAGTTTGCTCAGCCGCGGTACGAACGCGACGACAGCGTTATCGCCGGTGGCGTCGAAGGCGAGCTGTGAGGGGCCGACCTGTGGGGCGAGTGTCTCGGTCAGTGCCTTGGCCGAGACCTCGACTGCCGAGGGGTCGGCCCCGAAGGAGCGGATTTCGGCGAATTCCGGTGTCGCGCCGGAGCGCAGCTCCCCGGTGATCAATGGGTTGCCGGCCTTGACACCGACTGCCAGCAGGTTGATCCATTTGTCGGTCTGATCACCGCGGGTGGCCGGGTGCCACGCGTCGGCGGGAACGTTCATCCAGTTCAGAGCTTTGATCGACTCGTAGAGATGCGTGCCGCCGTCCCGGAGGACGAACTCGGCGACACCGGTGTCGATCTTACGGTGTGCCTCGCCGAGACTGTTGGAGGTGGCTATCACCGCGTTCTGGGGGACGGCGAAGAAGCCCGCTGTGAACGGGTTCTTGTACAGATCGCCCCAGACGGTCATGACGCCGTTGTTTTTGTCGGCATCGACCATGCAGTCCAGTTCGTTGATGGCCACGAATGCGCGGCCGTCCTTGAGCTCGTCCGGGTCGGCGTCGGCCGGCAGTACGCCGAGGCCGAGCACCAGGGCGCGGCGACCGAGGCGGATGTTGGACAGGTGTCGGGCCAGTTCCACGACGATGCCGCTTCCGGTGCCGCCGACCATGGAGAAGGCGACGATCACCAGCGGAGTTTCCGAGCTGTTCAGCACTCCTTCGGCGAACTCGTCGAGCGCGTCGGCGACTTCGCCGCCGGTGTAGTACTCGACACCGTAGATGCCCTTGGATACTGCGCGGGGGAAGTGTTCACCGGCGCTCGGGACCTCCAGGTCGCTCGGCAGCCAGGGCTCGTAGTTGGGGTTCCAGTAGTAGCGCGGATACTCGTTCTTGAGGAATTCGCGGTACCGGCGAAGGCCGGCGAACAGGTTGCTGTTGTCGAGTGCCGGCAGGTCGACCGTGCGTACTGTGACGCGCGCGTCGGTGGTGTCGGCCGCGGCTCGAACTCCGGCCAGTTCGGTATCTCCGATGTCGATCGCCAGGCCGGTGAAGTTCGTGGTCCCGGCGGTGGCGACACCGCCTTCGGAGTACTGCTTCACCAGTGCTTCGACGATGTTCGCCCCGGTCTTTCCGATGCCGACGGTGTGGATCGAGAACGGGCCTTCGTGCTCACCGATGCGGTGGACGTTGTCGGTGATGAGCGCTTCGAGTCGAACCTTGTCTGTGGCGTAGCCTGCCGATTCGCTATCACATGCGGTGTGGCTGTGCCCGTGGTCGTGTGAATGTAGCCCTGACATTCGTGATTCCTTTCAAACGGTCCATATACCAGGCTCAGAGCGTGGTTGTCCCGTGATGCGCTTCGATGAGCGACGGCATATGCACTGGTCAGATACGTATTGCTGATCTGCAGCACGCAAGTGTAGAGACTACGACAGATACTGTCATTGTAAAGTAAGTCTGTGAAAAATCCGTGTAACGATCTTGGTAAGGGTGATTTTCGGTGGGTGCGGTTGTCCCGCAGGGGGTATGGGTTACCCTGCAATGGGGTAGGTTTTCCAGTTCTTTCCCGTTCCACAGATCGGTACGACCAGAGAGGATCGGCCTTGCCTGACGCGGACGTGTCACACGGAAGTGCTCGGATCTCGGGGGATGCGTGTTCCCTGGTCGGGGGTTCGCTCGCAGCGGTGTCGCGTGCACTGAGCCGGCAGGTCGATCATGCGCTGAACGATCTCGACTTGACGGCCGACACCTGTTATCTGCTCGATCTGATCGTGCAGCACGACGGTATTGCCATGAACGATCTTGCGCGCAGGCTTGCCATCCCGGCTCCGACGTTGACCAAGCTGGTCGATCGCCTGGCGTCGAAAGCGTTGGTGTTCAGGCTCGTCGATCACACCGATCGTCGTCGGACGCTGGTTCATGCCTCGCTGCGCGGCAGTGAGGTCCACGCCACCGCGTCGCAGCGGGCGCGCGAGATCGAAGCCCGGTTCATGGCCGAGCTGGGATGGTCGGATGCACAGCTGAACGCGCTGCAGGCGTTGAACGCACCGGAGGACCACTAACGTACGCCTCGTACGACTGCTGTCCTGGGTTCCGTTCTGGCTGGAGTACTTCCGATCGCCGTGCCGATCGCCGTGGTGTGTTTCGCCTTGCCGTGCGGACGTGACCGCCAGTCAGACGACCTCAGCGACACGAGCGTCGATATCGAAGTCCAATCCGTCTGCGTGTGCGATGTAGACATCCTGAGCCAAGTGATTGTCGACGAAACGCACCATCCCACGAGGACTTTCATAGTCGATCGGGATGGTGTCCGCGGTGTGGACGAGTGCACCGACGTCGAGTGCTTTGGCCTGGTGTGCCAGCTTGTCGAGCAAAGAGATGCCCTCGTAACAGGATTCGCCCGGTGATGCCAACGGGGGCGCCGACATCCCGTGCATGCCGAAGTAACTGTTCGCGAAGTCCATGCTGTGGCCGGTTGCAAGAGATTCGAAATACCCTGAGGCAGAGTACAAATCGAGAGCGTTTTCGGCTCCGGTGGCGAGAAGCATGTTCTCGTCCATGAGTGGACTCAACCGCACGATGTCCCGGTGCAGTCCCCGTTCACCGAATGCCCGGTTGAACCGGACCGCGTCCTGTCCTAGAAGTAGCACCAGGACCCCGTCGACGGAGGAGGTCTCGATTGCGTCGAGCACGTCATCGAAGTTCGATGCGCCGAGGGGCAGGAACCGCGCGCCGGCCAGGACGATCTCGGCGCTCATGGTGGGGCGGGTTCCATCGACGCATCTGTCGATGATCTGCGACAGGGTCTCGTGGGGCCAGACGTAGTCGCTGCCGACGACGTACCAGCGGCGGACCTTGTGGTGGGTTGCCATCCAGTTCAGGGCGGGAACGACTTGTTTGTCGGGTATCTCGCCGGTGAGGAATACCCCGGGTGTGGACTCTCCGCCTTCGTAGAGGGCGGTGTAGATGTAGGGGATCTGGCCCCCTATCGCGGCTGCTACCCGGAGTCGGACCGCCGAGGTGTGCCAGCCGACGACCGCGTCGATCGCCTGCTCGTGGCACAGAGTCCGGACACGGTTGGCCACCGTGACCGGCTCTGTGCCACCGTCGATGGTCGACACCACAACTTCGCGTCCCAGGATTCCTCCCCGGGAGTTGATCTCTTCGACTGCCAGTTGGGCGCTTGCTGCGCACGATGGGCCGAAGATTCCCGAGGGACCACTTTCGGGAATCACCAAGCCGATCTTGATCTGATCCGCGCGGGACATGCGCGTTCCTCCACCGGTGAGAAGCGGCGTTCTGGGCCGAAGGCTGCAGTTGTACGGTCACATGCAGAGCGACGTTGCCCTATCCGTACCCAGCGCGACCTGCACCAGAACGATTCGCTAGGCATTCATCGTTCGCTCGGTGGGGAGATCGTACACCGGGCAGTCGGCGACGCCAATGGTCTCCCGGGTGATCGATTCGACCTGACGCTGGGTGGCTTCGGCGTCGTTGACCCAGTTCCGGTAGAACTCGAATGGGCACTCCGCCACACCTTTGTCGCCGTCGCCGGCAGCATGGACGCCCGTGTAGCCACGGTGCAGCAGCTTGAACAGGTGGTTCTGGGACTGGTCGTTGGCGCGGGCGTCGCGGATGGTGGACAGGGACAGCTGCGCGTACTGGATGCCGTACTCTTCCTCGCCGCACTCGCCCAGTGTGCGACCGTCGAAGCCGATGATGGCGCTGTGGCCGAAGTAGGAGTAGACGCCGTCGAAGCCCGTAGCGTTCGCCACGGCCACATAGCAGTTGTTCGCCCACGCCATCGCCTTGGCCATGAGAACCTGCTGGTCCTTGGCCGGATACATATAGCCTTGAGGGCGGACGATCAGTTCGGCGCCCTTCATTGCACAATCGCGCCAGATCTCGGGGTAGTTGCCGTCATCGCAGATGATCAGCGAGATCTTCATGCCCTTCGGGCCTTCGGTGACATAGGTCTGATCTCCGGGGTACCAGCCTTCGATCGGCGTCCACGGCAGAATCTTTCGGTACTTCTGGACGATATCGCCTTCGTCGTTGATGAGTACCAAGGTGTTGTACGGGGGCTTGTGCGGATGATCCTCGTGCTGTTCGCCGGTGATCGAGAAGACTCCCCAGGTCTTCGCCTCGCGGCAGGCCTGGGAGAAGATCGCTGTCTCGTCGCCGGGGATCGTTGCCGCCGTCGCGTACATCTCGTCCTGGTCGTACATGATTCCCATGGTGGAGTACTCGGGGAAGACCACCAGGTCCATGCCGGGAAGTCCGGCCTTCATCCCGACGACCATGTCCGCGATTGCTTGTGCGTTCTTCAGGACGTCGGCCTTGGTGTGCAGGCGCGGCATCTTGTAGTTGACGACCGCGACGCCGACGGTATCCGGGCTCGATGAAATGTCTCCGTGTCGCACTTGAGTGGGACCTCTCTCGTTGAGCGGGTACTGTGCCCCATCCGCGGGGCGAGATTACTTCCATCTGAAAGTAACTCCACACTAGAGGAATGACTGTTTCCTGACTGTTAAATCTGGCCGATCGGGCGAATGTTGGCGAGAAATCGCAGGTTGGGTGGTTGTCATCGCTATGGAGATGCTGGTATCAGTAGCATATGCTTCCGATTGGAAGAGTTCATGTGTTCGGCCGTGAATGCCTCGGTGCACGCCCCGTCGCGGTCTGTGCGGCGAGTGATTCGGGTGCCTGAATGACATCTGGTTGGAGACGGCATCGATGCGTACCTCCGAGATCGTCCATCCGGCAGTAGCAACCCAGACCGGCACACAGATCGCCTGATGTGAATACCGATACACGTGTGGATGCGCGCCACGCCGGTGCTGATCACAAGGAGGAGTAATCTCGATGTCCGGCTACCTGTCTCAAAAAGTCGACGATCTGAACTCGAGGCATGTCGCACGACCGGCCCCCCGGCAGTTCGCCATGGGCAGGTGCGCGTCCCCTCAACAGCTGTCCCAGAACCTCCAGCAAGCAATCCTGGGCCAGCACGACGCAATTGCCTCGGTGGTGCGTGCCCTCACGATTGCTGCCGCCGGTATTCGCGACCCGCACCGCCCGATAGCGTCGCTGCTTTTCGTCGGCCCGACGGGTGTGGGAAAGACCGAACTGGCCCGACGGATAGCGGCCGAAGTGGCCGGAGATCCGGACAAGCTCTGTCGGATCGACATGAACTCACTTGCACAGGAGCACTACGCAGCGTCGTTGTCCGGCGCTCCCCCGGGGTACTCCGGCTCGAAGGAGCAGTTCACCCTTTTCGACCGGGAACTGGTCGAAGGCAACATCTCCAGACCTGGAATCGTCCTGTTCGACGAGGTGGAGAAGGCCCACAAGACCGTCTTGCGGTCACTGCTGCAAATTCTCGACACCGGTGTCCTCACCCTCGCCTCGGGAACCTCGAGCATTTCGTTCCGAAACTCGATCATCGTCCTGACCTCAAACCTCGGATCCCACGAGCTAGCCCGACAAGCACGCGCCGGCTCGATGACCATGCGCACTGTATGGAATACGGTGAAAAGCGCCGCCGGCATCGGGCTCGCTGCGGACCACGACCCTGTCATGGACGCGGTGGAAAACTTCTTCGACCCCGAGTTGTTCAACCGCTTCGACGAGATCGTCAAGTTCCGTCCGCTGGGCCGAGACGAGTCCCGGATGATCGTCGATCACGAGCTTGCGCGTCTGCGGACACAATTGCTCAAGAACGGTATCGAATGGGAACCCGACGACACCGTCTGCGAGTTCTTGGCGGACAAAGGATTCGACCCCGTCTACGGTGCGCGTAATCTCAAGAGGGTTGTGCGCACGCAGCTGCATGCACCCATCGCCGACCTCGTCGTCAACTCGGACCTGCAGGACCGACCCTTCCGGATCGCAACCTCGGTCCACCGCGAAACAATCATCGCCGTCAAGTGCAGGAACGACGCATTCTGACCTCGGGGCGGCGCCATACCACCCTGATCGGCTCCTCTCGACACCGCAGGGCCTGTCACCTCACCGCCCGGCGCGATCCCTCGGTTCCACAGTTCGAGCAGCGACTACACATAGCCGGTCCATGACCGGGCCGATTTTGGCAGTAGCGAGGGTCAGATCCCTGATCGGCTCACCCCGGCCCGCCCAGATATCGGCAGCTCGGGGCGCGAGTACTCATATTCTTCCGAAAGGAGCCTGTAGACATGCACATCGCGGAAGGATTTCTACCGCCTCTACAAGCGGCAGCATGGACGGCAGCAGCCGCACCCTTCGTTGTTCACGGTGCCACAGCGGTGGTGCGCCAAGTGCGGGAGAAACCCGAAACGCGCCTACTCCTCGGTGCAGCCGGAGCCTTCACCTTTGTTCTTTCGGCCGTCAAACTACCGTCGGTGACGGGAAGCTCGAGCCATCCCACCGGAACGGGCCTCGGGGCCGTGCTGTTCCGACCCCCGGTGATGGCGTTCATGGGCACCGTAGTGCTGCTCTTCCAAGCACTCCTGCTCGCTCACGGTGGTCTCACCACCCTCGGCGCCAACGTCTTCTCCATGGCGATCATCGGCCCCTGGGTGGGATACGGCGCATGGCGCGGGCTCCGCACCCTCAACGCTCCTGTCAGCGTCGGCATCTTCGCCGCGATGTTCTGCGCCGACCTCGCCACCTATTGCACGACCTCACTGCAGTTGGCCATCGCATTTCCCGACGCAACCAGCGGAATCGGAGGTTCGCTGGTGAAGTTCCTCTCGGTATTCGCGCTCACACAGATTCCGCTCGCAGTTATCGAAGGACTGCTCGGAGTCCTGGTCTTCCGCACACTGCGCAGGATCGCCGGCCCGGAACTCGCAGGCCTGAGCGTACTGACGCGCCGCAACCGGGCAGAAGCCCAGACCCAGACGAAGGACAGCTATGTTGCGTCATAAGTCCGCCCTCACGACCGCATCACTGGTGATCGCGATCGCCCTCATCTTCGTCGCCTCGATCTGGCTCAACCGTGATCTGGACGAGGACGCGAGTTTCGTCGGTACCGACACCGCCGCGACCGAATACATCGAAGACGCCAACCCCGAGTACCAACCCTGGTTCTCCCCGGTGTTCACCCCCGGATCGGGGGAGATCGAGTCGGGCCTGTTCGCCGTGCAGGCCGCCGTCGGGGCTGCGGTGTTCGGCTTCGCTGTCGGCGCACTATGGCAACGCCGGCGCACCGAATCGGGGCCGTCTGCGACATCTCCGGCGCCGACGGCCGCCACAGCAGAGGATTGATCATCACACCAGCGATGCCCCCACCGAAGGGAACGCAATGTCCTCGAGCGCAGCACGAATCGACACAGTCGCCTGGCGAAGCCCGTGGCGGCAGAAAACCGTCGCCGAAAAAGCGGCGTTGTACGGCGGGGTCACCACACTTGCAGTGGTGCTACCGCCCTGGCCGACCATTCCACTGCTGCTGGCACTGTGCCTGGCAACGATCCGGCCGGCCGGCATCCAATTAGGACACGTGCTGCGCTGCGCCCGCGGACCCGCGGCGTTCATCCTCATCGCGGCCGCGTCGACGATGCTCACGGTGGACTTGAACAACTGGCACCTGTCTGTGTCCGAAGAAGGAATCGTGCAGGCAGCCGCACTGGGCGCCCGGGCAATGACCGCATCCATCGCGATGCTGATGTTCGCCTCGACGACGCCGCTGACCACGGTGATGGCATCGCTCCGTCGACTCGGAGTGCCGGGACCCTGCATCGACGTGGTCACCGTTATGTACCGACTCGTATTCGTTCTACTCGAATCGGTCTCGGTGATCCGACAAGCACAGACCTCGCGCCTCGGATACTCGACCCCCAGACGCACCCTCAATTCGGCGGGTCTGCTCACCGCGGCCGTGCTCACACGAGCTTGGACACAGGCACGCCGATTGGAGATGGGGCTTGCAGGACGTGACTTCGGTATTTCGATGCCGACGCTCAATACAGTGGCGGTGAACTGGCGTTTCATCGGCGCCTGTGTGGTGACGTTCAGCGCGATTGCTGGAGCGTCCCTCCTGGAAGGAACATTGCTGTGAGCCATCTATCGTTGTGCGCAAAGGGAATATCCTATTCCTATCCCTCCGGCACCGAACCTCTCGCCGGCGCCACGATCGACATACCACCCGGGTCTCGGGTGGCGATCCTGGGTGCCAACGGCTCAGGGAAGACGACACTCCTGAAGATTCTCGCCGGCTCGCTCGAACCCACCAGCGGCACCGTCGAAGTCGACGGTGTACCGCTTAGGCACACCCGACGCGGACTACGCAGGCACAGGCAGGACGTTCAACTCGTGCTGCAAGATCCCGACGACCAACTGTTCTCGGCTGATGTTGTCCATGACGTGGCGTTCGGACCGGCCAATCTCGGCTTGGACGGGTCAGAAATAAGCGAACGGGTCGCCGAGGCGCTTGATCTGCTGTCCATCGAACCGCTCGCCAGCCGACCGACGCACGAACTGTCCTACGGAGAGCGCAAACGCGTGACCATTGCAGGCGCGATGGCTATGCGCCCCTGCGTGCTGCTGCTCGATGAGCCATCAGCCGGTCTTGACCCAGCAGGAGTCGAGGAAATGTTCCAAGCACTCTACAAGCTCGAAAAAAACCACACCACAGTCGTTTTGTCGACTCATGACACCGCCCTGGCCTACGAATGGGCCGACTCCGTAGCCGTGGTACACGGAGGCGCCGTTCGGCAAGGACCCCCCGACGAGATACTGCGCGATGGCAACGTCATGACCGCGGCACGGCTGCGGCCCCCCTGGCTGATCGAGCTATGGGACCGTCTACACGCACGCGAGGTGGAACTACCCCGCTCCGTGCCACGAAACACCGACGAATGCGCACAGCACATCGCCGAACTGCTACAGTCGCGCAACACCGCCTGGCAGCTGCAGTTCACACCGGAGGGGGCAGGGCCTGTCAGTTCTCCGGTGGATCCGGTTCTGGCGCATGGGTTTAGTTCTCACTCGGGGTGATCCTGCCCTCGAACGTGATAGCGAAAGCGTTCAGTGCGGGCTTCCACCTAGGCCGTGTTTCAAAAGGTGGCTGATCGCAGCCACTGATTGATCGCGGCGATACGCACGGTGGCGGTGTAGCGGACCGCAAGCTTGTCGTATCGCGTTGCCACAGCACGGTTCTGCTTGAGCAGGT
>NZ_NERM01000053.1:0-12819 GCF_002215235.1 Rhodococcus sp. BUPNP1
CGCGGTGGCCTGCCGGCCAGCCCTGACTTCGGGACACGATCACCCTCGATGAGCACATGCCCGCATCACCGTCCTCAACAAAGCGAAACCCACCGAAACCTGCAGAACCCTTGACGATTACATCCGTACTGCAGATCACGCGTCTGATCTCCGGGTCGTAATCGAGGAACGGCACGAATTCGCTCCAGGCGCTGTGCCACAACCGGGTGATCGCCGGATAGCGCGGACCCCATTTGACGGTGAACTCGTCGAACCGCTCGCTGGCCTCGGCCTCGGTAGCTGCCGTGGGGGCACCTCCCTGCACGTCGTGCTCGGGGGAGCGATCGGCCGCAGATCCCGGCTCATCTCGTCCCAGTATCTGCGTGACGGGTAACGGAAGGTGTTGTGCAGCAGATGGATCACACACGTCTGGACGATCGCATGCTCCCACACGGTGGTGATGGCCTCGGGTAGGCCCTTGAGTCCGTCACACACCACGATGCACACGTCGCCGGTGCCGCGGTTCTTGATCTCGGTCAGGACGGCGAGCCGGAACTTCGCGCCCTCACCGCCGTCGCCGGCCTACAGTCCGATGATGTCGCGATGCCCGTCGACGGTCACGCCGATCGCCACATAGACCGGCCGGTTGGTGACCTGTCCGTCGCGAATCTTGACGTGGATGGCGTCGATGAACTTCCGCCGGATACACCGGGTCGAGCGGCCGGACGGACCACTCCGTCGTTTCGGCAAGAACTTTGTCGGTGGGGGTACCTCCCTGCATGCAGTGCTCGGGGGAATCTTGCTGATCGTCTCCTTCGATACCGTGGCGCCGTAGACGTCGTCGAAGTGGGCAGCGATCTCACCGGTGGTCAACCGAGTAGGACCGTTCCCGGCCCGCGCATCCCGTGCGTGTTGGAAGCGGGTATCGAGCGTGTCTATGCGGGGCGGTGAAGTTGCGGCACACCCCCGGGTGATCCCTCCTTCTGTATGTCGTTACAGATCCAGTTCACGAAGCGGCGCAATGTAGGTCGAAGACGAAGCGGCAACGTGAGGTGTTCCGCCCGGATGAACGTGGCGATGTACTTGCATGCTTCGACGACAACGACCGCAGGGGGGAAGACCGATACGTGGATGTTGATCGTCCTCGTCTACGAGATGTTGTTTGTGAGTAGCGGTGCATTCCGCCTTTGTATCTTGGCCAGATCACATCGTCCTCGATGTGTCTGGCACGTTTGTCCGCCATCAGTGCCCGGTCGCTGGCTGGGTTCAGAGCAGTTGATGGAAGATGTCGAAGGTGACGTTCCATTCGGCGGTCCCGGGGTTTTTGCGGTCCGGCTGGACAGTGACGAAAGTGCGCGCCAGCGCCACGCTCAAGCCTCCGGCAATCAGCGGCAATCTCTGCTCGGTTTTCTCGGAGAGGGCTACGTCCAAGGGCGGTTGGGCCGCCAGTTGGTCGAGCAGAGGTTGTAGTTCGATCTCCTCGTCCAGCTTCTCGAATCGGTCGATGCTCTCCTGCAGCCCCTTGGTGATCGGCAGGTCCCACGGTTCGATCACGTCCCGAAGGTTTGCCTTTGCCGAGGCCTTACCGATGAGGATCACGTCGTAGATCTTGTCGTCGATGAAATCTGTATAGCGTTTGAGATCGTTCCGGTCGACGTGCAGTCCAGCTGCTACCCGGAAGAACCGCTGGAATTTTGCAGTGCCCATCACTGGCATGTCGTCAGCTCCTCTCGAAGTATTCATGGATTTGTCGTACCGCCATCGCTCCTTCACCGACAGCGGATGCGACCCGTTTTACCGAGCCGCTGCGGACGTCACCCGCTGCGAACAGGCCGGCCCGGCTTGTTTCGAGTGTTCTCGACGGCGGGGCGCCGAGTCTCTGGTTGCCGTCCTCACGGGCGGGGACGGCGTCCACGCCCGTGAGGACGAAGCCGTGGTCGTCGAGCGCGATCGCGTCGGTCAGCCACCCGGTATGCGGCGTCGCCCCGATGAAGACGAACAGAGCGTGCACCCGGATCCTGGCCTTGTCGCCCGTGCGATTGTCCTCGATTGCAATCTCTTCGAGGTTCTTGTTGCCGTGGACCTCACGAATCTCGGCATTTCGGTGCACGGTCACGCGCGGATGGCGTTCGATCTGGTCGACGAGATACCGGGACATACTTTTTCCGAGGTCGTGGCCGCGGATGAGGAGGTGAACGTGGGAAACATGGTCTGCGAGGAAGACGGTGGCCTGGCCTGCGGAGTTTCCGCCGCCGACGATGGCTACAGGGTCGGTGCCGCACAGACGCGCTTCCTGATTGGTTGCGGCGTAATACACGCTTCTCCCCTCCAGCGCCTCGATTCCCGGAACCTCCAACTTGCGATATCGCGCCCCGGTGGCGAGCACGACCGCCCGGGCGCGGATCTCGCCGCCGTCCGCCAGCTGGAGCACATGGTGTCCGCCGTCGGATCCCAAACCGGTCACCTCCGCCGATACTAGAAGGCGGGTACCGAACTTCCCGGCCTGAATCACGGCCCGCTCCGCCAATTCGGCACCGGAGATCCCCGCCGGAAAGCCCAGGTAGTTCTCGATCCGGGAGGAGGTGCTAGCCTGCCCACCTGCGGCGATCGACTCCAGTGTCACCGTGTTCAACCCGTCGGATGAGCCGTACACGGACGCGGCCAGACCCGCCGGTCCGGCACCTACGACGACGAGGTCGCACACGTCGTGCGCTGCGTCCGGGACCGGAAGCCCGACGATGCGGGCGAGTTCGGCGTTCGTCGGATTGCGCAGCACCTTCTCGCCGTGCCAGATCACGACGGGAGTGTCCTCTGGGGTGACACCCAGGCTTTGCAGCAGTTGCTCCGCCCGTTCGTCTTGCTCCAGATCGATCCATTTGTGGGGCAGCCGGTTGCGCATCGCGAACTCGCGAAGCCGCAACGTGTCAGGGGAATAGCAGGAGCCGATGATTCGGAACCCCGAACCGAGCCCGATCAGTAGGTGCCGGCGTACCAGGTAGGCCCGCAGGATCAGATCGCTGAGCACGAGGTCGTGGGCGACGAGCTCGCGCACCCGCTCGGCTGGGACGACGAGCACCTCGCCGTCTTCGATCGCCTCGGCGGTGAAGAACGCCACCTGGTCTTCCAGCAGTCCGAGCTCGCCCAGGAATCGGCCCGGACCGTGCAGGCGCAATATCCGACGCTCACCGTCCTCGGCGCCCTCGTCGATGATCGCGACCTTGCCGGAAAGGATGACGAAGAAGTCGCTGCTGCGGGTGCCCGCTCGGATCAGCACCTCGCCGGCGTGAACCGATCGACGTGTGCCTCCGGTCTCGAGCGTCGCTACCTGGGCGTCCGTCAACCGCGGGAATGCCCCGACTGCATCCGGAGTCTCGTCGTCGACGGGCTGACCGTCGCCGAGGCGTGTGGCGTCCTCAGACGAAATTCTGGTCGACATAACACCAGCGCCAATCTTCACCGGGTTCCATCGACTGGACGATCGGATGGCCAAGGGCGTGAGCGTGTGCGCTCGCGTGCTTGCCCGGCGAGGAGTCGCAGCAACCGACGTGTCCGCACGTCAGGCACAGCCTCAGATGTACCCACGGGGTGCCGAGGCGAAGACATTCCTCGCAACCTTGTGGAGTGCGGGGCGCCACGGCCCGGATCGCGATCACATGTGGGTCCGCGTGGGCAAAAGTCATGAGTTCGCCTCCTTACCTGCTTTTTCCGAGAGCGCCTGATCGAGCCATGTGCGCGACACCGGTACCGGAGCGGCGCCCGCCTGACGAGCGAGTACCTCACCGCGGTCCATCACCAGCAGCGTCGGAACGGCACGGACGGTGAAACGTTCGGCCGTTTGGGGTGCAGCATCCACGTCGACCTTGACGAGCTTGATCTGGCCTGCGCGTTCTGTGGCGAGCTGCTCGAGCGCAGGGCTGACCATTCGGCACGGAGCGCACCACGTCGCCCAGAGGTCAACGAGTACAGGCACCGAGGATTTCTCGGCGACCTCCGCGAAGTCGCCGTCCCCTGCCGAGGCGATCCAGGGCAGAGGCTCGTGGCAATTTCCGCAGCGGGGTCTCCCGTTCCCGGCCGCCGGCACCCTGTTGACCTTGCCGCAGTGTGGGCACTTCACCTTGTCGGATCCCATGACGACACCTCTTCTCAGGCCCCCGCGATGGCGGGTTCCGCATATGCGACGGAGAGTTCGCCGTCATCGACCGTGACATCGATGGTGCCGCCCGGTTCGATTTCGCCGCGCAACAGCGCACGTCCGATCCTGGTTTCGACCTCATGGGCGATATACCTGCGCAGTGGCCGTGCACCGTAGACCGGGTCGAAGCCGTGTTCGGCAATGAGCCGGCGTGCTTCCGGTGTGATATTCAAGTGTATCTGTCTCTCTGACAATCTATTCCGAAGATCGGTGAGTTGTAGCTCGACGATATGCTCGATCTGGGGCAGCGTGAGCGGGGTGAACAACACGATGTCGTCGATCCGGTTGAGGAACTCGGGACGGAAGTGCCCGCGCAGTTCCGCCAGCACCCGCGCCCGGGCGTCCGGCTTGATCTCGCCGTCCGCTGTGACTCCGTCGAGGAGATGCTGGGATCCGATGTTCGAGGTCATGATGATCACCGTGTTCCGGAAATCGACCTGCCTGCCTTGAGAATCGGTGATCCGGCCGTCGTCGAGCACCTGTAGAAGGGTATTGAAGACGTCGGCGTGGGCCTTCTCGATCTCGTCGAAGAGCACCACGGAGTACGGCTTGCGACGTACCGCCTCAGTGAGCTGGCCCCCCTCGTCATACCCGACGTACCCGGGGGGTGCACCGATGAGTCTGCTCACCGTGTGCCGTTCCTGGTACTCGCTCATATCCAGGCGCACCATGTTGTCTTCGCTGTCGAAGAGGGCGCTGGCCAGCGTCTTTGCGAGTTCGGTCTTCCCTACACCTGTCGGACCCAGGAAGATGAACGAACCGATCGGCCGGCGTGGATCGCGGATACCCGACCTTGCTCTAATTACCGCGTCTGCGACTAGTTGTACCGCCTCGTCCTGACCGATGACTCTCTCGTGCAGGATCTCGTCGAGCTTCAACAGTTTCTCCCGCTCACCTTCTTGTAGTCGAGCGACCGGGATACCCGTCCATGCGGCCACGATTTCTGCGATCTCGTCTTCGGTGACCACCTCGCGCAGCAACGGATTGCGGCCTTGCCTGGTGGCCAGTTGCTCCTCCGCCGCCTTGAGTTTGCGTTCGAGTTCGGTGATCTCGCCGTATCGCAGCTCGGCGGCCCGATTGAGGTCGTAATTGCGTTCGGCCTCCTCGGCTTCGTGGCGCAATCGTTCCAGCTCTCCCCGTAGCTCCTGCACCCGACGGATCGCTTGGCGCTCTGCCTCCCACTGAGCGTGCCGGGCGTCGGTCTCGGCCCGCAGATCGGCCAGTTCCTTACGCAACTCCTCGAGGCGTGTCTTGCTGGCCGCGTCCGTTTCCTTGGACAGGGCGGCCTCTTCGATCTCCAGCCGGGTCACTTTTCGGGTGAGTTCGTCGAGTTCGGCGGGCATCGAGTCGATTTCGGTGCGTAGCCGGGCGCACGCTTCGTCTACCAGGTCGATCGCCTTGTCCGGAAGGAAACGGTCGGTGATGTACCGGTGCGAGAGGGTCACGGCGGCCACCAGTGCGCCGTCCTGGATCTTCACGCCGTGAAACACCTCGAGGCGTTCTCGAAGTCCGCGCAGAATCGAGATTGCATCCTCGGCACTGGGCTCGTCGACGAGAACGGTCTGGAATCGACGCTCCAATGCTGCATCGGATTCGATGTGCTTGCGATACTCGTCGAGAGTGGTGGCACCGATCATGTGCAGTTCGCCGCGGGCGAGCATCGGTTTGAGCATGTTGCCGGCGTCGAGAGATCCCTCGCCGCCGACCGATCCTGCGCCGACGACGGTGTGTAACTCGTCGACGAACAACAGGATGCGCCCCTCGGCCGCTTTCACCTCGGACAGCACCGCCTGCAGCCGTTCCTCGAACTCGCCGCGGTACTTCGCGCCGGCCACCAGGGAACCCATGTCGAGCGAGAAGATCGTCTTGTCGCGTAGGCCCTCGGGCACGTCGCCGCGGACGATCCGCTGGGCCAGTCCCTCGACGATCGCGGTCTTGCCGACGCCGGGGTCGCCGATCAGCACCGGATTGTTCTTCGTTTTCCGGCTCAGGATCTGCGTTACCCTGCGGATTTCGGCGTCTCGCCCGATGACCGGATCGAGTTTGCCTGCTCGGCCCTCGGAGACGAGGTCGCGTCCGTACTTCTCGAGCGCCTCGTACGCCCCCTCCGGGGTGGCCGAGGTGACGCGCTGGTTGCCGCGCACTGTGGTCAAGGCGGCAAGGAAGGTCTCTCGTGTGACCCCATGGCTGGTGAGAACCCGTCCGGCCGCACTGGTCGACCCCTCCTCGGAGAGGACCATCACGAGATGCTCCACCGACACGTAGGAATCCTTGAGTCGCTTTGCCTCTCGTTCGGCGGCGTCGAGCAGTTTGGCCAGGCGCTGGGTGATCATCACCTGACCGGGCGTCGCGCCGGGGCCGCTGACCTTCGGCCTACGCATGAGTGCCCGTTCCAGATCGGAGCGTAGGGCGTCGACGTTCGCACCGGCCTGCTCGAGCAGTCGCGGTACGAGCCCTTCCTGCTGATCGACCAACGCGAGCAGCAGGTGCTCTCCGTCGACCTCGGTGTGGCCCATTCTGGTCGCGATGTTCTGGGCCTCCTGCAGGGCTTCTCGTGACCTTTCAGTCAGACTGCCGGTGTCCATGGGGGTGTCTTCCTTCCGTGGGACGCTGCTTCGAGTTTCTCGATTCGATCCAGCAGATCGAGCACGAGCCCGATTGCCGAGTAGTTCAGGCCTAGACCGGTCCGCAGCCGTTGGATGCGGGCAGCGTGGGCCACTGCTGACGGTTCGAACAATATTTCGCCGCCGGGGTCGCGGCGTGCGTCGAGCAGGCCGAGAGCCACGAGTTTTCGTGCCAGGTCGGGGTGCAGCCCGGTACGTTCGGCGAAGACATCTAGCGACATTCCGGTACGGCGAACCAATATGTACTGGGTGCCCGGGGTCGGGGTGCTCATGGCTGTTTCCTCGGGTCGAAGTTCGATTCGGCGGCCAACTGTTCGAACAGCTCGCGTTCACGTGCTGTCGGTTTCGGTGGCACCATCACCTTGATTTCGGCGTAGAGGTTGCCGTTGGGGCCTCGCGGGTTGGGCATGCCTTCTCCGCGCAGGCGCAGCTTCCTACCTGTGGACGAGCCCGGTACGACTTTGACTTTCGCCTCGCCGCCGGGGGTGGGAACGGCGACCGTCGCGCCGAGGGCGGCTTCCCAGGGGGAGACGGGCAGGTCGACGTAGATGTCCCGGCCCTGTACGCGGAACCGGGAATGCGGTTTGATCCGGACCACGAGGTACAGATCCCCGGGTGGTGCGCCGCCGTTGCCTCGGCCGCCTTGCCCGGCCAGCCGGATTCTTTGGCCGTCGAGGACACCGACCGGAATGTTGACGTCGTATCGCCGTCCGTCCAGACGGAGAGTGCGTTTGCCGCCCCGGTACGCCTCTTCCAGAGTCAGTTCCAGTTCCGCTTCCTGATCGGCGCCGGGAATCGGGCCGTACGCGCCACCGCCGCCGAACATCTGTCCGAAGAGGTCCTCGAAGTCGACGCTACCCTCGCCGTCTGCGCCGTGTCCGAAGTGCACCCTCCGGCCCCCGCCGCTGTACCTTCCGCCGCCGTACCCGCCGGCGCTTGCCCGGACCCGTTCGTCGTAGTCCTCGGGTACCCGGCGGAAGTCGTCCCCGAATCGGTCGTAGCGTTTCCGGGTGTCTGGGTCGGATAACACTTGGTAGGCCTCGTTGATCTCTTTGAACTTGTCTTCCGCAGTGGGGTCTTTGTTGATGTCGGGGTGATATTTGCGGGCAAGTCGGCGGTAGGCCTGTTGGATTTCGTCGGTGTCGGCGCTGCGCGGGACCCCGAGCGCTTCGTAGTAGTCACGCGCCATGGTGCTCACTCCTTGGGTCGGCTGACGACCACGGTGGCGGGACGCAATTGCTGTCCGTTCTCTCCGTAACCTGGGCGCAAGACCTCGATCACGGTTCCGGAGGGAAGGTCGGGTTGGGTCACTACACTGACTACTTCGTGGAGTTCCGGGGAGAACGGCACACCGACCTCGTCGTGGCGCTCGAAGCCGAGCCGTGACAGTATCTGCACCGCTTGGTCTCGGATTGCCTTCACGCCCTCGACGACGGCCTGAGGATCGCTATCCGCATGGGCCAGCGCGAGCTCCAAGTTGTCCAGGACAGGCAGCCACGCCGCCGATACTCTCGCTGTCTCCGCGGCGCGTTCACGGTCGAGATCTTTGGCATACCGCTTGCGCAGGTTGTCCAGATCTGCGAGGGCTCTGCGCCAGCGGTCCTCGAGTTGAGCCAGCTTGGCTTCAGTATCGGTGTGATCAGGCCTCGTCTCGGTCTGGTCGGTGTCAGTACGGTCGGTAGCCTGCTCGGTCGTCGAATGATCAGCAGATCTGTCCATCGGGTGCCTCAGCTCCGATCGAATTCGGCGTCGATCACGTCGTCGTCATCCGACGACGCAGCGTCTCTTCCGCCGGTCTGGTATCCGTCGCCGCCGTTTTGAACCGCTGCAAGCCCGTAGAGCAACTGCTGCAGTTCCGAGGTCAGTGGCTCTACCTCCGAGGGTGGAGCACCGTCTTTTACAGCCTTCCTCGCGTCGGCGATCAACATCTCGGCACGCGATTTTTCGTGCGGTGGCGCACTGTCACCCAATTCGGCGAGTCGCCGTTCCACCTGGTAGGCAACCGAATCAAGGGCGTTACGTGCGTCGACCGCCTTGCGCAGCTCCTCGTCCTCACGCCGGTTCCGTTCGGCCTCGGCGAGCATGCGCTCGACCTCGTTCTGGTCGAGGTTGCCTTGTTCGCTGATCGTGATGCTCTGCTCCTTGCCGGTGTCTTTGTCGCGGGCGGTGACGTTGAGGATGCCGTTGGCATCGATATCGAATGTGACTTCGACCTGCGGCTCGCCGCGTGGCGCAGGGCGGATGTCTTCCAGCCGGAACCGGCCCAGCACCCGGTTGTCGGCGGCGCGTTCGCGTTCGCCCTGCAGGACTACGACGTCCACGGCGGACTGATTGTCTTCCGCTGTGGAGAACACTTCGCTGCGTCGGGCGGGGATCGTCGTGTTGCGCTCGATGATCTTGGTCATTACCCCGCCCTGCGTCTCGACGCCGAGGGACAGTGGGGTGACGTCGAGCAACAGCACGTCGGAGACCTCACCTTTGAGCACGCCTGCCTGGACTGCGGCACCGAGCGCCACGACCTCGTCCGGGTTGACGCCCATGTGGGGGTCCTTACCGCCGGTGAGCCGGCGAACGAGTGCCTGTACCGCCGGAATGCGTGTCGAACCACCGACCAGGATCACCTCGTGGATGTCGTTGGCGGTGATCTTGGCGTCACTCATTGCCTGCTTTACCGGACCGAGGCAGCGTTCCACCAGATCTGCCGTCAGATCCTCGAACTTCGATCGCATGATCGTGGTGGTGAGGTGTTTGGGGCCGTTCGCGTCTGCGGTGACGAAGGGTAGGTTGACCTGGGCTTGAGTTACCGAAGACAACTCGACCTTGGCCTTTTCTGCCGCCTCGAAGAGTCGTTGCAGCGCTTGTGGATCCTTGCGCAGATCGATGTTCTCCGCGCTCTGGAATTCGTCGGCGAGGTAGTCCACCAGGCGCCGGTCGAAGTCGTCTCCGCCGAGGTGGGAGTCGCCGGCCGTCGAGCGAACCTCGACTACTCCCTCGCCGACATCGAGCAGGCTCACATCGAAGGTGCCGCCGCCGAGGTCGAAGACCAGTACGGTCTCGTGGGTCTGTTTGTCCATGCCGTACGCCAATGCCGCCGCGGTCGGCTCGTTGATGATCCGCAGGACCTCGAGGCCCGCGATCCGGCCGGCGTCCTTGGTGGCGTTGCGCTGCGCGTCGTTGAAGTAGGCCGGAACGGTGATGACCGCTTCCTTGACCTTCTCGCCGAGGAACTTGCTGGCGTCGTCGACGAGTTTGCGCAGCACGAGGGCACTGATCTCCTCTGGTGCGTACTTCTTACCTCGCACGTCGAATCGTGCCTCACCGTTGTTGCCCGGTACGACGTCGAAGCTGACCGCTTTGGCCTCCTCGGAGATCTCGTCGTAATGACGTCCGATGAAGCGTTTCGCCGAGTAGATCGTGCCCTTCGGGTTCAGGATCGCCTGTCGTCGGGCCAGCTGACCCACCAGGCGCTCGCCGCTATCGGTGAATGCCACCACCGACGGCGTCGTCCGCGCACCCTCGACATTGGAGATCACCACCGGTTCGCCGCCTTGCCAGCTTGCGATGACCGAGTTGGTGGTGCCCAAGTCGATGCCTACCGCAGTTGCCATGATTCATTCCTTTCGATTGGTCCGGCCGGTGAGTCGGCGGACGGCTTGGTCCGCGACTTCGACGTCGGCGAGGACTTCGGAGTGCCGTGGTTGTGTAAGGACGTAGTTGTAAGGACTAAAGCGAGGTGAAGTCACGCTGGCCCCCTGCAGCGCATACGTGAGCAGGCCGAGTAGAGCGCCGACAACGGCACCGAAGATCAGCACGTAGAAGGCGAGCGTGAGGCCTGTGAGCGGCGGCCGGACCCAGTCGAGTAATCCGAAGTTCCAGCTGAAGAGTGTGGCCGTCAGTGAGCCCACGATGGCGCCGCGACATGCGGCCCAGCGGTAGTTCAGTCTGCCGACGACCTGTTCGACCAACTCGATGTCGCGACCGACAATGGTCGTTTGCCGACCGAGAAAGAGCTGGCCGGAGAGGTAGTCGACGGCGCTTTCGACTTCGGCGTAGTTGGCGAACGTTGCTATATCTGACGGGTAGATCGGTGTGGACGTATCGCGGCGGTCCCGCCGCTGGACTCTGACATCACCCCCTTGCCCGATTGGTGGCCGACCAGAATGTCCCCCCGTGTAGTGCCGCGCCGCGGATGGATGGGGATTTTGCGTACCGACAGTCCCAGGATCATCCGATGTGGCGCTGTCGCAGGGAAGATCGTCGTGACAGGGTCACCTGAGTCCTGCACGTACCTGACCTCAACCTCGTTGGTCCGGGGCACTCTCTCAGTATCCGCCCGGAACGGTGCCCACCGACATGAAACGTGGAAACCGGCACAGCGGGTGTAAGTACTGGTCGTGACCCTCCTGATAGAGAGGGATGTGCGGATGGGACAAAGAGGACGTAAACGGCGACTCGAGTTGGAGATTCGGTACCGGGTGCTGATGGCCGGTGGTGTCGGCAGCATCGAGGCATGCAGGCAGCTTGGTATCGGACGCAAGACCGGTTACCGGTGGCGGGCAGAGTGCGGCGAAGTCCTCCAGAGCGGTTGCCCGACGAGGCTCACTCGACCCGCGAGGTGGCCGGCGTTTGGTCCGATCGGCATCAACAGTCAGTCGTGAACTGCAGCGCAACACCTTTCGTCATGGTCACGGTGACTATGACGCCACTTCGGCGCCTGCGCGCGCCACGAGGCCCTTACGCCGGTCACGCCGGGGGGGTGTGCTTGACGACTCGGCGCTTCGGGCGAAGGTATAGGAAAAAACTTGAGATCGAGTGGATCTCGGAACTGATCGCCGCATGACTGCGACCGACGATCACGACCGTCCCGGCTGGCACGTGTGCCCCGAAACCATCTATCAGGCGCTGTACAACAGCGGTCGATAGATGGTTGTGCCGCACGTTGCCCGCGAAGCTCTCCGCCTGGCGTCCGCTGCGACGCCGCCGGCGTAGGGTCGGCGAGCACCGGATCCGGTTCATCACCCGATCTCAGTCGATCGATGCGTGCCTTGCTGTGGACTAAATGCGCTGTAGCACTGTCGATTTAAATGGGGAGGCGATCGTCGAACGGTCAGGCAGGTCCTCGATCGGCACGCTCGTCGAGCGGCGCAGCTGATATGACCGGTTGCTGCATCTGCCGGGCGAGCACCGCGCCGAGGCGCTCGGTGCGCTCTTCCAGCGGATTCCCGGGCAGGAGCGCCGGGCCATGACGTCGGATCGGGGGCGGAAATGACGGGTCACGATCTGTTCGCCGAAGGCGTCTATTTCGCGCATCCGGCCTCACCGTGGTGTGCGTGGCACGAACGAGGGCACAAACGGATTGCTTCAGCAGTATTTCCCTAAGGGTACCGATCCGTCCGCTCGCGACGGCTATCGAGGAGTCGGCATGGTCGGCGATGATCGAACCGGCTCCGACGATAACGTCCCACCCTTTGTCGTCGTTCCGCTATGGCACGATTCCAGCTTCTTGCCCCCCGAAATCCGTCGGGGATGAACTGTTCTCCGAGCCGGTTCTCGATGCTCTCGCAGGTCTTGCTTATGCGTCGGGGGTGTTGTCGGGGTCGAGGGTGAGGTGGTGGATGATGATGTCGTGGGCGATGTGGGTGATTCTGCGGTGTTGGGCGTATGCCATTGCTTGTAATCGGGCGAGGGCGTCGACTGCGGAGATCTGGAGTCGGACGGCGAGCATTCCTGCGGCGATGTGGACGTTGCCGCGGGGGAACAGTGCGGGGTCCATCATGGATGAGGAGATGCGTTCGGGATCGAGTTCCGCGACGACGGTGGGTCCGAGGGCGGCTTCGTAATCGGTGGCGGTGCGGTAGTGCTCGGTTTCGAGGGGGCCGGGTCGGGTGCGGTAGAGCTAGGCCGTGTTTCAAAAGGTGGCTGATCGCAGCCACTGATTGATCGCGGCGATACGCACGGTGGCGGTGTAGCGGACCGCAAGCTTGTCGTATCGCGTTGCCACAGCACGGTTCTGCTTGAGCAGGT
>NZ_NERM01000054.1:0-11873 GCF_002215235.1 Rhodococcus sp. BUPNP1
CGGGTGGGGTGATGCTGCCCAATCACCAACCGCTCGTCGTCGCCGAACAGTTCGCGATGCTCGAAGCGATGCACCCGGGACGAATCGATCTGGGTGTCGGTCGTTCCCTCGGATTCACCGCACCCGTGCGCGATGCGCTGCGTACTCACAAGGCCGACGCGGACGACTTCGCCGCCGACATCGAGGAACTGCGCGGCTATCTGCACGGCACCGCCGAACTGACCGTGCGTCCGCGGCTGTCCGAGCCGCCTCCGATCTTCGTCCTCGGCACAGGGCAGGGCATGCGACTGGCAGCGCGTCTGGGGTTGCCCGTCGTCGTCGCCGGGCCTCTTCTACGGCAGGGATCGGAACCGTTCGATCGTTATCGCGCCGACTTCCGCCCGGGCACACCCGGCGCGGAGCCCTATGTGGTCGTCGGCCTCGACATCCTCATCGCCGATACAGAAGCCGAAGCTCGGGAGTTGCAGCTTCCGGAGGCCTGGGCGATGGCCGTCTCGCGCGAAGCGGGTGCGTTTCCGCCGCTGTCCCCGGTCGAGGAGATCCGCCGGCAGCCGATGACCGAGCGTCGCCGCCGCATCGTCGACGAGACCGCGAAGGGTTCGCTGGCCGGAACCGAGGATCAGGTGGCCGAGGGGCTCGAGAAGCTGATCGCCTCCACCGGCGCGAACGAGGTGCTCAGTTCGGCCTCCACCTTCGACACCGACGCTCTGTACGACTCCGATGCGCGCCTGGCCAGGATCTTCGGACTCACCTGAACGCCGGACCGAGGTCCCGAGCGTCTCTGCATGTGCCGCTGTGCCCTTGTCCGGACCGACGACCCGGATAGGCTGGTGGTCCCCGACCTCGGTGTCGCTGTGACGGCGCCGATGCTGCTGTTTCCATCGGTGCCTCCGACGAGCGCACCGACCTTTCGGAAGGTGTGCCTCATGGCCGACCTGGACCCCGACCGTCTGAGCCGCACGATGGCCGAGCTCGCGCGGTCCTTCGACGGCGCGGGTACGGATCTCGACACGACTCTGCAACGGATCACGACCGCCGCCGTGGAACTGATTCCCGGCACCGACAGTGCCGATGTCCTCGTCATCACCGGTCGCGGAAAGTTCGAATCGCACGCAGCGACGTCACAGTTGCCGCCACAGATCGATGCATTGCAGGCCCGGGTCGGAGAAGGGCCGTGCGTCGATTCCGCTGTCGACACGGTGTTCACCCGCAGTGACGATCTGGCCACCGAGTCGCGCTGGCCCATGTTCACGCCTGCAGCCGTCGAAGCCGGGGTACGCAGCGTCGTGTCGTTCCGGCTCTATACCCACGACATGCAGGCCGGAGCGCTGAACCTGTTCTCCGCCGAAGCGAATGCCTTCGACGAGGCGGCGATTCACATCGGGGAGGTGCTCGCAGCCCACGCCGCGATCGCTTTCGTCTCGAGTCGTCGGCAGATGCAGTTGCACTCGGCAATCGCATCCCGGGATCTCATAGGCCAGGCCAAGGGCATGCTCATGGAACGTTTCGCCGTGGACGCCGATCGTGCCTTCGCGATGATGGTCGCCTTGTCGCAGGAATCGAATGTGCCGGTGGCGACGATCGCCGCCCGCATCGTCGAACTCGGACCCCAACCCGACTGACCTTCATGCGGTGGTTCCGTCGCTCACCCGTTCAGGTCGATCACGCGAGCGCTTCCTTGCGCTGCGGCACACAGTTTCTCCGCGCCGTCCTCCGCGAGGGCGTAGATCTCGCAACGACACAACGCCTGCCTGCGACTGTTGCTGACGACGGTGGCGACCGCGCGTAGGAGCGTGCCCCCGGCGGGCCGCAGGTAGTCGAGACTCATACCGGTCGTCACGATCGACGGGCCGAGGGTCGTGCCCGCGGCGAACGTGAGTGCATTGTCGGCCGCGTAGGCCAGAACCCCTCCGTGCGCGAAGCCGAACTGCTGGAGCAGTTCCTCCCTGAGAGGTATCTCCAGTACGGCCCGGCCGCGCTCGTATTCGGTCAGACGAGCTCCGATCAGGACGCTGAACGGTTGCGATGCCAATACCTTCCGCGCATCGGCGAGGGTACGGATCTCGGCGATCTCCTCCGACATGCCCAGCAAGGTACCCCGCTCCTCGATTCCCGACCGTCACATCGGAGCGACCCGCGGTCACTGTGCGGAGGCGACGATCGAGCGGAACTGTTCCCGCACGGCCTCCGTGAGGTCGCGGACCTCGGGGGCGACGTCGGGATCGACGACGACCGCGACCGTCAGCGTGCCGGCATACGACAGTGCGGCGAAGGCGACAGCGACGTTTCCCGTGCTGACGATCAACGGCACGATCGACGTGACGGGTGCATCGGCCACGGTGATCGTCGACGGCGGTCCCGGCAGG
Organism: Rhodococcus sp. BUPNP1; assembly: GCF_002215235.1. Taxonomy (NCBI): domain Bacteria; kingdom Bacillati; phylum Actinomycetota; class Actinomycetes; order Mycobacteriales; family Nocardiaceae; genus Rhodococcus; species Rhodococcus sp. BUPNP1. The sequence continues at coordinate 2,367 of NZ_NERM01000054.1, forward strand.
TCGGACAGGAAAGAATTGACCCGGCGCTGCCGGTCCACGAACCGACGGAACATCCCCGTGGCCGCGAGCGCGCGGAAGACCGGACCCAGCAGCTCGGCGGACAATCCTCGCACGTTCGTCTTCTGCAGTCGGGTGATGCGGGAGACGGATACCAGCCGGTCCTCCGGGGTCCCGTCCAGCGGTACCCGGACGGGCATGACACCGACGCGATTACCCAGCTGCCCACTCGTGTCGGCGGTGCGGGCGGAGATCGGTACCGAGATCACCAGGTCGGGCGGGAACTCGCCGCGCCTGTGCAGAATCGTGCCGAGGGCACCACCGACCGCGACCAGCAGCACGTCGTCGACCGTCGCGTCCCATCGGCGTCCCGCTCGGCGGACCGTGTCCAGCTTCACCTCGACGGTCCCGACCGCACGACGAACACCGGTGGGCGCGTTGAGCGAGCAACGCGGGGCACGTCCGCCGGCGCCTCGCCCGAGTTCCGCCCACGCGGCAGGAAGGCGTGCGACGGCCCGCGGTGCCCGGCGGAGCGTGTGCAGACGACCGACCACGTTGTCGTAGAGAAGTTCTCGCGCATTCGGTTGCCCGGATGTGCGCTGTTCGCGCAGGGGCGGTGAGCTGTCCGCGCCGTCGACGAGATGCGCCAGGATCGCCAGACCACCGATCCCGTCGGCCAGGACGTGGTGCAGCACCATCACCAACGCCGTGTGCCCGTTCGGGTCCGCGATGTCGGTGACGAGAACCGCGCGCCACAACGGTCGGGATCGAGACAACGGACGGGTGACCGCGTCCACGGCGAGCGTCAGTGCGGCGTCCCTGTCGCAGGGAGCGGGGCAGCGCACCTGTGAGAAGTGGGCATCGACGTCGAAGTGGTCGTCGTCGATCCAGTAGGGACGTCCGAGCCCGAGCGCCGGCTCGATCAGGCATTGCCGCAGCCGGCGGATCCCGACGAGTCGTTCGGTGAGCACCACCATCAGTGTCGTCGGATCACGCAGGTTCTCACCGGCGAAGAAGATCGCAGCACCGACATTCAGAGGTGCCCGTCCCACGTCCGAGACGAGTTCGGTCAGGTCGCCGGGACCGATGCGGTCGATACCGCTCGACGCCGCCACCCTTCGAGGATGGCAGACGCAGACCGGTCGTCTATTGCCTACGGCCGAGTAGGGGAGCAGTGTGAACACGGGTGGTTTCGGGTGGGGGGTCGCGCCGAAACGACCGGCGACGCCGTGTCGGCGCCGCCCTGAGGAGAGGGGTGCCGATCGTGTTTGCACGCTCCACCACAATTCATGCGCATCCGTCGTATATCGACGCCGGGATCAAGCACGTACGCGACATCGTGATGCCTGCCCTGGCGGACATCGACGGTTGCCTGGGGCTGTCCCTGCTGATCGACCGCGGCTCGGGCCGATGCATCGCTACCAGCTCCTGGCGGGACGGGGACGTGCTGCGCTCCAGCGAAGGCATGGCCCGCATGCTCCGGGACGAGGCGGCCCGGATGTTCCACGCCACCACGGACGTGGCCAATTGGGAGATCGCGGTGATGCACCGCGATCACCATGCGAGCCGAGGGTCCTGCTGCCGTGTCACGTGGGTAGAGCTCGATCCTGCCCAGCTGGAGCGTGGCGCGGACATGTGGAAGATGGCGGCGCTGCCCAGGATGGAGGAACTCGAGGGTTTCTGCAGCGCCAGCCTGATGATCGACCGCACCCGCGGTCGCGGAGTGTCCTCGCTGACGTTCGACAGCGCCCAGGCGATGGACCGCAACAAGGAACCCGTTGACGGTATCCGTGCCGAGGTGACCCGGGCGGCGGGTGCCACGGTTCTCGACACCGGTGAGTTCGAACTCGCGATCGCACACCTCGACGTCCCCGAAATGGTGTGACCGCCGGTCTGCGGCGCGGGCGAAATCCGTTCACCCGCGCCGTGGCCGTCTGCATTCGTAATAGACCATTCGGTTCGCTGACCTGGGAAAACGCCGGGACGGCCCGCATTCGAATTGCCCGTCCGTAACCGTCCTGTATCTAATGAACGGGTACGAGCACGCCGCGCAGGGGAAATAAGGCGCGGCGCACCGCTGAACGATGGGTTGTGGAATGTTCGAAAAGCGAGCTTTGTCGAACCGTCGCCGCACGGGCCGCCGATCTGCGCGGATCGGTGCTGCACTCGTGGGCGCAGCCGCCATGGCACTGGCCACCGCCGGTCCTGCGAGCGCGGCACCACTGTGGCCCGGTGGGCCCGAGGTGCCGAGCGTCCAGGAGCTGATCGAAGGACTCACGCCGCCCGGGGTGACGCCGCCGCAGCTTCCGCCCCAGCTCGCTCCCGAGCCGGCCGCCCCGTTCTCCGCTCCGTCCGTCAACCCCTCGAACGGGGAGACGGTGGGTGTCGCACAGCCGATCATCATCCGCTTCAACGAGGCCGTCGGAGATCGTGCAGCCGCCGAACGCGCCATCCGCATCACCACGCAGCCGCCCGTCGACGGGCACTTCTACTGGGCGTCGAACACGCAGGTCCGCTGGAAGCCGTTCGAGTTCTGGCCCGCGAACACCGCGGTGACCGTGAAGGCCGGCGACGCGCAGTCGTCGTTCACCATCGGCGATGCCCTGGTGACGGTCGCCGACAACAACACCAAGACCATCACCGTCACCCGCAACGGGGAGGTCGTCCGCACCATGCCGACGTCCTTCGGCAAGCCCGGCCACGACACTCCCAACGGCACGTACATCGTCGGTGAGAAGTACCGCGACATGTACATGGATTCGTCGACCTACGGAGTTCCCGTCGACAGCCCCGAGGGGTACCGCACCTACGTCGAGTACGCGACGCGGATGTCCAACAGCGGCATCTTCCTCCACGCCGCACCGTGGTCGGTCGGCGCGCAGGGCAACACCAACGTCAGCCACGGCTGCCTCAATGTCAGCACCGAGGACGGCAAGTGGTTCTACGAGAACGCCAAGAAGGGCGACCCGGTGATCGTGCAGAACACGGCCGGTGGAACCCTCAACGGCTGGGACGGTCTCGGCGACTGGAATCTCTGACACCGACGCACATCTCCGACGCCCCCTGCTTCCGGTTCGTAACGTTCGTCCGGAATAGCAGGGGGCGTCGCCCTTTCGTAACCCATGGTTCGTTCTGTCGGCACACACTGCTCCGGTGTCACCGAGTCCGGAACGAACCCTGCCGCAACACGAACGCGGCCTCCGCCACCGCCCGTGGCGCGATTACGCGCTCTTCGCGGCATTGGTCGGGCCCAATCTCGCGTTGTTGATCCTGTTCACCTACCGGCCTCTCGCCGACAACATCCGGCTCTCCTTCTTCGAGTGGAACATCGCGAGCCCGAACTCGACCTTCGTCGGACTCGCCAACTACCGAGAATGGTTCACGCGTCCCGACAGTTGGGAGATCGTCGGCAACACCATCGTGTTCACCGTGGCGACCGTTGCCGGTTCGATGGCACTGGGACTCGGGCTCGCACTGCTTCTGGACCGTAGGCTCCACGGACGCAATCTCGTCCGGTCGGCGCTGTTCGCACCGTTCGTCATCTCCGGTGCAGCCGTCGGAATCGCCTTCCAGTTCGTCTTCGATCCGAACTTCGGTCTGGTGCAGGACGTCCTGACCCGGGTGGGAATTCCGACGCCGGACTTCTACCAGGACCCCAACTGGGCGTTGGTGATGGTGACCCTGACGTACATGTGGAAGAACCTCGGCTACACCTTCGTCATCTATCTCGCTGCACTGCAGGGACTCCGGCCCGAGTTGAGCGAAGCCGCCGCCATCGACGGTGCCTCCCGGGGGACGACCTTCCGGCGCGTCGTCCTTCCGCAATTGCGGCCCACCACCTACTTCCTGTCGATCACCGTGCTGCTCAATTCGTTCCAGGTCTTCGACATCATCAACGTCATGACTCGTGGGGGTCCGTTGGGGACCGGCACGACCACGATGGTCTACCAGATCTACGACGAGTCGTTCCGCAACTTCCGTGCCGGCTACGGCGCCACCGTTGCCACCATCATGTTCCTGGTACTGCTCGCGGTGACCGTTTATCAGGTGCGCATCATGGACCGAGGAGGTCACTCGTGACCGCTGTCGCGGAGAAGTCTGTCGTGCACCTGGTCGCACCCGCGGACGAAACGCGTTCGCACCGAAGACGAGAGCGCGCCGTCACGGCTCTGGCCTATGTCGCCATGGTGCTCGTGCTGCTGGTGGTGGCTCTGCCCTTGTACTGGATTGTCGTGACATCGTTCAAGGAGCGGCCCGACATCTACACGCTGCCGGTGACCTGGTGGCCGAGCGTCTTCCATCCGCAGAACTACACGGAGGCAACCGAATCTGTGCCGTTCGGGTTGTTCCTGCGCAACTCGATCGTCATCACGACGATACTGGCGACGGTGAAGTTCGTCCTCGGAGTGTTCAGTGCGTTCGGTCTCGTGTTCCTGCGGTTCCCCGGCAAGAACATCGTCTTCCTCGGCATCATCGCCGCGCTGATGGTGCCGAACCAGATCACCGTCATCTCCAATTATGCGCTCGTCGCGGACTGGGGTTGGCGCAATACCTTCCAGGGCATCATCGTGCCGTTGGCAGGCGTGGCCTTCGGAACGTTCCTCATGCGCAACCATTTCCTGTCCATTCCGGCCGAGATCATCGAAGCCGCACGGATGGACGGAGCGGGCCCGTTCCGGCTGCTGTGGCGCGTGGTCCTCCCCGTATCCGGCCCGACCATGGTCGCGTTCGCGCTCATCACCGTCGTGAACGAGTGGAACGAGTATCTATGGCCGTTCCTGATGGCCGACGACGCATCCGTTGCGCCGTTACCGATCGGGCTGACACAACTCCAGAACAACGACGGTGTCACGAACTGGGGTCCGGTCATGGCCGGCACCGTGCTCGCGATGCTGCCGATTCTCGTGATTTTCCTTGTGCTGCAAAAGCACATGATCAAGGGCCTCACCTCCGGTGCGGTCAAGGGCTGAATCCTCAGGGAGCTGGGAATGGACATCAGGAACATCGACAGGCGTCGTTTCCTCGGGCTGACCGGTCTCGTGGCTGCGAGCGCTGCGCTGACCGCATGTGCAGGGACGGGCGGTGGCTCGTCCCAGACTTCGGGAACGGGATCGGTATCCGGCGATGCATCGCGGATCAGCTTCTGGTCCAACCACCCCGGCAAATCCCAGGACGTGGAGAAGGAGCTGATCCGGCGGTTCCAGGACGCGAACCCGGGCATCACGGTCGATCTCATCGACGGTGGCAAGAACTACGAGGAGGTCTCACAGAAGTTCAACGCCGCGCTCTCCGGCGGCGACCTGCCCGACGTGGTCGTGCTGTCGGACGTGTGGTGGTTCAACTATGCGATCACCGGTGCGATCACCCCGCTCGACGATCTGTTCCGCGAGGTGGGAGTGGACACCGGCGACTACGTCGATTCCCTGCTCGCGGACTATCTCTACGAGGGGAGTCACTTCGCTCTTCCGTACGCGCGGTCGACTCCGCTGTTCTACTACAACAAGCAGGTGTGGCAGCAGGCCGGACTTCCCGATCGCGGACCCGACACCTGGGAGGAGTTCGACGAGTGGGGTCCCCGCATCCAGGGGGTGGTCGGCGACGGCAGGCTCGCGCACGGCTGGGGCAACGCCAAGGATTACCTCGGATGGACCTTCGAGGGCCCGATCTGGACCTTCGGTGGTGCCTATTCCGACGGATGGGACCTGAAGTTCACCGACGAGAAGACAATTGCGGCAGGTGAATTCCTGAAGCGCATGATCCACGACAAGAAGTACGCCGCGGTGACGACCGATATCGCGAACGACTTCTCCGCCGGTCTCATCGCCTCCACGATCGCGTCCACGGGAGACCTGTCGGGTATCACGCAGAACGCGTCCTTCGAATTCGGGACGGCCTTCCTGCCGGCTCCCGAAGGCGTCGCGGGATGCCCCACCGGTGGTGCGGGTCTGGCGATTCCGTCCGGTATCTCCGACGAACGCAAGCGCAATGCCCTGAAGTTCGTCGAGTTCGTCACCAACGGCGACAACACCGCGTACTTCTCACAGAACATCGGTTACATGCCGGTCCGGAAGTCCGCGGTGGACAACCCCGCCATGAAGGAGTACCTCGAGGACAACCCCAACGCACGGACCGCGGTCGACCAGCTGGCCGTCACGCGCTCCCAGGACTACGCCCGGGTGTTCGTCCCCGGTGGCGATCAGATCATCGGGACCGGCCTGGAACGGATCGCACTGCAGAACGCCGACGTCGCAACGACCTTCGCCGACGTGCAGCAGCAGCTGCAGGCGGTCGTCGACAGGCAGATCACCCCCAACCTGAAGTAGAAGGAACACCATTGGCTGCCATCGCCTTCCGCAACGTCACCCATCGGTATCCCGGTGCCGATCGTCCTGCCGTGGACCGACTGGACCTCGACATCGAGGACGGGGAATTCCTCGTCCTCGTCGGGCCCTCGGGATGCGGCAAGTCGACGAGCCTGCGCATGCTCGCCGGTCTCGAGGCGGTCGACTCCGGGCGCGTGGAGATCGGTGGTCGTGACGTCACAGGACTGCCACCGAAGGCCCGTGACGTCGCGATGGTTTTCCAGAACTATGCGCTCTACCCGAACATGACCGTGGCGGAGAACATGGCTTTCGCTCTGCAGAACGCGGGGATGAAGAAGGACGAGCGCACGGCCCGAGTGCTCGAAGCCGCCCGGATGCTCGAACTGGAATCACTGCTGGACCGCAAGCCCGGAAAGCTGTCGGGTGGTCAGCGTCAGCGTGTCGCGATGGGGCGCGCGATCGTCCGTCACCCGGCAGTGTTCTGCATGGACGAGCCGCTTTCGAATCTCGATGCGAAACTGCGGGTCAGCACCCGCGCGCAGATCGCCGAGTTGCAGCGGTCGCTCGGCACCACCACCGTGTACGTGACCCACGACCAGGTCGAGGCGATGACGATGGGAGATCGTGTCGCCGTCCTGGAGAACGGCCGCCTTCAGCAGGTTGCGTCGCCTCGGAAGTTGTACGACGAGCCGGTGAACACCTTCGTCGCCGGGTTCGTGGGGTCGCCGGGGATGAACCTCGTCGAGGCAGCTGTACACGACGGGTACGCCGAACTCGGAGCGCTGCGAATCCGCGTTCCGCGTTCGGTGGATTCCGATCGCGTGGTGATCGGGGTCCGTCCGGAATCGTGGACGACCGTGGGGGCGTGGCGATCCGACTCCTGGTCGCTACGGACGGTCCTGGTCGAGGAACTCGGTGCCGAGTCGTTCGTGTACGCGGTGCCGAAGGACACCGTGGACGGAGATGCCGACAGGATCGTCGTCCGGTGGGATCGGCATGTGCCCGTCTCGTCGGGTTCCGAGATCCACGTGATCCCGAAACCCGACGAGGTGTACTTCTTCTCCGCACGGACCGGGGTTCGGCTCGGTGCTACTGCTCCGCTACCAATGCGTCGATCTGGTTGATGGCGGACGAGGCGCCCTCGACCACCCCCATGTCCAGTACCTGCTGGAGCGCCTCGGCGCTCTCGTAGGTGCTGACATAGGTTGCGCGCGTGCCGCCTTCGAACTCCTCGAAGTTGTAGACGCTGCGTGAGACGGGCAGCTCCGGCTTCGGGGTGAAGTCCGGCTCTGCGAAACCGTCGAGGAACGAGAAACTCGTCGGTTCGTCGACGGCCGTGATGTCCCAGTAGCCGGCGTACTTCTCGCCGTCGGGACCGGTCATGAAGTAGGTGGTACGGGTGCCGGGCTTCAGATCGTGGTCGACCACCGTCGCGGGGAAGGTCGGGGGTCCCCAGATCTTCTCCAGCTGACGGGGGTCGGCGTAGACCTGCCAGATACGGGACACCGGGGCGGCGAACTCGGCGGTGATGGTCAGGGTCAACTTGTCGGAGTCGTGCCGGACGTCGGTTACAGGCATTTCTCAGCCTTCCTCGGGGGATTCGAATGCGATGAGTTCGTCGATGCGTGCGATGCGACCGCGCCAGACCTGCTCCAGCTCGGTGAGCATGGACGCCACCGACCGCACTGCCGTCACGTCACCACTGGCCAACTGCTCGCGACCGCTGCGTCGCTTCACGAGTAGACCGGCCTTCTCCAGCACGGCGACGTGTTTCTGCACTGCAGCGAAGGACATGTCGTAGTTCGCTGCGAGAGCGGACACCGAGTGCTCCCCGGCCAGGACTCGTCGCATGATGTCGCGTCGGGTCCGGTCGGAGAGTGCGTGGAACAGGGCATCGGCCCGGTCCTCGTCGTCTCCGCTCACATTTCCAAATGTGCAACCGAATGGTTGTATGTCAAGAGTTCGGAGCGATCACGAGTCGGTCGCCGTAGGCTGCCCGCTTCTCCTCGTCGAGACCGTCGTCGGTGACGATGCACGTGACCTCGTCGAGGCTCGCGACTCGGGCGAGCGCGCGCTCTCCGAACTTCGAATGATCCGTCACGACGATCGTCTTCTCGGCCGATCGGATCATCGCCCGCTTGATCGGGATCTCCAGCGTGTTGGTGTTGGTGATGCCGGCAGCGGGGTGCACAGCGTCGGCGCCGAGGAACGCCCAGTCGGCGGAGTAGTCCGAGAGGAACTGCACGGCATGATCGCCGACCAGGGTGTACACCGAACCGAGGAGCTCGCCTCCGGACACGAGGAGCCGGACGTCGGGAAATGCCGCAACGTATTTCGCGATACGTAGGTCGTTGGTGAGGACCGTCAGCGACGCTTTGTGCCGCAGTGCCACGGCCACCTCGTAGGTCGTGGATCCGCTGTCGAGCACCACGCTGTCCCCATCGGACACCATGGCGGCCGCTACTGCCGCAATCGCCACCTTCTCCTCGCGGCGCACGTCCTTCTTGAGGGCGTACGGCACCTCGAGACCTGCGCCCTCGACCGCTCGGGCGCCCCCGTGCGTGCGCTCGACCTTCCCTTCGCGGGCGAGCGAATCGAGGTCGCGGCGGATCGTGGATGCATCGACACCGAGATCGGCCGAGAGGGTCTTCGCATCGACATATCCGTCGGCGAGGATTCGGTGGAAGATCTCACGTCGCCGTGCGGTCGCTGACACGATTGCTCCTAGGGCTGTGGGCACTCGATTTTCTGGGTACTCGGACGCCGTGGTCGGGGTCGGTGCACGACCATAACGCACGGAGCGACACACCTTTGCGTGGATATTGACACTGTCTGCGCTCAGTGTGCATGATTTCGTGCAGGATTTGCGCGATTGTGCGTGATCGTTTCGCTGGCACCACGTTGTTCGGAGGTTGCACGGTAATGCTGAAGTTGGGATACAAGGCGTCGGCGGAGCAGTTCGGTCCGCGCGAGCTGGTCGAGCTGGGCGTGCTGGCCGAGGCGCACGGGATGGATTCGGCGACGGTGTCGGATCATTTCCAGCCGTGGCGGCACAACGGCGGGCACGCCCCGTTCTCGTTGGCGTGGATGACCGCCGTCGGCGAGCGCACCGAACGGCTGCAGCTCGGGACCTCGGTGCTGACCCCGACGTTCCGGTACAACCCGGCGGTGATCGCGCAGGCCTTCG
>NZ_NERM01000055.1:0-10739 GCF_002215235.1 Rhodococcus sp. BUPNP1
GATCCCCTAACGACCCCGATGCCCCCGAACCCCGATCCCCTAACGGGCGACGGCAGACAGGGGGCCGCACCCCCTGTGCCCGTGACCCGCGGATTCGTAGCGTCGTTCCCAGATCCCGACGACTCAGGAGACACGCGATGGCCACCAACGCCGTACTCGACTTCATCCTCAGCCTGTTCCGCGACGAGAAGGAACTCGCCCGGTACTGCAGCAACCCCGAGGCCGTTCTCGCCGAAGCCGGACTGGACGACGTGTGCCACGCCGACATCGTCGCCGTCGCCCCGCTCGTTGCGGACAGCGGTCTGTTCGCCGGGACCGCCGCCGAACTGACCGCAGCGCTGAACGGTGCGGCGAACGTCGGAGCGTCGATCGCCGGCACCGCTGCGGCCGGCCTCGGCGGAGCGGCAGGTCTCGGTGGAGCAGTGGGCCTCGGTGGCGCCGCCGGCCTGGGCCTCGGTGTCGGAGCAGGACTCGGTGGCGGTCTGGGTCTCGGTGGCGGTCTGGGTCTCGGCGGCGGACTGGACCTCGGCGGGACCGTCGGCGCGCACACCGGGATCGTCGCCGATCTCGGTGCACAGCTCGGAGCGGCGCTCGAAGCCGGTGGCGAGCTCGGTGCTTCACTGGGAGCGGCGCTCGGTGGTGCACTCGGCGCGGGCCTCGAACTCGGTGGAGCCCTCGACGTCGGGGGTGCCCTGGACGTCGGTGGGGCACTGGCCGGAGCGCTCGAAGGCGGACTGGGCCTGGGCGTCGGTGCCGCCGCCGATCTCGCCGCCGCGATCGACGCGGCTGTCGAGGCCTCGGGCGGTCTCGGCGCCGACCTCGCGACCACCCTCGAAGGAGCACTGGGTATCGGGGGCACGCTCGGCGCCGACATCGGCCTCGCCCTCGGTGGCCTGCTGGAATCTGCCGTCGACGCCGGGGGTGCGTTCTCGACCGAGCTCACCGCAGCCCTCGACGGCGGTGCCGAACTCGGGGTCGCGCTCGGCACGACGCTCGGTGGCGTTCTCGGCGTGGGCACGGAACTGACCGGCGCGCTCGGCACGAGCCTGGGTGGTGTCCTCGGTGGTGTGGCCGACCTCGGGGCCGGACTGGGAACCGACCTCTCCGCGGGTCTCGACGCCGGTGTGGGCGCGACCCTCGGTCTCGGTGCGTCCCTCTCGGCCCTGCTCGGAGCGGGTGGCGGAGCTGCGGCCGATCTCGGCGCCGCCCTGGGGACCGTCATCGAGAGCAGCGCACAGGGGGGACTGCTCGGCGGCGTCGACCTCGACACGGTCCTCTCCGGTGGCGGCGAGATCGACGCGGAGACCGGTGCGGGCATCGACCTCGGCACGCTGGTCGGCGGGGTGCTCGGCGGCGCGCTGGGTCTCGAGACCACCGCGACCACCGAACTGTCGTCCGCGCTGAACATCGCTATCGGCTCCACCGCCGGTATCGGCGCGACCGTCGATACGACCGTGCAGGCGGGGACGAGCCTCGGAACGGACCTGTCGTCCGTCCTCGGCTCGACCTTCGCTACCGGTGGTTCGGCCGGCGCCGAGCTCGGCCTGCAGCTCGGCAGTGCACTCGAGACGGCCGCGGGGTCGGTGCCCGTCGATGCGGGTGCCGATCTCGGCTCGCAGCTCGCGACAACGATCGGCGGCAGCCTCGGCGCCGGTGCCGAAGCCACCGGTCAGCTCGGCTACGCCCTCGACGGTGCGCTGGACGCGGCGGCGGAACTCGGGGCCGGGGTGAACGCGGGCGCGGACCTCGGCGCGGCGATCGACTCGGGGATCGGCGCAGCCGGTGGGCTGGGAACGTCGGTCGACCTGGGTGCAGCCACCGATTTCGAGAGCGCGTTGGATCTCGGTGGTGCGGCAGACCTGGGCGCTGCCGCCGACCTCGGTGTCTCCGGTGGTCTGGAGAGCGCAGCCGACCTCGGTGCCGAACTGTCCACGCAGGTGGGGACGGCTCTGTCCGGTGGTGCGGAGAGTTGGGCGTCGGTCGGCGAGGACGTCTTCGGCTCCGCCTCGGGAGCTGCGGGCCTGTTCGGCGAAGGCGACCTCACCGCGACCTCCGGTCTCGGCGGTGGTCTGTTCGCCGGAGCCGGTGGCGACTCCTTACTCGGAGCCGGTGGCGACTCCTCATTCGGCGCCGGTGGCGACTCCTCGCTGGGTACGACCGACTCCACCGACCTCGAAGGACTGCTGCCCTGACCGCAGCGGTGCGGGCTCCGGGACATAATGGCCGGAGCCCGCACCGATGGAAGGCGAGTCGACGCAGCCCATGCAGCATTCACCGGATACGCAGCATTCATCCGATCCCTCGAGACGCCGAGCGCTCCTCGACCTGATCGACTCCGCGATCGCGCGTTCCCGCAGCGCCGGGCGCAACGATCTCACCGACCGGCTGACGGCCGCCCGCACGAAGGTCTCCGACCCGCGACTGCGGGTAGTCGTCGTCGGGGGACTGAACCAGGGCAAGAGCCGGTTCGTGAACGCACTGCTCGGCCTCGAGGTGTGTTCTGTCGGCGACGACGAGACCACCGCGGTCCCCACGCTCGTGCAGCACGGGCAGGAGCCGTCCGCCGAACTCGTCCCGACCGGTTCGGCGCCGCGCATCGCCGTCCCCTTCGACGACCTGCAGCAGGTCGCGCCGCGCAGTGCCGGCCGGGACGTCGAACGGCTCGAGGTGAGCGTGCCGAGTCCGCTGCTCGCCGACGGACTCGTGTTCGTCGACACCCCGGGCGTGGGCGGACACGGAAACCCGCACACCGCAGCCACATTGACCCTCCTCGCCACCGCGGACGCGGTCTTCGTCGTCTCGGATGCGAGCCAGGAGTTCACCGCACCGGAAATGTCGTTCCTGCGACAGGTGCAGACGCTGTGCCCGGCGTCGGCGGTGCTCGTCACCAAGACCGACGTGTATCCGCATTGGCGTGCGATCGTCGACGCCGACCGCGAACACCTGCAACGAGCCGGACTCGACCTGCCGCTGCTGCCCGTCTCGTCTCTGCTGCGCGAGTACGCCCTGCGCACCGAAGACGCCTCGCTGCAGCAGGAATCCGGCTTCGACGCGATCTACGACTTCCTGCGCGACCAGGTGGTCGCGCGCAACGCCGACTCGGCGCGACTGTCGGTCGCACACGACGTGAAGACCGTCGTCGACCATCTCGCACTCGGACGCGAGAGCGAACTCGCCGCCCTGCGCGACCCCGAATCGGGAAACGCCGCGATCGAGGACCTGCACCGGGCGCGTGCTGCGACCGAGGCGTTGCGGACGCGGGCGGCGCGGTGGCAGATCACGCTGTCGGACGGTATCGCCGATCTCGCGGCCGACATCGACCACGACCTGCGCGACCGGTTGCGCACGGTGACCCGCGATGCCGAAGCATCCGTGGACGACTGCGATCCGGGCAAGGAATGGCCGCGGCTGGGACAGTGGCTCGCCGAGCAGGTCGCCGAATCCGTCGGCGACAACTTCGTGTGGGCGCACGAACGCGCCGAGATCCTTGCCGGCAGGGTCGCAGAGCACTTCGCGCTCGACGACGCGTCCCTGCCCTCGCTGCATCTCGGCGACCTGTCGAAGCTGCTCGATCCCGTCGAGAACCTGTCCGATCTCGAATCCGGCCGGATCGGTATCGGTCAGAAGGTGCTCGTCGGCATGAAAGGCTCCTACGGTGGCGTGCTGATGTTCGGTCTCGTCACCACCCTGATGGGGATGGCGCTCGTGAACCCGATCTCGGTGGGAGCCGGAGTCGTCCTGGGCACCAAGGCGTATCGCGACGACAAGCAGGTCCGGCTCGCCAAGCGCCGCGCCGACGCGAAGAACGCGATCCGCGCCTTCACCGACGACGTGAGCTTCCAGGTCGGCAAGGAATCGAAGGACCGACTCCGCCTCATCCAGCGTCAGCTGCGCGATCACTTCACCGAGATCGCCGAACAGACACTGCGTTCGCTCGACGAGTCGCTCGAAGCGACCCGCCAGGCTGCGACCGTGCAGGAACAGGAACGCCGCCGTCGAATCGGTGAACTCGACACGCAGGTCGCGGAACTGAGCCGATTGCGTGAGCGCGCCGCGGAACTCGCGGGAGTGTCGGCGTGACCCCGGCTCTCGCGCGTGCCCGGGACCTGCTCGACCGGGCACGCGCGTCGTACGGCGGGAACCCGGCCGTGGCGGACCGGCTCGACCACTGCGCCGCGCGACTCGATCAGCCGTTGCGGGTCGCGCTCGCCGGATCGCTCAAGGCCGGCAAGTCGACTCTGCTCAATGCGCTTGTGGGACAAGATATCGCGCCCACCGACGCGACGGAGTGCACGCGTGTCGTCACCTGGTACCGCAACGGCCCGGTGCCGTCGGTGAACGCCTGGTACGACGGGGACCGCCGCATGCCGGTGCCCGTGCAGCGTCCCGACGGGCGTCTGACCTTCGACCTCGGCGAACTCACCGCCGACCACGTCGACTTCATCGACGTCGAATGGCCGGCCAGCGCGCTGGCACAGACCACCATCATCGACACCCCGGGCACGTCGTCGCTGTCGCAGGACGTGTCGGCGCGGACCCTGGCGCTGCTCACCCCGGAGGAATCGGCCTCCGGGGCCGACGCCGTCGTCTACCTGATGCGTTCGCTCGGTGCCGCCGACGTCGAGTTCCTCGAACGGATCGGCCGGCACGTCGGCGGGGGATCGGGTCCGCTCGGCATCGTCGGGGTGGTGTCGCGTGCCGACGAGGTCGGTGCCGGTCGTGCCGACGCGATGATGTCGGCGAAGCAGGTCGCGGCGAGGTTCACCGACGAACTCGAACGCACCGGACTGTGCCAGGCGGTCGTGCCGGTCGCCGGGTTGCTCGCCCTCGCCGCACGGACCCTGCGGCAGAACGAGTTCGCAGCCTTCGAGGCGCTCGCACAGGTGCCGGCGGAACAACTGCAGGTCGCGATGCTGTCGGCCGACCGTTTCGCGCGGCCCGACGTCGACCTGCCCGTCGACCCCGGGATGCGGGCGCGTCTCGTCGACCGGTTCGGTCTGTTCGGCATCCGCACCGCGGTGCTGCTCGTGCAGCTCGGCGCGCGCGATTCACCCTCCCTCGCCGCCGAACTCGTCGCGCGCAGCGGGCTCGACGAGCTGCGCCAGGTCATCGACGTGCAGTTCGGTCAGCGTGCCGATCAGCTCAAGACCCATTCGGCGCTGCTGGCGCTCGAGCGGGTCCTGCACGCGTGCGGCGACCACGAGTTGCTGGGAGCCGTGCGACGCGAACTGGCCGACGACCACGGTTTCGCCGAACTCCGCCTGCTGGGCAGACTGCGGTCGTCGTCGGTGTCGCTGCCCGACGAGGAGGTCCAGGCTCTGCATCGCGTGATCGGTGGGTCCGGGATCGGCGCCACCCGGCGCCTCGGTCTCGCCGACGACGCGTCGCCCGCCGAGATCCGTGCGGCGGCCGTCGATGCTGTGCGGCACTGGCGATCCCGCGCAGAGCATCCGCTGCTCGATCCGTTCACCGTGAAGGCCGCCTCGGTGGCGGCGCGCAGTGCGGAGGGGCTGGTCGCGGGAGCCGGCCGGTAGACGAGTTGTAGCCGGACGATCGGCTTGCACCTCACGTAACGTGAGGTCATAGCGTCGATCGTGCCGGTACACGGAGTGCCGGTGGAAGTGGGTGGACGATGCAGCAGACACGTTCCGGACAGCAATGGAAGGTGGGGCGTCTCGCAGCGGAGACGGGCCTGACCGTGCGGACCCTGCATCACTACGACGACATAGGCCTCGTGCGGCCGTCGGGCCGGACGGCGTCGGGTCACCGGTTGTACGAGGAGCCGGACGTCGAGAGGCTGTACCAGGTGCTGGTGTTGCGTCAGCTCGGGCTGTCGCTGGACGCGATCGCCACGGTCACCGACGGTGACACCTCGCTGTCGGAGATCCTCGATGCGCACCGTGCCTACCTGGACGATCAGCTCGCGGCAACCCGCACGCTGCGCGCCCAGGTCGAGATGCTCTCCCGCACGGTCCGAACGTCGCCGGATGCATCGGTCGCCGACTTCCTTCAGGTGATCCGAGGAGTGATCGAAGTGGACGACGTCTTCGAGAAGTATTTCGACAAGGGACAGATCGCAGACCTCGCGGAACGACGCGCAAGGCTGGGCGACGACGTCATCACGGCGGCGGAGGCGTCGTGGCAGGAGCTCATCCCACGTGTCGACGCTGCACTGAGTGCGGGGATGGATCCGGCTTCTCCCGAGGCCCAGGAGATGGCACGGCAATGGATGGGTCTGCTCGAGCAGTTCCACGGCGGCGACGAGGGCCTACGCGACAGCCTCTACCGCATGCACGAGGACAACGCGCAGCAGATCGAGCAGGAGTTCTGCGGGCCGAGTCGTGAACAGATCGAGTTCATCACGAAGGCGAACGAGGCGCGGGGGATGTGATCCGGCGGATCCCGGCCGCGCTCCGCGTCATTCGAGGCGGCCGGGTACCGGATAGCTGCGCAGCGACAGGCCGATCTGGCCGGAGACGATCAGGTCGTCGATCGTCTGCTGCAGTTTGTGGCAGGTGGGGATCCAGGCACGGCCTTCCTGGGCGGTGCGGGCCCGCGCGAACTCGGGGCAGACGCTGTCGGCGTCGTCGAGCCACTGGATGCTGGTGTGTGCCTCGCTGTACTTCTCGACGAGGACGCGATTGCTGCAGTGGTTGCAGGTGACGCTTTCCATGATCGGACCTCCTGGGGGCTGTGACAGCGACGGTAGTTGCGGCGACCGGCCGAGTCTCCCGTACTCCCACGGAACGGGAGACCGTGTTCCGCTCAGCGGGCGGTATCCAGCGCGGTGCACCCTCATCTACCTGGGCTGTTAGGCTTCGATCATGCCCGAGATCGAGCCTGCCGCCGACGCTTCCGACGACAGCTACCCGTCGTTGCCCGCCACGAGTTGGGCCGTTCTGGGCATGCTCACCTTCGGTGAGGGACTCACCGGTTACGACCTGAAGAAGTGGGCGGACTGGAGCATCGGCTTCTTCTACTGGAGTCCGTCCGTCAGCCAGATCTACGCCGAACTCAAGAAGCTCGAGGCGGCGGGGCTGGCCGAGTCGGAGATGATCTCCGAGCCGGGGGAGCGTGGCCGGCGGGTCTACCGCATCACCGAACGTGGCACCCGTGCCGTGCGGAACTGGTCGCGGGCTGCGCCCGTCGAACAACCGGTCCTCAAGCACGGTCTCATGCTGCGTCTGTGGATGGGACATCTCAACGAGCCCGACGAGCTGAAGAAGCTCGTCCGGTCGCACATCGAGAACATGGAGTCCATGCGGGAGCGGGCGAAGCTGCACGGCGATCACGCCAACCGCGAACCGGCATGGGCGTTCTCCCGGATGAGCCTGGTCTGGTCCGAACGCTACTTCCAGGCCGAGATCGATCTGGCGAAGCAGGTCCTGGCCGACATCGACGAGGCGGCCGAGACCTTCTCGTCCGTCCAGGACCGCGACGAACTGGGCAATCCCGTTCCGCAGGTCGCCGGGTCCTGGCGCGACGTGGAGGACTTCGTGCTGGGGCTCGAACGGCGCGAGCGCAGCTGAGTCGGCGCCGCTCAGGCGTACTGCAGGCGGGGCTGTGCCGCCGCTGCGGAGAGGCCCTGGTGGCGCGGCCGCGGCACGACCGGCGCAGTGCGGGGGCGTCCGGTGAGAGATCGGTGGATCGCGTTCGCCGCCATACGGACCGGGGCGGCGTGGCGGTGGTCGAACTTGAGGTGGCTGGTCGGCCCGCAGATGGACAGGGCGGCGACGACATCGCCGACGGGGCCGATCGGGACGGCGATGATGCCGATCCCGCCGGAGATCCGGGCCACCTCGTACGCCACGCCCGTCTCGCGGACCTTGCGCAGTTCGGGGGTGAGATCGGCGAGGTCGTCGGTGCTGTGCGGGGTGTAGGCGAGCAGGGCCTTGCCGATCGCGGAATTGCGTGCGGGATAGCGACTGCCGACGCGGGTGGGCAGCTCGGTGGCGAGCCGGCCACCGACCTTGTCGAGGTAGAGCACGTCGGGTCCGTCGAGTACGCCGAGGTGCACGACGTATCCGGTGGCGCGGTGCAGGTCGTGCAGGATCGGGGCGGCGGCGCTGTGCAGGCGGTTCTGGTGGACGGCGATCGAACCGAGCTCCATCAAACGGGTGCCGAGTTCGTAGTCGCGGCCCTCGCGGCGCAACCACCGCATCTCGACGAGTCGTTCGAGCATCCGATGAGCGGACGAGCGGGGCAGCCCGGTTCGCCTGACGACCTGGGCGAGCGTGAGCCGTCCGGGGCCGTCGAAGGCGTCCAGGACGAGCGAGATCCGTTCGAGAATTGCGGTGGGGGTGGAGTCTGCAGTCGCGGGTGCGGTCACCGATATCTCCCTCGATCAGGGGCGAGAATCGCCACGAAACCCAACTGACGTGGGTCTTTCTATTAGGAATAGTGACATATGCGCGCGGATTTGTGAAGTGGATCACCGAGATTGCATGCCGAAGAGGGGGAACTCGCTGTCCTGGTGGACGGAGTTCCCCCTCTTCGGGGAGCGATCTGCAGTTGGCCGGAAGTGCGGAGCTGCGGTGCTACATGGCGGCGAGCGGCTCGCTGCCGGACCAGTCGTGGCCCCAGTAGCTGTCGGCGGTGATCTCCTCGGACGTGTAGAAGGTCTCGTCCACGAGCTGCCCGTCCGTACCGAACTCGATGTCCCAACCGCCGGGAGCGCGGACGTAGAACGACACCATCTTGTCGTTGGTGTGGCGGCCCAGCGTCGACGACACCGAGAAACCGTCCTTGACGACTCGGTCGAGAGCCTGGCCGACCGCGTCGAGGGTGTCGACCTCGACCATGAGGTGGATCAGCCCCGGGGCGCCACCGTGCGGAGCCGGGATCAGCGCGAGGCTGTGATGGCGCTGGTTGACGCCCAGGAAGCGCAGGCGCATCGGCCCGAACTCCGGCGGTGCCGGCAACCGGAAGGCACCGCGCGGCAGGAAGCCGAGGACCTCGGTGTAGAAGTCGAAGGTGCCGTTGATGTCGGTGACCGGCAGGACGACGTGGCCGAGTCCCTGCGCGCCCGTCACGAACCTCGCCCCGAACGGCGTGACCACCGGGCTGTGGTCGAGCACCGGGCCGTGGAAGACCTCGAGGGTCGCGCCGCTCGGGTCCTGGAAGGTGATGACCTCCTCCACCCGGCGCAGGTCGGCTTCCTCGACCGACAGCGGCTTGACGGCCACCCCGGCCGCCTCGACGGCTGCCTGGACGCGTGCCAGGGCCGCGCGGTCGCGGACCTCCCAGCCGATCGTGACGACCCTGTCGTCCTCGCCCGGCACCACCACGATGCGCGCGCTGCGCTCGTCCATGCGCAGGTACAGCGCGTTCTCCTCCGGCCCGGACCCCTGGGCGAAGCCGAGGACCTCGAAGGCGAACTTCCGCCAGCGCTCCATGTCGTTCGTCTGGATCCTCACGTATCCCAGACCGCGGATGTCGGTGCCGAAACTGCCGACGTCGGGCTTGCTCATACTGTTGTCTCCGTTGTCGATTCGGATGTGTGGAAGGTCAGATCATCGCCCGCAGCGGACCCTGCGGGTCCACGCCGAGGCCGCTCAGCGTCGCCGCGTGGTAGACCGTGCCCGGGACGTGGATCGCGTGGTGCAGACCGGCGTGCGCGTCGCGCCAGAACCGCTGCATCGGCTTGTCCATCCGCAAGGCGTTACCGCCGCACCGGGCGTAGACCTGGTCGACGGCCGTGACGGCCTGCCAGGCGGCGTTCACCTGGGTCTCGCGGCCGAGGGCACGCTGCTCGAAGGTCGGCGTCCTCCCGGAGTCGACGATGTCCCACATGCGATCGACGTTGGCGAGCAACGAATCCCGCGCCGACCGCAGTTTCGCCGTGGCCTCACCGATCGCGAACAGGGTGTAGGGATCGTCCTTGACGGCCGTGCCCTGGGGGTTGATGCGCTCGCGCTGGTACTCGTTGGCGTGGTGCAGCAGGCCCTCGCAGATGCCGATGGTGGCCGAGGTGATCCCGAGCGGGAACATGTTCGACCACGGCATCAGGTACAGCGACTCGGTGCGGCCGTACTTGCGGACGGCGGTGCCGTCGATGACCTCGTCGCAGTCCATGACGCGGTAGTCCGGCACGAACGCGTCCTCGACGACGACGTCCTTCGACCCCGTCCCGCGCAGACCCACGACGTCCCACGAGTCGTCGATGATCCGGTAGTCGGACCGCGGGATGATCACGTGCAGCATGCGCGGCGGCATCTGCACGCTGCCGTCCGGATTGCACGCCATCGCGCCGAGGAACGCCCAGTCGCAGTGGTCGGTACCCGAAGAGAACGACCACCTGCCGGAGAACTTGTAGCCGCCGTCGACCGGCACACACATGCCGCCCGGCATGTACGGCGACGCGAGCCACGTGTCCTGGTCCTCGCCCCAGACCTCCTGCTGGACCCTGGGATCGGCGAACGCGAGCTGCCAGGGATGCACGCCCACGATGCCGTGGACCCAGCCGGCCGAAGGATTGAGCGACGCCATCCGCATGACCGTCTCGGCGAACTCGCGTGGATGCGACTCGAAACCGCCGTGCTCCTTGGGCTGCAGCATGCGGATGGAGCCGGACTCCTTCATGCGCTTGACGGTCGCGTCGGCGACCTTGCCGATTCGTTCGGCCTCGACACCTTCGACGAAGATGTCGTCGGCCGCGGCCTCGATGCCGGCCAGGACTTCGTAGCTCATGATCGTGTTCCTTCTGGTGGGGTGGGGGATGCGACGAGGGGCCTCTAGGG
>NZ_NERM01000056.1:0-10429 GCF_002215235.1 Rhodococcus sp. BUPNP1
CGGGTGGGCCGGCTCTTGAGTTCCGGGTGCGCCTGGGTGGCGACGAAGAACGGATGCTGCTCGGCCGGGTACTCGACGAACTCGACGAGCCGCCCGTCCGGGGAGGTGCCGGAGAACACCAGACCGGACTTGGCGATCTTGTCGCGGTAGGCGTTGTTGACCTCGTAGCGGTGCCGGTGCCGTTCGGAGACCTGCTCGCTGCCGTAGGCCCTGGCCACGACCGAGCCCTTCTTCAGCGCGGCCGGGTAGGCGCCGAGACGCATGGTGCCGCCGAGATCGGCCTCACCGGCGACCGCCTGTTCCTGGTCCGCCATCGTGGAGATGACCGGGGCGGTGGTGTCGGGATCGAACTCGGTGGACGAGGCGTCCTCGATGCCGACCGACCGGGCGGCCTCGATGACGACGCACTGCAGGCCCAGGCACAGGCCGAGCAGCGGGATCCGGCGGGTGCGGGCGAACCGGATGGCGCCGAGCTTGCCCTCGATGCCGCGGATGCCGAAGCCGCCGGGGATCAGGACGGCGTCGACGTCGCCGAGGTGCTTCTCGGCACCGGCCTCGGTCTCGCACTCGTCGGAGGCGACCCAGCGGATCCTGACCTTCGCGCGGTGCGCGAAACCGCCGGCGCGCAGCGCCTCGGTGACCGACAGGTAGGCGTCGGGCAGGTCGATGTACTTGCCGACGAGCGCGACCTCGACGGTCTCGCGGGGGTTGTGGACCCGCTCGAGCAGGTTGCCCCACACCGTCCAGTCGACGTCCCGGAAGGGCAGGCCGAGCTGGCGCACGACGTAGGCGTCGAGTCCCTCGCTGTGCAGCACCTTCGGGATGTCGTAGATGCTCGGCGCGTCGGGGCAGGAGATGCAGCCGGCGACGTCGACGTCGCACATCAGCGAGATCTTCGCCTTGAGCGAGGCCGGCACGTCGCGGTCGCAGCGCAGCACGAGCGCGTCGGGCTGGATACCGATGTTGCGCAGCGCCGCCACCGAGTGCTGGGTCGGCTTGGTCTTCAGCTCACCGGACGGCCCGAGATAGGGCACGAGCGAGACGTGCAGGAAGAAGCAGTTGTCGCGGCCGACCTCGTGGCGCACCTGGCGGGCGGCTTCGAGGAAGGGCTGCGACTCGATGTCGCCGACGGTGCCACCGATCTCGGTGATCACCACGTCCGGGGTCTGGCCCTCGGAGTCGGGCGCGGCCATCGCGAGGATGCGGCGCTTGATCTCGTCGGTGATGTGCGGGATGACCTGCACGGTGTCGCCGAGATATTCGCCGCGGCGTTCCTTGGCGATGACCGTGGAGTACACCTGGCCGGTGGTGACGTTCGCGTCGGCGGTCAGGTCGCGGTCGAGGAAGCGCTCGTAGTGGCCGACGTCGAGGTCGGTCTCGGCGCCGTCCTCGGTGACGAAGACCTCACCGTGCTGGAACGGATTCATCGTGCCGGGGTCGACATTGAGGTACGGGTCGAGCTTCTGCATCGTCACGCGCATGCCGCGTGCGGTGAGCAGAGTGCCCAGGCTCGACGCTGTGAGCCCCTTGCCGAGAGAGGACGCGACGCCCCCGCTGACGAAGATGTGCTTGGTAGGGGTACGCGAGTGGCGTGACTGTGGCAAAGAAGCTCCCGTGACGTCAGGTGCAGGACTTTTGGACTGATGCGATACAGCTGGGGCCTGCCGACCCACGGAACTTCACGGTAACACCTCCGTGGGCAGGCGCGTACCCGACTCGCGATTGCGGACCCCCGGTGCAATCGACGTCACAGGCGGCGACGCTCAGCGGGCCGGGGAGCCGACGGTGACGGCGGTGGCGCTCGGCCCCGTCCCGTACCGGCCGCTGCCCCCGTCGTACTGCTCGCGCAGCGCCAGGACCGTCGTCAGGCGTCCCGATTCGCGGTCGAGGTTGTCGACCGTGGACAGGCCCGCGGCGAGCGCGGCATCGGCCCGGACGACGGCGATCGGTCCGTTGCCTTCGGCTGCCCCGGTACGGCCGGCGAGCACCGCGCCGGCGCCGCGGCCGTCCACGACCCCCGCGAAGCGCGCGATGAGCGACCCGCGGTTGCCGGCGCGCTCGGCGTTGCCGCTGTGGTCGCCGGTGACGACGAGGGCGCTCTGGGCCGGTTCGACCTGGGCGTCCTCGTAGGTGATGAAACCGCCGCTGCGCAGCGTGGTCAGGGCGAGGGTGCGTTCCTCGGGGGTGCTGCGCGGTTGTCCGGTGCCCGGGTCGACGAGCAGCACCGCGCCGAGCAGATCCCCGGCGAGGCTGCCGGGGTCGACGGCGCCGGTCTGCAGTTCCACCCCGGCGGGCACGACGTTGGTGACGGTGGTGCGGAGCTGGTCGGTGCCGGAGGCGTCGACGAACGAGTCGGTCAGCGCGATCCGGGCGGTGACCCGGCCGCCGGCGTCACCGACGGAGCGGACGACGGCGTCGACGTCCTCGGGGGCGGCGTCCGGGGTGGTCACGAGGAGGACGGTGCGGTCGAGAAGTTCGTCGCGCACGATCCGCGGGCCGATGGTCGAGTCGAACCCGTCGGCGGCGAGCAGCTGTGCCTCGAGCCGGCTGCCGTGGTCCTCGGCCTCCTGGACCTCGCGGCGCAGTTCGGCCTTGTCGTCGCGCAGGCCGGAGACGACGCTGTCGGCCAGCAACCCGGAGCCGAGCACGATCCCGACCGCCAGGCCGAGGAACACCGCCACCAGGGAGACGACGTGATGGCGCATCGAGATCACGCGCGCAGACCCCGAATCCACTCCACGGCGGACTCCCACCACTGACGGGCGAGTTCGACGACGTCGCCACCGAGGTTGGACACGGCGAGCGCAGCGATCACGGCGATGAGGGCCGCGAAGACGAGCAGGGCGATCACGCCGCCCGAGACGCGGCTGCGGTAGAGGGTGGCCACCGCCTTCGCGTCGACGAGTTTCGGTCCGACCTTCAGGCGGGTCATCACCGCGGACGGATTGGTGTCGCGGCGGCCGTGGTCGAAGAACTCGTCGAGCGAGACGGTGCTGCCGACGGTCACCACCAGCGCCGCACCGTGATGCTCGACGAGCAGCAGCGCCAGGTCGGTGGGGGTGCCGACGGCGGGGAAGGTCATCGCGCCGATGCCGAGATCCTGGATCCGCTCGAGACCCGGGGCGTGGCCGTCCGGGTCGGCGGGCAGCACCACTTCGGCGCCGGACTTGAGGGTGGAGGTGCCGATCTCGTCGGGGTCGCCGACGATGAGATCGGGGCGACAGCCGGCCTTGGAGAGGGCGTCCGCGCCGGGGCCGACACCCACCAGGATCGGTGAGTACTCCTTGATGAACGGCTTGAGGTCCTTGAGGTCCTGCACGTGGCCGGGGCCGTCGGAGACGACGACGACGTGCCGGTCGCGCAGGTCCAGGTCGATGTCGGGTATGCCGACGCCGTCGATGAGCAGCGGGCTCTCCGAGCGGATGAACTCGATGGTGTTGCCCGAGAACGCCTCGAGGTGGTCGACGAGCCCGGTCCGCGCCTCGATCATGCGGTCGGAGATCTCGATGTCGGTCTGCTCGTCGCCCTCGATGAGCAGCTTCTCCCCCGCGTACACGCCGCCCTCGTGGACCCGGACCTTCGCGCCGTCCTTGATCTTCTTGAAGACCTCGGTGCCGACGTTGTCGACGAGCACGATGTCGTGCGCGACGATCACCTCGGGACCGAGATTCGGGTACCGGCCCGAGATGGACGGGGACGCGTTGATCACCGCGGTGACGCCCGCTTCGACGAGCGCGTCGGCGGTGACGCGGTCGAGGTCGATGGCGTCGAGGACGACCACGTCGCCGGGACCGATCCGGCGCAGCAGTTTCGCGGTGTTCCTGTCGACCCGGGCAATGCCACTCACTCCGGGCAACGTTTCGTTGTTACGGGACAGCAGCGCCGGCATCTTCATGCAAGAGATGATGCGCCGGTATACGAGTGAGGTTGTGGAGGCGCGCCGGTAGTCGTGTGAACATCACCCGGCGCCCCGGGCAGGTCAGCCGGTGCGCTCGGCGTGGGCGACGGCCAGCAGTTCCTCGGCGTGCGCGCGCCCGGTCTCGGTGTCGTCGAGCCCGGCGAGCATGCGGGCCAGTTCGGTGACCCGCTCCTCCTCGCTGAGGGTGCGCACCCCGCTGCTGATCACCCCGGCCCGGTCGTCGACCTTGTCGACGACGAGATGGGTGTCGGCGAACGCCGCGACCTGCGGCAGGTGGGTGACCACGATGACCTGGTGGGTGCGCGACAGGCGCGCGAGTCGCCGGCCGATCTCGACGGCGGCGCGACCACCGACCCCGGCGTCGACCTCGTCGAAGACCATCGTCGCGCCGCGTTCGGAACCGGCGAGCACCACTTCGAGGGCGAGCATGACACGGGAGAGTTCACCGCCGGACGCGCTACGCGCGAGGGGGCGGGCCGGGGCGTCGCTGTGCGGGGCGAGCCGGAACTCCACCTCGTCGATCCCGGATTCGCCGGCGTGCAGGAGCCGGTCGCCGACCTGCAGCGGCGCGGTGTCGCTCGCGGTGGCCGCGCGGTCGGCGATGTGCACGTCGAGCACGGCGCGTCCCATCGCGAGGCCGGACAGTTCCTTGCTCACGGCCTTCGCGAGTTTGCCGGCGACCTTGTGCCGCGCCGTCGACAGGGCGGTGGCGGCCTCCGCGGTCGCGGCGGCCTCCGCGTCGACCTCGGCGGCGAGCTTGTCGATCGCCTCCGCGGAGACGTCGAGACCGGACAGGCGTTCGCGGGCCTCGCGCGCCCACTCGAGCACGCCGTCGATGTCGGCGGCGTACTTCCGGGTGAGGTTCTTCAGTTCCGCCTGCCGGTTGAGCAGCGTCTCGAGGGCGCTCGGGTCGGACGGCAGGTCGGACAGATAACCGGAGATGTCACCGGTGACGTCGGTGACCACCGCGATCGCTTCCCCGAGGCGGGGACCGAGTTCGCGCAGGGCGGGATCGTCGCAGCCCTCGAGGCGGGCGCGGGCCTCGCCGAGCAGGTCGAGTGCCGCCGAGTACGCGTCGGCGTCGCCGCTGTCGTCGCCGGCGAGGGCGTTGTGCGCGACGGTGGCGGCCTCGCGCAGCGAGTCGAGGTCGGACAGGCGCCGCACCTCGTCGACGATGCGGGTGTCCTCCCCCGGTTCGGGTGCGACGCGGTCGATCTCGTCGAGACCGAAGTGCAGGCGGTCGGCCTCCTGCGCGAGCTCACGCGACCGTTCGGTGCGTTCCTGCAGTTCGGCGCGGGCCTCGAGCCAGCGGCGCCGCCGGGTGCGGTAACGGTCGAGCAGACCGGCGACGGTCTTGCCGCCGAACCGGTCGAGCGCGGCGCGCTGCTCGTCGGGACGCAGCAGCCGCAACTGGTCGTTCTGGCCGTGCACGGTCAGCAGCGGCCCGGTGAACTCGGACAGCACCCCCACCGGCACGCTGCGTCCCCCGAGGTGGGCGCGGGAGCGGCCGTCGCTGCCGACGGTGCGCACGGCGATGATGCTGCCGTCCTCGTCACGCTGGGCACCGGTGGACTCGAGCAGTTCGGCGATCTGCTGTTCGATGTGGCTGGGCGTCGGTTCGATCTCGAAGCGGCCCTCGACCACGGCGCGGTTGGCACCGACCCGCACCCGGGTGGGGTCGGCGCGCACCCCGGAGAGCAGGTGCAGGCTCGTGACGACCATCGTCTTGCCGGCACCGGTCTCGCCGGTGAGCACCGTCAGTCCCCCGTGGAAGCGCGCGTACGCCTCGGAGATCACACCCAGGTTGTCGATCCGGATCTCTGCGAGCATCTCAGAGTTTCCTTCCCCGCCAGCCCTTCACCGGAAGTTCGAACTTGCGCACCATTCGATCCGCGAACGGTGCCGAATCCAGCCGCACCCAGCGGACCGGATCGCATCCTCGCACCACCTCGAGCCGGGCCCCGGCCGGGACATCGATGATGCGGCGACCGTCGCAGAAGACCACTCCGTCGTGGCCGCCGGCGAGGGTCTCGACCGCGATGATCGACTCGGGGCTGGTCACCAGCGGGCGCGCGAACAGTGCGTGTGCGTTGCTCGGGATCACCAGCAGCGCTTCGAGTTCGGGCCACACGATCGGTCCGCCGGCCGAGAAGGCGTAGGCCGTCGAGCCCGTCGGGGTGGCGACGAGGACACCGTCGCAGCCGAACGAGGAGACGGGACGGCCGTCGACCTCGAGCACCACCTCGAGGACCCCGAGCCGCGACTTGTTCTCGAGACTCGCTTCGTTGAGCGCCCACCCGCGGTCGAGGACCTCGTCGTCCATGCGCACCGTCACGTCGAGGGTCATGCGTTGTTCGACGCGGTATTCGCGGCGCACCACCTGCATGAGCGCTTCCTCGAGGTGTTCGGCCTCGGACTCGGCGAGGAACCCGATGCGGCCCAGGTTGATCCCGAGGACGGGCACCGCCGAGTACTGCGCGAGTTCGGCGGCCCGCAGGAAACTGCCGTCGCCGCCGAGGACGATCACCATCTCGCAGCCGGCGGCCGCCTCCGGTCCCGGTTCGACGACGCTGATGAAGCTGCCCGGCAGTGCGAGGACGCCGAGTCCGTTGCTCACCGCCTCGTCGTCGAGGGTGCGCAGACCGATGCCGGCCTCACCGAGGATCTTCGCGACCCGCAGCGCGGTGCCGGCGATCTCGTCGCGCCCCGAATGGGAGACCAGCAGGATCTCCCGGCCCGATCGCGCCGCGTCGACCGCGACGGTCTCTTCGCTCACTGTGGTCCTTCCTGCACCGCACGCTCGATCAGTTCGATCACTGCCGGGTCGAGTTCCTCCGGCCCCGGCTCTGCGGCCCGTAGCCACAGGAAGTACTCGACGTTCCCGGACGGCCCGGGCAGCGGGCTCGCCACCGCTCCGAGGGTGCGCAGGCCCTGCCGCTGCGCTTCGCGCGCGACGTCGAGCACCGCCTCCGTGCGCAGCGCCGGGTCGCGCACCACGCCACCGCTGCCGACCCGGTCCTTGCCCACCTCGAACTGCGGTTTGACCATCGGCAGCAGGTCGCCGCCGGAGGCGACGCAGGCGACGAACGCCGGCAACACCAACTTCAGCGAGATGAACGACAGGTCCGCGACCACCAGGTCGACGCGCCCGCCGATCGTCTCCGCGTCGATGCTACGCACATTTGTTCGATCGATCACGTGGACACGCTCGTCGGACTGCAGGCGCCAGACCAGCTGGCCGTAACCGACGTCGACCGCGACGACCTCCGCGGCACCCTCGTGCAACAACACGTCGGTGAAACCGCCGGTCGACGCGCCGGCATCGAGGCAGCGACGCCCCGACACCTGCAGCCCCTGCGGCGTGAACGCCTCCAGGGCGCCGAGGAGTTTGTGGGCACCGCGGGACGCCCAGGAGACCTCGTCGCTCACCTCGGTGACGATCAACGGCGTGTTCGGTTCGACGGCGGTCGCCGGTTTGGAGGCCACGGTGCCGGCGATCAGCACCCGACCTGCGGCGATCAGTTCGCTGGCATGCTCACGCGAGCGCGCCAGACCCCGCCGTACCAGTTCCGCGTCGACGCGTGCCCGGCGTGCCACGTCAGATCTTGTCCACGGTCGACAAGGCCTGCACGAGGACCTCGTGGGCTCGTTCGAGCAGGTCGGCGTGCTCGAGCAGCACGGACTGGTCGGTGCTCTCGGCACCGGGGACGGATGCGCCCTCGCGGACACGCGCCAGCAACGCGTCGACCTCCTCGCGGACGTGTGCGGGATCGACGGTGGGGCGTGCGCCGGGAAGGTGTTCGCCCGGACGTGGAATCGGCGTGCTCATCGCCGTCCACGCTAGTCGATGGGTGCGACCGGGCCACACCCTCCGGTGCGGATCAGACCGTCGCCGCCCACGCGTCCACGACGGACCGTGCACGCTCGTCCACCGGATGGACCTGCCCGAATCCGGGGTTGGCCCAGGCGATGTCGAGCAGACCCCGCAGCGCCTCCATCGGATCGGCCGCCGACTGCGCGGCGGCGAGGTGAAGATCACCTCCGTCGACCGTGACGTCCCACGAGTCGTGCGGTGCGACGCGCAGCCGGTCGGCCGGCTGGTCGAGGCTCGCGAGCGAGGCCGCGACGTAGGTCGGGCGCTGCTCGGCCGGAGCCCGCAGCAGATCGTCGACGGTGCTGACCCCGGTCAGCACGAGCAGAGAATCCGCACCGACGGCGTTGGCGCCTTCGATGTCGGTGTCCAACCGGTCACCGATGACGAGGGGACGACGGGCACCGCCGCGACGGATCGCGTCCTCGAGCAGCGGAGCTGCGGGTTTGCCCGCCACGAGCGGGGTCGCGCCGGTGGCGTTGCGCACCGCCGCGACCATCGAGCCGTTGCCGAGGACGAGTCCGCGCTCGGTGGGCAGGGTCGAGTCGACGTTGGTGGCCACCCACAGGGCGCCTGCGCGGACGGCGAGCGTCGCCTCCGCCAGGATCGCCCATCCGGTGTCCGGGGAATGCCCCTGCACCACCGCCACCGGATGCGCGTCCGCGGACCGGACCGGGGTGAGGCCGACACCGGCCACCTCCTCGGCCAGGGCCTCGGTGCCGACGACGAGCACCGGCGCATCGGCCGGGAACCGCTCGGCGAGCAAGCGCGCAGCGGACTGCGAGCTCGTCACCACCGACGAGTCGTCGGCCGGAAAGCCGAGTTCCCGCAGGTGCAGCGCGACCTCCGACGGCCGACGGCTGGCATTGTTCGTGACGTACAGAACGGTGTCGTCACCGGCGGCCAGCGCCTC
Source organism: Rhodococcus sp. BUPNP1 (assembly GCF_002215235.1). NCBI lineage: Bacteria > Bacillati > Actinomycetota > Actinomycetes > Mycobacteriales > Nocardiaceae > Rhodococcus > Rhodococcus sp. BUPNP1. The sequence goes on from NZ_NERM01000056.1 coordinate 8,704, forward strand.
GCGGGCACCCGGGACGGGTTCGGCGCCCCGATAGACGGTGCCGTCGAGGTCGAGCAGCAGGACGTCGTAGATCCGACGCAGGCTGTCGCTGGAGGCCGTACCGGCAGAGAGGTCGGTGCCGTCGGTCACGGCGCCTCTCCGGTGAGCTCCTCCACCCGCTCCTCGGCGTCGGTGACGCCTTCGATGTCGGCGCCTGCGGAGTGCAGGAACCACTGCAGGCCTTCTTCGGTTCGCCCGGCCGCGACGAGTGCGTCGGCGTAGGCGTAGAAGAGACGGGCCGCCGGCGTACCGGTCCGCTCCGGATCGAGATCCGGCGTCTGCAGGGTCACGACGGCCTGGTCGTACTGACCGAGATCCATGCGGGCACCGGCGAGGACGATGCGCAGCTCCGTGGCCTCGTCACCGGTCAGCTTGCGAGCTTCCTCGCTCCGGCCCAGTTCGAGCGCCTTCTCGGGGCGACCGAGACCGCGTTCGCAGTCGGCCATGACGGCGAGCAGTCCGGTACCACCGGACATGCGGCGTGCTGCGCGGAGCTCGGAGAGCGCCTCCGCCCACTCACCGGCGTGATAGGCGGTGATGCCGGCGGCCTCGCGGACGACCGCGATGCGGCCGGCGCGCTGGCGTGCGGCGCGAGCATGGGTGAGCGCAGCACGGGGGTCGTCGTCGAGCAGACGACCGGCCATCACCAGATGCCGGGCGACGGTGTTCGCGTTCGACTTGTCCAGGCTCAGCAGGTCGCGGCGGATCGTCGGGTCGAGTTCGGAGGCCTCGACGTCGTCGGGGATGTCCGGCTCGTCCGGACGGGCGTCGCGACGCTGCGGTGCGATGCCTTCGCGCCCGCGACCCGGACCGAATCCACCTTCACCGCCACGACGACGGGGTGCTCCCTCGCCACGGCGGTCACCGGACTGAGGGCCGCGGCGGTCGCCGGAGTAGCTTCGCCGGTCGCCGCCGCCGCGTTGGTCGCCACCACGGCGCTGATCACTGCCGCGCTGGTCGCCACCGCGGCGATCGTCGCGGTTGCCGTAGCTGCGCTCACCGCGGGGACGGTCCGAACCCTGACGGGGACGGTCGCCGTACTGCCGACCGCGATCGTCGCCGCGGCTCGAACGGTCGTCGCTGTGGCGGGGACGATCATCGCTGCGGCGGGGGCGGTCGTCGCCTCCGGAGCGTTCGCGGTAGGGACGGTCGCTGCGACCGGAGCGAGCATCGTCGCGGCCGCGATCCCGGCGGTCTCCGCCCTGGAAGGAACGGCGGTCGTCGCCACGCCGGTCGTCGCTGCGCTGGGGTCGTCGATCGTCGCTCCGGGGCGGGCGCCGATCGTCACCGCGCTGCGGACGGTCGTCGCGGCCGGACGAACGTCCGGCGGATCCGTAACCGCCCTGCCGGCGGTCGTCGCCGCGTCCACGCTCGTCGCGGTCGCGGGGTGCGCGCTCGCCGCGGCTGTCGTCGGCGCGTTCCTCGCGCTCGTTCTTGCGGCCCGACCACGGAGTGGATCCTCCACTCCTGAAGGACCGACGTTCACCGTTGCCGTCGGACACAGAAAAATCCTCTCATGAAAACACGAAAGGGGACCCAAACGAGTGGGTCCCCTTTCGGAACGGGTGTTCGGCGGTGTCCTACTCTCCCACACCCTGTCGAGTGCAGTACCATCGGCGCAGACAGGCTTAGCTTCCGGGTTCGGAATGGGACCGGGCGTTTCCCTGTCGCTATGGCCGCCGTAACT
>NZ_NERM01000057.1:0-10336 GCF_002215235.1 Rhodococcus sp. BUPNP1
GGTGTGCACGAGCTGTTCGAGTTCGAGGTGGGCGTCGCGCAGCAGATCCGGCTCGACGAGGTGCTCGGCGAGCTGGCCGGACAAGGCGAGCACGGCCTCGGTCACCGATGTGGGATTGCGGTCGGTGTCGAGTTCGCCGTCCCACGAGCTGACCACGCGGTGCGCGACCTGCCACAGCTCGGTCTCGGACAGCAGGGTCGCCGACGGTTCGATGGGCAGCAGCAGACCGTGTTCGGTGAGCAGGCGACCGGCGTACGCGTGGTACGTGCTCACCTCGGGTTCGCTGCCGAGGATCCGCGCGCGCAAACCACCGCTCGGGTCGAGGTCGCGCAGGAGCGCCGATCCGGCGAGCTTGGCCAGGCGCGCCCGGATGCGGGCCGTGAGCTGCTGCGCAGCCTTGCGCGTGAAGGTCAGGCCCAGCACCTGCTCGGGTTCGACGAGGCCGTTGGCGACGAGCCACACCACCCGCGCAGCCATGGTCTCGGTCTTGCCGGCGCCGGCTCCGGCGACGACCAGCATCGGGCCGGGTGGCGCCTCGATGACGGCGGCCTGCTCGGTCGTCGGCGGCAACTGTCCCAGTGCCTCCGCCAGGCGCTTCGCGCTCACCCGTGGTGCACTCATTCCCCTGTCACCTGCCTGCCTTCGTCGTGTGCCGGGCAGCTCGACAGCACCGGGCAGTGCCGGCACCCGTCGTTGACCCTCGCGACGAAGCGGGGGCCGCGGGTCGCGGCCGCGGCGTCGTGGATGATCTCCCGCCACTGCGCGAGCCCGTCCTCGTCGAGGGGCGGCTGCACACGCTGCGTCGCGCCTTCCTTGTTGTGGGGCTTGGCCACGAAGACCAGGCGCGCGCCACCGGGCTCCGATGCCGGTTCGCCCTCGATCGCGCCGGCCGCCGCGGCGACCTGATAGGCGGCGAGCTGGGCATGATCGCGCGCGGCGTCCTTCGACACCGGGTTCTTCGCGGTCTTGACGTCGATGACGACCGGACGACCCTCGGCGTCGCGTTCGAGCCGGTCGATACGACCGCGGAGCCGCACACGGGGCTTGTCGTCGGAATCGGGTTCGAGGATGCCGTCGACCTTGATCTCGACGCCGATCTCGGTGAGCTCTCCGCGCGTGCCCTGCAGCCACGTCGAGAAGGTGTCGAGCATGCGACGGGTGCGTTCGAGCTCGCGGCGGGCATACCATTCGGCGCCCAGATCGACCGAGTCCCACGCCTTCTCGAGGGCCTGATCGATGCGGTCGGGCGGGATCCGCCCGGCGAGCGCCTGGACGAGGGTATGGACGAGCGTGCCGGTGACAGCGTGGCTGTTCTCACCGTCGGAACCACCGTGCCGTTCGAACATCCATCGCAGCGGGCAGGTCGTGAGCTGTTCGACCGTGGACGGCGACAACCGCACCGCGTCGTCGTCGGGATCCCACAGCGGGTCGGCGGTGCTGGGATCGGCCGTGCCGTACCAGTCGTCGGGGTGGGCGCCGCGGACCCCGGCCCGCGCGAGCCGCGCGAGCTGCTGGGCGGCGCGCTGCTGTCGTTCGGGTTCGGTCTCGGCGATCTCGGGATCGCACACCACGCTGCGCAGTTCGGCGACGAGCGCGGGCAGGGCCAGCACGCGGGTGCGGACCTCGTCGGGCACCGGTTCGGCGAGGAGATCGTCGGACGCATCGAACTCGTCGGTGTCGACACCGCGCAACTCGTCGACGAAACGGGAGCGCACCAGTTCGCTGTCGCCGCTCACCGAATCGACGGCCGTCACCAGGAGGTGGGTGCGGGCGCGACTGCACGCCACGAGGAACAGACGCCGCTCCTCGGCGAGCAACGGCGCGGTGCGCGACAGCCGTGCACCGGCCTCGTCGCCACCGTCGGCGCCGGAGACGGCGTCGATCAGGGCCTCGATGCCGAGCAGGGTGCCGCGTGCACGCAGGCTCGGCCACAGGCCCTCCTGGACACCGGCGACCACCACGACGTCCCATTCGCGACCGGCGGCGGAGTGCGCGCTGACGACCGTGACCGCTTCGGATTCGGCGGCGACGCGGGTGCGGGCCGTGGCGGGGATCTCCTGCTCGGTGAGATAGTCGACGAACCCGGCGATGTGTGCGCGGGGCAGACGGTCGACGTAGTCGGCTGCGGCGTCGAACAGGGCCACGACGCCGTCGAGATCGCGGTCGGCCTGCGCACCGATCGGCCCACCCCAGGCCGACGCGGCGGCCCATCGCCGTTCGAGTCCGGTGGCCTGCCATGCCTCCCACAGCACGTCCTCGAGACCGCCCCCGCGCAGCGCCGCCGAGCGGGCCTTGCGCAGCACACCGAGCACCTTCTTCAGCGGGGCGGCCTCGACCTCGGTCAGCCCGCGGATCAGGTGCGCGTTCTCGGTGGTGTCGTCGCCCTCGGTGAGCAGGATGCGCAGCAGTTCGGCGGAGTCGCGGTCGTTGCCCGACGCGAGTTCGACCCGTCGCAGGCCACGCCGCAGTCTGCGCAGCGCGACCGGTTCGGCACCGCCGATGGGCCCGGACAGCAGGGCGAGCGCTTCGTCGCCGCCGAAGCCACTGTCGGACACCGCGCGCAGCACGAGCAACAGTCCCGCGACGCTGTGCTGACGGGCCAGCGGGAGTTCGGAGGCGGCGGTCGTCATCGGGACGCCCGCCGCGAGCAGCGCGCGACGCAGCGGAGCGAGCACCCGCGGCACGGACCGGACCACGATCGCCATGCGCGACCACGGCACACCGTCGACGAGATGGGACCGGCGCAGGGTGTCGGCGACCAGCGCCGCCTCCTTGGCCTGCGACGAGCACACCGCCACGCGGACCCGCCCTGGATCGCCCTCCTCGACGCGGTGCCCGGCCGTACCCCGGTGTGGCGGCAGGCCCGGCAATCTGCGGGCGATCCCGTCGGCGAGGGACGCCACCTCGGGAGCGGCACGATGATTGACACCCAACACGATCCGGCGCGATCCGTCGGCCTCGCCGAGGCTCTCGAGGAAGGAGGTGTCGGCGCCGCGGAAGCCGAAGACGGCCTGATCGGGGTCGCCGGCGATCGTACTCGTGCGGGTGCCGGTACCGATCACGCGGACCAGGTCGGCGGCCTGCGGATCGAGATGCTGGGCGTCGTCGACGAGCAGATGGCGGATCCGGCCGCGCTCGGCGGCCAGCAGGTCGGGATCGGTCGCGAACGCCGCGAGCGCCGCACCGACCAGTTCGGCCGCGTCGAGTGCCGGAGCGGTGGCCTCCGGAGCTTCGAGACCGACGGCGCCGCGCAGCAGCATCACCTGCTCGTAGCGCTCCGCGAAGCGCCCGGCCGCGACCCACTCCGGCCGATTGCGGCGCTCCCCGAGCGCGACCAGATCCTCCGGACCGAGACCGCGCTCGTTCGCGCGCAGCATCAGGTCGCGCAGTTCGACGGCGAAGCCCGTCATGCCCAGTGCCGGACGCAACCGCTCGGGCCACATCCCGGCGCCGTCGTCGATGTCGCCGCGCAGCAGTTCGCGCAGCACGGCGTCCTGCTCGGCACCGGTGATCAGGCGCGGCGGCGGATTGCCGTGCGCCGAGGCCTGCAACCGCAGCACCGCGAAGGCGTAGGAGTGGACGGTACGGACGAGCGGCTCGCGCGTCGCGCGGGGCACAGCGCCGTCGCCGAGCGCGATCAGACCGGCCGTGATCGCCTCGCGCACGGCGGTGGCAGCCCGCCGCGAATGGGTGAGGATCAGCACCGACTCGGGATCGGCCCCGCTTGCGATGCGGTGGACCGCGAGATCGACCAGCAGGGACGTCTTGCCCGTGCCGGGACCGCCGAGGACCTGCCACGGCCGCCAGCGGAGGGAAGGCGGGGCGTCGTCGAACAGCACGCGCACGTCGTCGGGCCACTCGCGGGCCACCGGCGCCTCGGCGGACCTGCGCACCAGTCGCGCGGCCGGGCGACGGACGCGATCGGGGATCTGCGGTTCGGACATGCGCGAGACGGTGGCAGGCAGGTCGGTGACCTGCGCCCGTGGTGGGTGCAGGTCGGGGGTGCCGGTATCGACGTCGAGCATGACCCCATCCCACCAGACGGGTACGACAGCGTCCGGGGGCGCACCGCGTGGTCCCGACTGGGATAGTGGTCGGCGTGAGTGCCACGGAGCTTCTGCACACCCATCTGTTCGGGCCCGACGACGGACCGGAGGTCCTCGCCCTGCACGGACTCACCGGTCACGGCCGACGCTGGCGGAACCTCGCCGAACGGCACCTTCCCCACCTGCGCTTCGTCGCTCCGGACCTGCGGGGTCACGGCCGGTCGCCGTGGACTCCCCCGTGGTCGTTCGAGGCGCACGTCGCCGATCTGACGGCCGTGCTGGATGCACACACCACCGGTCCCGTCACCGTGGTTGGTCACTCCTTCGGTGGTGCCCTCGCGCTGCATCTCGCCGCCGCGGTGCCCGACAGGGTGCGGGCGCTGGTGCTTCTCGATCCGGCGATCGGTCTCCCGGCCGACCGGATGCTCGAGATCGCCGACCTCACCCTCCACAATCCCGACTACACGGACGAGGCCGAGGCGCGGTCCGAGAAGGTCCACGGCGACTGGGGCGAGGTGGCACCCGAGTTGCTCGACGAGGAGATCGCCGAGCACCTCGTCGAACTCGACTCGGGGCGTGTCAACTGGCGGATCTGCGTACCGGCGCTGGTGAGCGCATGGGGCGAGCTGGCCCGCGGACCCGTCCTGCCGCCGGCCGGTATCCCGACGATCTTCGTGCAGGCCGGGAAGGTGCAGCCCCCGTACACCACGGCGGATTTCCGGCGCAACCTCGCGGAGCGGCTCGGTGACGACCTGACCCTCCTCGAATTCGACTGCAACCACATGATCGACCAGGCGCGTCCCGCCGAGACCGCCGAACTCGTGGCCCGGATGGTGTAGCCGGTGGTCACCACGGACGAGCAGATCGAGCGGGTTCGCGAACTCGTCGCCTCCGTGCCCGCGGGCCGGGTCGTGACCTACGGTGACATCGCCGGCGCCGCGGGCCTGTCGAGTGCGCGCACCGTCGGATGGATCATGCGGACCGATTCCGGCGACCTGCCGTGGCACCGCGTGGTCCCCGCCTCCGGGCGACCGGCCGCGCACCTCGCACGGCGGCAACTCGCGCGCCTCGAACTCGAGGACGTCCCGATCTCCGGCGACCGGATCGATCTCGCCCGTGCTCGGCACCGGTTCCCGCCGGACTCAGGCGATCACGGCGACGAGCCACGCGCAGACGACGAGTAGGTCCGGTCCCCGCGCCCACTGCCGGAGCAGATCGACCGGAATCTGTCCGACGGCCGTCTCGAGGAGCAGGCCGTCGTACCCGATCGGCGGTCGCGTGCGCATCCGATAGGCGGCCGCGCACCCACCGGCGAGCCCGATCACGACGCTCGCCACCGACGCACTCCCGACGAACCCTGTCACGGCACCGGCAACGACCGCGGCCGACCCCGGGACGACGGAGAGCGCGAGACGCAGGTGCGTGTCCCTCGTACCGAACAGGACGGCGAAATCGGGATCGCGGCTCACGTCGCGCAGACCCGTAGCGAGGATCGTCGCCATCGTGAAGACGGTGACGAGCTGAACCACGGCCGCGGCGGGCGGCGACGCGACCGACACCGCCACCGCGACGCCGAGCAGCGCGACGCACGCGACGAGCGCGGGTGCGGGCCTACGGACATGGCGGAGCAGATCGGAACGGACCAGTGCCGCGGTCGGGTGGCGCGGCAAGGGCCGCGAGTGGCGGGATCCGATGCGCAGCCACGCCTTCCGCTCGACCACGCCTGTCAGGAGCGACGGATCGAGTGCCGTGAGCGCGGCCGAAGCACCGACCGCGGTGTCCGATCCCACCCTCCACTCCGGTGCAGCGATCCTGCCGCACCGACGCAATACCGAGACCGCCGGTGCCGCAACGACGATCCATGCTCCCACCACGATCGACGGTCCCGGCGGTGACACCGCGACGCCGACGGCGGCGACCGTCACCACGCCCGGAACGGCGACGAGGCACAGCCCGATCACGACCCGCACGACCGCGGGCGCGAGTACCCGGCACTGCACGAGCATCGGAAGGGCGACGGCACCGACACTGAGAGCGGCGGCAAGACATGTGAACGCGACGCGTCCCTCCGGCGCGGTCACGAAGGTCGCGAACCGGCCCACGAGAGCACCCGCGATCGCACCGCAGATCAGGAGCGCCGCAACCCTCGGCCGGAGTGCCGCACCGCGATCCACCGGCGTGGACAGCAGCCAGAACGCCGTCTCGGCACCGCACGTCACCGGGCCTGCGGTCCGAGCGGACGCCGTCCCCGCAGCGACCGCGATCGCGACGACCGTCCATCCCCACGCCGAGGTGCACGCCGGATCGCGCACGATCGGGTCCGCACACGCGAAGGTCGTCGACGGCAGGGAGAACAACCACCACGCCAGCCCCCCGCCCACGTACAGACCGAGGAGGACCAGCACAGCGAGGGCCGGACGATCCGCGAGCGGAGCGTGCCGGCGCTCGAAGGCGTGGCGGAGCGCGCGGAGATCACGCGCGCCGCGGACGGTTCCGGTCAGCGCCATCGGTCCGCATCCACCACCTGGTCGGCGACCGCATCCACCAACACGGCATCGTGCGAGACCATCAGCACGGTTCCACCGGCGCGCTTCTCGGCCTCCAGCGTGGACGCCAGCCATCGGCGACCGGCATCGTCGAGATGCTGTTCGGGTTCGTCGAGCACGAGCAGTCGTCGTGGGCGTACCAATGCGGAAGCCAGGGCGAGCCGGCGGCGTTGCCCGCTCGAGAAGGTCGGCGGCAGTCGATCGGCCGACGCAGCGAGACCGACCTCCTGGAGGACCCGTGTCGCCGCGTCGAACGGGTCGGTCACACCGTGACCGGTGGCGACGAGTTGCAGGTGCTCGTGTGCGGTGAGATGCGCGAACGTCGCGACCTCGCCGAGAACTGCGGCGACCTGCCGTCGCAGCGTCGGCGAGCTCTCGTCGACGGGGACGCCGTGGATCTCGACGACGCCGTCGTCGAGTCGGTCGACGCCGACGACGCATCCGAGCAGGGTGGATTTACCGGTGCCGTTCGCACCGACCACGGCGCAACATCGGCCGGGGGCGACGTCGATGTCCACCCCGGTGAAGACGGTCAGGTCACCGAACGAGCGGTGGGCGTTTCGGACGGACACGGCGGGTGTGCCGTGGGGGCAGGGATCGGACATGGAAGATCTCCCGGAGTTCCTCGTCGGATGGAGTGTCGAGGGCGAGGACGGAACCGGGTGAGCGCGGACGTGGCCGTCCGGCGGTGTCAGGATGGGAGTGGCGGCGGAACCCGCCGCGCAGACGTCGTTCCTCGGAGGTCGGGCCGCGGATGCTGCGACCGAAGGCGAACAGCGGATCCTCGGCGGCAGCGACGAACGCGAGTGCCGCGACGACCACCACAAACAGGCCGAGGAGCAGGCCGGCAGTGTCGGCGGTGGAGCCTGCGGTGACCGGAACGACCGCGGCGACGAGCCAGGACAGGAGGACGACGAACACCGCCGCGCCGTTCCGCCAGCCGAAGAACATACCGCGCAGTCTATCCGCGCCACATGTATGCGGCAGTACGTCGGACACCGCAGTGCGATTGATGCCGGACACAGCAGTGCGATCGGTGCCGGACACGGCAGTGCGATCGGTGCCGGACACGGCAGTGCGATCGGTTACAGCACGGCGAGTGCGGGCGCTCACGAGCGGGGCGGATGAGGCAGCATGAAGACATGAGCACGCTCACCCACGTCGAAGCCGTGATCGTCGCGGGAGGCCGCGCGACCCGGATGGGAGGCGTCGACAAGCCCGCTCTGACCGTCGGCGGCCGCAGGATGCTGGACACCGCCCTCGGCGCGGTCGAGGGATGCGCGCGGGTGACCGTGGTGGGTCCGCACCGCGACGATCTCGACCCGCACGTGCTGCAGATCCAGGAGACACCGCCCGGTGCGGGTCCGGTCGCGGCGCTGGCAGCGGCGGATCCGGTCGCCGATCTCGTGGTCACTCTCGCCGCCGACCTTCCGTTCGTCACCCCGAAGACGGTCGCGGCCCTGCTCGAAGCCCTGAACGAGGGTGCGGCGGCCGAGGCGGCCTTCGCGGTGGACGACACCGGACGGGTGCAGTTCCTGCTCGCGGCGTGGCGGACACCTGCGCTGGCCGCGCGTCTGGACTCCCTCGGTGGGGACGTCGCGAACCGGCCCATGAAGGCGTTGCTGCCCGAGCGGTACGTCACCGTCGCGGTGTCCGAGTCGACCGACTGCGACACCCCGGCCGATCTGGAGGCAGCGCGCGCCGGGTCCACGACCACCCGTGTGGCCACCGATCCCGACCATGCACGCAGGATTCTGCGGGAAGCGTTGTCACCCTTGCCTTCCCGTACCGTACCGGTCGAGGAGGCGCGGGACGCCACGTTGGCGGCGCCACTCGTCGCGGCGGAGGCGTTGCCTCGCGTACGCACCTCGGCCATGGACGGTTACGCGGTGGCCGGCGACGGACCGTGGGTGCTGCGCAACGAGATTCGCTATGCGGGCGACGGAGGTTCGCTCACGCTCGGCGACGGGGAAGCCGCCCGGATCGCGACGGGCGCCCACCTGCCGGCAGGCGCGACCGTCGTCGTGCGCGACGAGTTCGTCCGCGTGGAGGGCGGTCTCGTCACCCGACTGCCCGATGCCCCCGTGCGCGACGACGCGCGGCGCCGCGGGGAGGACTGGGAGTCGGGGACGGTCCTCGCCGAGGCGGGCACCGCCGTGAGCCCGGCGGTCGTCTCCGCGGCCGCCAGCGGTGAGGTCACCGAACTTCGGGTGCGCGGTCCCCTGCGGGTGCACATCGTGCTCACCGGCGACGAGATCCGCCGCACCGGTCCTCTGCGCGAGGGGCAGACCCGCGACTCGCTGGGTCCGGTACTCCCCGACCTCGTCCGCTGGTGCGGCGCCACGGTGGTCGGTGAAGGACATCTCCGGGACACCGCGGACGGATTCGACGCGTTGTTCACGGGCACCGATGCCGATGCGATCGTCATCGTGGGTGCGACGGGTGGTGGCGCCGCCGACCAGTTGCGCGGTGCGCTGGCGCGGGCCGGCGCGCAGGTGGTCGTCGAACGGGTCCGGTGCAAGCCCGGCGGATCGCAGGTCGCGGCGACGCTGCCGGACGGGCGTGCCGTGCTGGGACTGCCCGGGAATCCGGTGGCGGCGGTGGCGACCCTGCTGGTGATGCTGCCTGCGATCGCCGACGGCCGCACCCTCCGCACGCCGGCGACTCCTGTGACCGCTCCCCTGGCGAACGCCTCGGAGGTCGTCGGCGACATCACGCGGTTGTTGCCCGCCCGCCAGGACTCGCAGGGACGATGGTTGTGCGACAACACGATTCGCACGGCACATCTCGCCGGCCTCATCGGGCGCACCGCGATCGCCGTGGTGCCGCCGGGAGCGGCGGACGGCGATCGCGTCGAATTGCTGCCGCTCCCCCGCTGATTCAGGCGCGGTGGCGAGCCGCTGCCACAGGCGCGAGACGCAACGCGTCGACGGCGGAGCGGTAGCGCCGGACCACGAGGTCGACGACGGGTTCGGCGACACCGATCGGCGCAGCGACGCCGTCGGCACCGACCTCCGACAGGCGACGGTGGAACAGACCGTCGGCGAGAAGATACGACGCGACGAACACCCGGCGTGCGCCGCCGGCGCGGACCTCGTCGACGACGGTCGCGACCCGCGGTTCGCCGGTGGCGATCCATCCGACCCGCACCGGGGTCTGCACGAGCGACGAGACCATGCGGGCCGTCACCTGGACGTCGCGCCGGGCGCGAGGGTCGGACGAGCCGGCGGCCGCGAGAACGACGTCGTCGCCCTCGACCCAGCCGGCCTGCCGCAGCCGCTCGACGAGGACACGGGCGAGAGCAGGGTCGGGGCCGAGCGCGGGGGTGATCGTCACCGCGTCGTTCCCACCGGCCGCAACCTCGCGCGGAACGTCGGTGTGCACGTGGTAGCCGGAGGCGAGGAAGGCGGGGACGAGCACGGTCGGGCGGTCGGTGTCTCGCAGGACCTCCGAGGGCGACGGTCCGAGGACGTCGACGAAGGCGACGCGAGTGGGGCCGACGCGGGAGGAGACGGCCTCGGCGAGCGCCGCGATCATGTCGACACCGCGCGGATTGCGGGTGCCGTGCGCGACGAGTAGCAGCGCCGGGTCGGTGTGTGTACCGGTCATGGATGCATTCCCTAAGTTTGTAGGTGTCTGGGGTTGGTGCCCTGGATGCCCAGAGCGGTGGGGTGTAGCTGATGGATTTCTGCTTCGGTCGAGGCTCGGAAGGACTGGCTGCCCCATCGCGCTGGACGCTCCGAC
>NZ_NERM01000058.1:0-8049 GCF_002215235.1 Rhodococcus sp. BUPNP1
GTGGGGTGGTGGTGGGTGCCGCGGGCACCGGTGTCCTCTCGTCGGGTCCGGTCGCGGACGGTGTCCGCCTGCCGGAAGTGGTTTCGACGGGTACCGATTCTACTGAGGGTGGTTGCCGTGTGTCGCGGTGCCGGTGACGGCGCGGCGCCTACGGTGGGGATCGAGCAGGTGTCCCGGTGGAGCGAAGGAGCGTGGATGAGCAGCGGCGAGGGTCCGGAACACGGTGGCGGCGAGCGGGTGCCGAGCCGGTGGGAGGAGATCGTGGCGGAGAATCCGGCGCATTCGTCGTGGTACGTCGAACGGTTCCGCACCATGGTCGCCCGGGGGCAGGACACCGTCGGGGAGGCCCGGTTGATCGATGCGATGGTGCCGCGTGGGGCGCGGATCCTCGACGCCGGGTGCGGACCGGGCCGGCTCGGCGGTTATCTGCATCGGGCCGGGCACCGTGTGGTCGGGGTGGATGTCGATCCGGTGCTGATCGCGGCGGCGGAGGAGGATCATCCGGGGCCGCGGTGGCTGGTCGGGGATCTGGCCGAGCTGGATCTGCCGGCCCGCGGTGTCGACGCGGATTTCGATGTGATCGTGTGCGCGGGCAACGTGATGACCTTCGTGGCGCCGTCGACGCGGGTGGCGGTGTTGCGCAATTTCGCGGCGCACCTGGCGCCGCAGGGCCGGGCGGTGATCGGTTTCGGGGCGGGTCGTGAGTATCCGTTCGAGGAGTTCTTCGCGGACGCGCAGCAGGCGGGGTTGTCGGTGCAGGTGCGGCTCTCGACCTGGGATCTGCGGCCGTTCAGCGACGATGCGGAGTTTCTGGTGGCGGTGCTGGGGCGGGCGTAGCCGCGGTGTCGGTGGGGGTGTCGGCGGCCTGGGCGCGGGAGAGCGCCACGGTGGTCACGAGCATCACGATGACGGCGGCGCCGACGAGGATCCGCCCGGGCCCGTCGGTGCGCAGGTGTTCGCCGAGCACGGTCATGCCGAGCACGATCGCGGCGAGCGGTTCGCCGACGGTCAGGGCGGGCAGCGAGGCGGTGAGCGATCCGGACTGGAAGGCGCGTTGCTGCAGGTAGATCGCGGCGGCGCCGGCGGCGACGAGCGTCCAGGTCTGCCACGAGCCGAGCAGCGGGACGATGCCGTGTTCGGCGAGGTCGGTGACGTGTTTGGTGAACGCGCTGGTCACGCCGTAGAGGATGCCGGCGGCGATGCCGAACGCCAGCGCCCGCAGCCGCGGTGACAGCAGGGCGACGACGACGGCGGCGGCGGTGACGGCGAGCACCAGACCGAGCGGCAGCGCCCACCGGACGGCGGCGGCGTCGCCGGTGCCTTCGGTGGGGTTGCCCACGAGCAGGAAGATGGCCAGCGCCGCGCACAAGGCGCCGGCGAGCAACCAGGTGGTGCGGGTGACGCGGCGGCCGGTGGTGGCGGCGGCGAGCGGCAACGCGAACAGCAGCGACGCGACGAGCAGGGGCTGGACGAGCAGCACCGACCCGAATGTGAGCGCGACGACCTGCAGGATGTAGCTGCCGCCGTCGCCGAGGATCCCGGCCCACCAGCGGGGGCTGCGCAGCAGCGAGCCGACGAGCGAGTCGGTGTCGGGCACGGCAGCGGCCGAGCTCTGTTGCGCGACACTGCCGACCGCGATGAGCGCGGCGGCGGCGAGCGCGCACAGGACGGCGACTGCCGTGCCCGTCATCGGGTCAGGCCTGCACTTCGGAGCGGTCTCCGCTCCACAGGGTGTGGAACTTGCCGGGGCGGTCGGTGCGCTCGTAGGTGTGGGCACCGAAGAAGTCGCGCTGGCCCTGGGTGAGGGCGGCGGGCAGCCGGTCGGCGCGCAGCCCGTCGTAGTAGGACAGCGACGACGCGAACGCGGGGACGGGGATGCCGAGCTGGGTGGCGGTGACCACGACGCGGCGCCAGCTGTCGATGCCGATCTCGATGGCGTCGCGGAAGTACGGCGCGAGGATCAGGCTGGGCAGCGTCGGGTCGGCGTCGTAGGCCTCCTTGATGCGGTTGAGGAACTGGGCGCGGATGATGCAGCCGCCGCGCCAGATCGTCGCGAGCGCGGCGCGGTCGACGTTCCAGCCGTATTCGGCGCTGCCGGCGGCGATCTGGTCGAAGCCCTGCGCGTAGGCGACGATCTTCGACGCGTACAGGGCGGCGCGGATGTCCTCGGTGAACTGCGCGGCGTCGGTGGGGGCGGCGCCGAGGTTGCCGGCGGCGAGGCCGCGGGCGGCGGCGCGCTGGTCGCGGGAGCCGGACAGGGCGCGGGCGAAGACCGCTTCGGCGATGCCGGTGACCGGCACGCCGAGGTCGAGGGCGGCCTTGACGGTCCAGCGGCCGGTGCCCTTCTGTTCGGCGGCGTCGACGATGACGTCGACGAGGGGTTTGCCGGTGGCGGCGTCGGTCTGGCGCAGCACGTCGGCGGTGATCTCGATGAGATAGGACTCGAGGGTGCCGGTGTTCCAGTCGGCGAAGACGTCGGCGATCTGTCCGGCGTCGTAGCCGAGGGCGTCGCGCAGCAGGTGGTAGGCCTCGCCGATGAGCTGCATGTCGGCGTATTCGATGCCGTTGTGCACCATCTTCACGAAGTGGCCGGCGCCGTCGGGGCCGATGTGGGTGCAGCAGGGGGTGCCGTCGACCTGGGCGGCGATCTTCTCGAGCAGCGGGCCGAGCGCCTCGTACGATTCGGCGGGGCCGCCGGGCATGATGGACGGGCCGTTGAGGGCGCCTTCCTCGCCGCCGGAGATGCCGGCGCCGACGAAGTGCAGGCCGCGGGCGCGCAGGGCGGCTTCGCGGCGGATGGTGTCGGTGTAGAGGGCGTTGCCGCCGTCGATGATGATGTCGCCGGGTTCCATCGCGTCGGCGAGCTCGTCGATGACCGCGTCGGTGGCGGCGCCGGCCTTGACCATGATCAGGACGCGGCGCGGCTTCTCGAGGGCGGCGACGAAGTCGTCGATGGTTTCGGTGCGGACGAAGGTGCCGTCGCTGCCGTGCTCGGCGAGCAACGCGTCGGTCTTGGCGATGCTGCGGTTGTGGAGGGCGACGGTGTAGCCGTTGCGGGCGAAGTTGCGGGCGATGTTCGAGCCCATCACGGCCAGTCCGGTCACGCCGATCTGGGCCTGCGGTGTTTCGGTGCGTTCGACGGTCATGGTCTACAGCTTCCCCCGAAACGGGGGCCGATCGAAATCGGGGCGGGCCGAACGGTGCGGCGTGTCGCGGCTCAGAGGCCGAGCAGCAGGGACAGTTCGGTGAGCCAGGGCACCGCCACGGCGATGGTGGGCACGACGAGGATGGCGGCGGCGGCGGTGTAGGCGGCGGCGGAAATGCCGAGGTTGGGGCCCGGTCCGGTGAGGCGTTGCACGCGCAGCACGGTGCTCGGACCGCCGACGGCGAGCGCGCCGGTGGGGGTGTGGGCGCCGGCGCAGGCGACGAGGGCGCGGGCCAGCGGGGCGGGGCCGGTCTTGCGGACGGCGGAGTCGTCGGCGAGCAGCTCGACGAGCAGTTTCACCGAGCCGAGCGCCGAGCCGGAGCGCACGACGCGGGGGAACGCTTCGTAGACGGCGGTGAACGCCTCGAGGATGAGGTCGTGGCGGGCGCGCAGGTGGGAGTGTTCGTGGCGCAGAATCGCGCGTAGTTCGTCGTCGCCGAGGTTGTCGAGGGTGCCTTCGCTGAGCACCACCCGGTGCCGCAGCCCGGGGAGGCAGTAGGCGATGGGGTCGGCGGTGTCGAGGATCCGCACGTGCGGGTGGTGGCGGACGGCGGCGCCGCTCTCGCGGCGGTCGAGCAGGTCGACGAGCATGCGGTGGCGGGAGCGGCGGCGGCGGGTGCGCACCGCGACGCGCAGCATGGAGAAGGTCAGGCGGGCCCCGATGAACACGGTCAGGGCGAAGACGATGACGTAGGTCAGCCACAGGGGTAGACCGAGGGCGTCGATCTCTTCGAGGGGGCCGGTGGTGGGTCGGCCGTCGGCGCCGGGTACGAGGAGGCGGGCGGCGATGGCCAGGCCGCAGGAGAACGCGGAGAGCACCGCCGCCAGGGCCACGGACTGCCACAGCACGAGGGCGGCCCGGGGGTTGCGGTGCGGCCAGGTGGCGCGGGCGAGCAGCCCCGGCACCGGACCGGCGAGGAGAAGCGCTGTGGTTCCGAAGAACAGCGCCGTGGTCGCGTTCATGACATCGAGTGTGTCAGCCGGCCCGCTCGGTGTCGTGGCCGGTGGTGTCGTCGCCGTGTTGCGCTTCGAGTTTCGCCAGCGCCGCGCGCAGGGCGGCGGCTTCGTCGGCGCCGACGCGGCCGACGAAGTGGACGAGGGCGGCGGCGCGGCCGGCGGTCTCGTCGGCCTGGTCGAGGGCGTCGACCATGAGGCTGGCGACGAGTTCGTCGCGGCCGTGCACCGGCAGGTAGCGGTGGGCGCGGTCGTCGCGTTGCTGGATGACGAGGTTCTTCTTGGCGAGGCGCTGCAGGACCGTCATGACGGTGGTGTACGCGAGGTTGCGTCGAGCCGAGAGGGCTTCGTGGACCTGCCGGACGGTCTGTGGTTCGGGGGTGGACCACAGGTGGTCCATCACTGCGCGTTCGAGTTCGCCGAGTGCTGCCATGGGTCGATTCTACGGATTTCTCCGACGAATGTGCGTACTACCCCTAGTCGTAGGGTCTGACCTGCGGTGGGACCATCGTCACCGGCGGTGGGGACCTCCGGCGGCGCCGTAGACGTGGCGGGTGCCGATGGGCACGATCAGCGGCCGGTCGGACACCGGATCGTCGATGACCGACGCGTCGAGGTCGAACACCTCGCGCAGCAACTCGACGGAGATCACCTCCGAGGGCACCCCGGAGGCGACGACGCGGCCGTCCTTCATCACCACCAGGTGGTCGCTGTAGCGCACGGCGAGGTTCAGGTCGTGCAGCACCATCACCACGGTGCGGCCGAGTTCGCTGTGCAATCGGTCGACGAGGTCGAGGACCTCCACCGAGTGCGCGAGGTCGAGATAGGTGGTCGGTTCGTCGAGCAGCAGGATGTCGGTGCCCTGCGCGAGTGCCATGGAGATCCAGGCGCGTTGCCGTTGCCCGCCGGACAGTTCGTCGATGGGCCGGTCGGCGAGGTCGGCGATGCCGGTGCGGTCGAGGGCGATGGCGACCTCGTCCTCGTCGTCGGAGGACCACTGCCGGAACCACGATTGGTGCGGGTGCCGGCCGCGGGAGACCAGGTCGGCGACGGTGAGCCCTTCGGGGGCGACGGGGGCCTGCGGCAACATGCCGAGCACCCGGGCGACCTCGCGGGTGCGCATGGTGGTGATGTCGTGGCCGTCGAGCAGCACGGTGCCGGTGCGGGGTTTGAGCAGCCGGCTCAGTGCGCGCAGCAGGGTGGATTTGCCGCAGCCGTTGGGGCCGATGACGGTGGTGACCACGCCGGTGGGGATGGACAGGTCCAGGTCGTCGACGATGAGCCGTTCGCCGTAGCCGAGGCTGATGTGTTCGGCGACCAGCCGCGGCGCCGCGTGCTCGATCGGGCCGGGGGCCGGGGCGGGGGGCAGATGGGTGTCGGTCATCGGGAGACCTTTCGGTTGGAACGCACCAGCAGGTACAGCAGGAAGGGACCGCCGAGCGCGGAGGTGACCAGCCCGACCGGCAGCGGCACCGGCAGGATGGTGCGGGCGATCAGGTCGGCGGCGACGACGAACAGCGCGCCGGTCAGGGCGGAGGCGATGATCGGGCTGCCCGCCGACCCGACGAGGCGCAGGGCGATCTGCGGGGCGGCGAGGGCGACGAAGCCGATGGGTCCGGCGGCGGCGGTGGCGACGGCGGCGAGCGCGCACGCCGCGATGAGCAGCAGCGCCTGCTGGGTCTGCAGCTTCACGCCGAGGGAGCGGGCGGTGTCGTCGCCGAGGCGCAACGCCCCGACGGTGAAGGAGGCGGTCGCGGCCCAGCCGCCGACGAGCAGCAGCGCGATCGCGGCCGGTACCACCTGACTCCAGGACACGCCGTTGAGGGAGCCGGTCAGCCACACCTGGGCGCGGCTGACGTCGTTGATGTCGGCGGAGACGAGCATCCACTGGGTCAGGGCGATGAGCATGGCGTTGACGCCGATGCCGATGAGCACGAGCCGGAAGCCGTCGGCGCCGCGCCGCCAGGCCAGCAGGTAGATGACGGTGGCGGTGAGCAGCGCGCCGAGCAGCGCCGACATCGGCAACCCGAGGGTG
This sequence comes from Rhodococcus sp. BUPNP1, assembly GCF_002215235.1. Taxonomy (NCBI): domain Bacteria; kingdom Bacillati; phylum Actinomycetota; class Actinomycetes; order Mycobacteriales; family Nocardiaceae; genus Rhodococcus; species Rhodococcus sp. BUPNP1. Next base: position 6,195 of record NZ_NERM01000058.1, read on the forward strand.
GCGAGCAGTCCGACGATGGAGCCGCCGCTGGTGACGACGATCAGGGCGACGGCGGCGGCGGAGGCGCCGGCGGTGATGCCGAGGATGTCGGGGCTGGCCAGGGCGTTGCGGGACACCGATTGGGTGATGGCGCCGGAGACGGCGAGGGCGGCGCCGACGACCACGGCGGCGATCCCGCGCGGCAGGCGCAGGTCGAAGACGATGAACCGGTCGAGGCGTTCGCCGCCGCCGAGGAGCACCTCGACGACCTGCAGGGGGCTGAGCGGGTAGTCGCCGCGGCCGAGGGAGATCGACAGCAGCACCGCGGTGGCGACGACGATCAGCGCGCACACGATGACCATGCGGGCGCGCCAGACCACCGAGAGGGAGCCGAGCCGGAAGGCGGGCCGGCCCGGGACGCGGGTGGAGACCTGCACGGGTGAGCGGCGCCTGCCCGTCGTCGGTTCGTCCTTGTCGAGGGAGGGGGTGGGGGTGTCGTTCACAGGGCCACCAGCTTCCGGCGACGGACGAGGGCGATGAAGAAGGGGGCACCGATGAGGGCGAGGACGATGCCGACCTGCAGTTCGCCGGGGCGCACCACGATGCGGCCGACGACGTCGGCGAGGACGAGCAGCGCCCCGCCGAGCAGCCCGGCGTAGGGCACGAGCCAGCGGTAGTCGGGGCCGGTGACCGCGCGGGCGATGTGCGGGACGATCAGCCCGACGAACGCGATCGGTCCGCACGCGGCGGTGGCGGCGCCGGTGAGCACGGTGATCGCGGCGATGCCGATCACCCGGGTGGTGACGACGTTGGTGCCGAGCGAGCGGGCGACGTCCTCGCCGAGGCTGAGCAGATTCAGGGCCGGGGTGGAGGCGAGCGCGACGAGCAGTCCGACGACGATGAACGGCAACACCTGCCAGAAGACGTCCATGCCGCGGCCGGCGACGGAGCCGACCACCCAGAAGCGGTAGCCGTCGAGGCTGGTCTGGTCGAGCAGCACGATGGTCTGGATCATCGCCTGCAGGAAGAACGCGACCGCCGCGCCCGCCAACGCGAGGCTGAGCGGACTCGAGCCGCCGTTGCCGATGGACGCGAACCCGAACACGACGATGCTGGCGAGGGCGGAGCCGGCGAAGGCGAACCACAGGTACTGCGCCGGGGTGGAGAGCCCGAACAGGTAGATCGACAACACCACGAGGAAGGCGGCGCCGGCGTTGATGCCGAGCAGGCCGGCGTCGGCGAGCGGGTTGCGGGTGTGCCCCTGGATGAGTGCCCCGGCGACGCCGAGCGCGATGCCGACCAGCAGCGCGAGCAGGGTGCGGGGGACGCGCAGCGAGTGCACGATCACGTCGGTTTCGGAGCCGTCGTTGACGACGAGGGCGTGGAAGACCTCCGCGAAGGTCATCGGGCGGGCGCCGACGGCGATGCTGGCGAGCGCGCCGAGCGCGAGCAGCACGAGCAGCGCGGCCAGGCCGAGCAGGCGCCGGCGGCGCAGCGCGGCGACGCTGCTGTCGGTGGGGCGGGGGGTGAAGTCGTCGTGGCGGGCGTGGCGTTCGGTGACGATCTCGGTGCCGCGGCGCAGCAGGGCGCGGCGGGTGCCGGCCGGTCCGGTGGTGGTGCGGTCGCGCAGTACGAGCCCGGTCCATTGCAGGCCCAGGCTTTGGCCGGTGCGGCCGGCGCGGTAGCCGTGGTTCCACCACAGCAGTCCGGCGGCGGCGGCCAGGGCGGCGCCGCCGAAGACGATGCGGTCGGTCTGGCCGCCGCCCTTGGCGTCGGCGAGGGTGTCGACGACGAGGGCGCCGACGAGCAGGGGGATGGCGAGGAGCGCGAGGTCGCACAGGACGGCGGCGATCCGGCGGCCCGCGCGGGGCGGGGC
>NZ_NERM01000059.1:0-7555 GCF_002215235.1 Rhodococcus sp. BUPNP1
AACGCGCCGCGATCACCATGCTCACCGGCACTATGCAGATGTCGGAGCGGTTCGCGTGCAAGGTCGTTGGGCTCTCCCGATCGGTTTACCGGCGGTTGCCGTTGGCGCAGACACCAGGCGACCCGGATGCCGATCTGCGCGCAGAGTTGCGCAGATATGCCCGCAAGCATCCGCGGCACGGGTTTCGTCGGGCGTGGGCATGGCTGCGCTACGACCAGGGCATCGAGGTGAACAAGAAGAAGATCCACCGCCTGTGGAAGGAAGAAGGGCTGCAGGTCCGGCGTGCTCCACGCCGCAAACGTGCCGGCCTGTCCTCGGTTCCGATCGTCGACGCGGATGCTCCGAATGTGGTGTGGGCATTGGACTTCCAGTTCGACTCGACCGTCGACGGCAAGACGGTGAAGATCGCGTCGATGGTCGACGAACATACCCGGATGTCGTTGTTGAACATCGTGGACCGCTCGATCACCGCCGACCGGTTGATTGAGGGCTTGGAGAAGGCGTTCGCGATGTGGGGTGGGCCGCCGCTGGTGCTGCGGATGGACAATGGGCCTTCAGTTCATCTCGGAAGCGCTGCGGGACTTCTGTGCTGGGTCGGTGGGGATGTCCTACATTCCGCCGGGCACGCCGTGGAACAACGGGTTCATCGAGTCGTTCAACAACCGGTTGCGCGATGAGTGTCTCAACCGAAACTACTGGCCCACTCTGCTCGAGGCCCGGGTGGTGATCGAGGACTTCAAGGACGACCACAATCACCGGCACCGTCATTTGGCGCTGGGGTACCGAACTCCTGCCGAGTACGCTGCCGGATGCACTCACCGGCACCAGCCGGTGGCGTGTGAGATCGACTGATCGACTGCAAGTAGGAATCGGCTCTAGAACCGACCGGACCGACTATCGGGGACCTGCCACACACGCGAGTACACCCGTGTTCTTCCATTCGAGCGGCCGGTCGATGTCGAGGCCCTCGCGAGCAAGCCACACCCCGCAGCGTTCGTGCAGCGCGACCTCGCTGACCCAATATTCTGGGTGGACCGGGGTAGAAGGCGGAGCCGAGATGTGGATGGTGTCGCCGTCGCGGCGTCGGGTACCGCGCACCAGCAGACCTGTACACAGTTCCTCTTGCCATCCTGAGATCATGGTGCCGGCGACGGCGGCGGGGGTGCGCCAGGGCGGACCGGCAAGCTCGTCGCCTGTCTGGGGTGGATGCATGGTCACAGCGAAGGTGTTCGGATTGCGGGCCCACTTGAAGTACACCACCACGTGGTCGAGTTCGACGTGTAGTCGGACCGGGCGGAACTGCGTGGCGATCCTGCCGCGGACCCGGATACCGTTGCGCAGTGCGCGCACCGTCTCGGCCGCGGTGTCGGTGAGCCGGTCGAGGGGCACACCGGTGACCTCCAGGCGCCAGCCGCCGTCGGGTTCGGTGTCGGGATGGCGGATTCCTGCGGTCGGGGCGTACGGGCCGACCCGGGCGATGTGTTCTTGCAGTGCCCTCGATTCGGGATCCGGATCGAGTTTGCGGGCGTCGATGACTTTGAGCCACAACCGGTTCCAGGCGGTGTTGTCCGGGGCCAGCACCGGTGTGCCGTCCGAGGCGACGAACACCACGAACAGTGGCTGGGTGTAGATCAGGTTGGTGCGCATGCGCCGGTCCACATCGGTCCGGCGGATCATTTGGTACGCATAATCCGACCACTGTCGGCCGAGCACCGCACGCGCCCACGCTTCCGGTTCGACGGCCGGGTACTCGTGGACCAGATCGGAGCCCGCTGCCCGACGGTCGGGATACTTATCGGGATAGCCCTGCACATGGATCCGCACACACACCGGCCTCATCTCCGCAGGGAATGATCCCAGCTCGTCGGCGTCCTGATAGCTGTAGCTCACCTGGATCCGCAGGTGTGGCGTCGTCAACGACGGCCCCTCGACAGGATGAGTATCGAGCAGCACCGACTGGTGATATGGGGGCTCTCCGGTGGCGGCGAGGCCGCGGAGCAGATCACGGTAGACCGCGATGGGTTCTGCGAACCGCGTGGTGAGCAGTTCGGTCATGGCGGCGCGGTCAAGGGCGCCACCGGACTCAGCAGGCGGAGTCATTCTTTCGACGAAGTGTCAGCATGGCGCCAACGATATCCCATCGTGCGACACACCCCTGGACTCGAACGAGTGGATGTGTCCGTGCTCGGGACACGAGGGGCTTCTCCATCTCTTCCCTAGAGGACATCCCCTGCGATTTTGTTCGTCGACACGAATCAAGCGTAGAGACGAATCTCTTCTGTGCTGCTCAACCATCGTCGAACAGCACACACCGTCAACCTCTCCGTTTTCAGCGGAACGCGGGAACGCTCGGTGCTTCACCGTCTACGCGGGGACGGAATTAGGATTAATTTCTTTGCTCGACAGTGCAACGTTCGAGGAGGGTCGCCAACTTTCCGGAGTCGATGCGGTCGTTGTCGTCGGCGATTCCTGTGGAAACGAGGATATGGTCGACAAGGCCTATGAATGACTCGACGTTGTCCGGCGTGACCCCGCTGGCCAAGGCGAGCGGATGGTCGTGGAGTCCCTCGCGAAGGGCCTCGAGTTTGTGAGTGTCGGCGGCTAGTCCTGTGCCGGGTCCGGAGGTGGTGGGGATATCGACGTGGCGGCGTGCGAGTTCGCCCAGGCGGGGAAGATCGGATTCTGAGACGGGAGTTTGGTATTTGAAGGCGATGCCGCCGAAGTGCAGTCCGGTCCATCCGGTTCGTTCTCGTGCTGAGTGGAGTGAACGGAACTCGTGGTCGTCGCCGTCGAGGGAGACGCCGGCGTTGTCGGTCCAGATGGCGTCGAGAGGAATACCGCCAGGAAAGTGCGGTGCGAGGATGTTCAGTGCCTCAGTTGCGCTGCGGCGAATGACGTTTGCGCCCAGGAAGATGTCGGGGTGCTTCAGGCGGACGTGATCGATGCATCGGGCCAGGCGGATGTCATCTGCGTCGTGGTCGATGAGGAAGACTCCGGAAATGGGATGTCGACGAGCGACCTCGACTTGTTCGGACACCTGGTCGAGATCGTGGACGTGGATCACGGGATATATGCGCATCGCGATGCTCCTGCTGGTTTGCGTTGGAGGTGTCAGGGTCGTACGCGTGTCACCGTGGATGGGGCAAGGCCCCACTCGGAACGTCCGAGTCGGCTCGGCGGTGCGACCTTGGAAAAGTCGGGAAGTCCGTCGTCGGCCAGTACGGCGCTAGCGACAACGACGTTGACGACGCGTCCGAAGATCAATGAGCAGTTTCCCATCTCCACGATCGTGTGCTTGACGCATTCGAACGCGATCGGCGCTTCGGCAACTCGAGGGACAGCCAGGACATCGCTGTCGTGGGGGTTCATTCCCGCTTGCGTGAATTCATCGATCTCGTATGGAAAGGATTCGGAGGTGGCATTGATGGGGTCGATGAGTGTTTCGGTCCCGATGTTCACAACGAATTCACCGGTTTCGGTGATGTTGCGCCAGCTGTCCTTGTGACCGACCGAGTTGAACTGCACGATCGGAGGCTTGGTGGAGGCAACGGTGAAGAAGCTGTACGGGGCGAGATTCAAGATCCCGGCGCTCGAGCGCGTCGACACCCAGGCGATGGGGCGCGGCACCACCGAGGCAGCCAGGACGTGATAGAAGTCCGCAGCACGCATCACGGCCGGATCGAAGCGAGTATATGAGTCGGCGGTCGGGTCGATCGAGTACATGGGGGAGCGGCCTTGGGTCAACAGCACGCCCCGGCGGTAAGGATGTCCAGGCGTTTGGCCAAGTTCTTGTCCAGATGGGCAACGGTGCTGATCAGGTGGGTTCGCAAGGCTTGGCGGGCCTGCTCGGGCCGGTGAGCAACGCACGCTGCGAGCATGCGTTCGTGTTCTTCGCGGCGGAGGGTGAGTTGGTCACCATCCTGTTCGCTGGTGACACGGTAGCGTTCGCTGTTGAGCCAGGTCGGGTCGATGGAGCGGAGCATCCATACCGAGCCGGCAGCGCGGTAGATGGCGTAGTGAAAGTCCTTGTGTGCAATGCGAGCCTCGATGATGTCGCCGTCTTCGAGTGCGATGCGCTGCCGTTCCAATGCCTCGCGGGCCGCCGCTTCGTCGTCGGCGTCGAAATTTTCGGCGGCGCGGCTGCAGAGGATGCCTTCGAGCGTGATGCGGGTCCGGTAGGTGTCGATGAGGTCGTCCGTCGATATTTCTCGGACCCGCGCCCCCTTGTGGGGGGTCATCTCGATCACGCCGATGGCCTCGAGCTGGCGGAGTGCCTCGCGGATGGGCATCATGCTCATCCCGAAGGTGGTCGACAGCTCTTGCAGCCGGAGTGGAGCGCCCGGCGGGATATCACCGTTGCAGATGGACTCGAGAATGGCGTTGTACGCCTGTTCGAGTGTTGTCGAGCGCTTGGGTTTCTTCACTCCGGCTGCGGTCATATCAGTAGCTCCCGTTCAACAGTTCGCCTGCACGGGGAACGTACCGCTTCAGGCCGAGTTCTTTCAGCAGCTGGTAGGTGGTGGCGACGGCTGCAGACAGCACAGGCTTGCCGATTCGGTCCTGAACGACCTGGACGGCAGCCAACGACGGCATCTGCACGCACGCAGACAGCACGACTACATCGGCCTGACTGTGGTCGAGCCGTTCGACGATGTCCACCAGCGCCATCGGGTCCCGGGAACCGACCTCGAGGTTGTCGGGAATTTCGAGGGCGATGAAGTCGGTGACCTCGAAGCCCTCACCGGAAATATAGTCGACGACCTGCTCGGTCAAGGGGCGCATATACGGGGCGATGAGGGCGACCTTACGGGCACCGAGCACCTTCAGCCCGTCAACCAGGGCGCCGGCGCTGGTGACCACCGGCGCTTCGGCGTCGTTGTCGACGGTCACCTGGTGCAGGCGCTTCTCCGAGGTGCAGTGGTACCCGGCGCCGCGGGTCATGATCGCTACCAGACAGGCGTAGCCGAGGACATCGACGTGGGCGTCGGACAGTTCCAGGGCGCAGCGATCGGACTCGTCGTCCATCGCTTCGAGCTGAGCCTTGGTCACTTCTTTCATCCGCATACGCGAGGAGTGGAAAGTGAAGCGCTCGGGTTCGACCTCTTCGCGGGCGCGCAGCATCGCGGGGATCTCGGTTTCCATCGTGATGTTGGAACTCGGGACGATCTGGCCGATGCGGTAGGCGCGGGGGGAAGCCGGTGTGGTCATGGTCAGACCGCCTTGACGGGGTTGGCCAGGGTGCCGATCTTTTCGATGGTTGCGGCCACGACATCACCCGGGGTCAGGTACGTCGGCGGGGTCATCGCCGCACCTACGCCCTGAGGGGAGCCGGTGGCGATGATATCGCCGGGTTCGAGAGTGACTCCGGAGGTGATATCGGCAATGAGCTGGGGAATCTTGAACAACATGTGCCGAGAATTTCCGTTTTGGCGCTGCTCACCGTTGACGGTCAGCGACAACTGCAGGGTGTGCGGGTCACCGAGTTCGTCCGCGGTGACGACCATGGGACCGAAGGGCTTGTAGCTGTCCTGTCCCTTGGAGAAGAACCACTGCCCGGAGCGGCGCTGGTCGCGGGCGCTGATGTCGTTGACGATGCTGTAGCCGAAGACGTGGTTCATCGCGTCGTCTTCGGTCACCGACTTGGCGATATCGCCGATGATCACGGCGAGTTCGCATTCCCAGTCCAGCTGTTCGGTCAGCTCGCTGTTGTGCAGGATCGGCTCGTCGGGGCCGATCACCGCGGTGCCCGGTGTGCTGAACAGCACCGGCCGCGTCGGCAGATTTTCGTCGGTGTCGAGGGATCGGCTCGATTCTTCGACGTGCTCGACGTAGTTCAGTCCGACACCGATGAGCTTGCCGGGACGGAATGGGGCGTGCAGCACCACTTCGTCCAGTGAACGGGTGGCTTCTGCGGGCCAGGACTGGGTGGTGGCGATGGTCTGGGCGACCCGGCGGTGCAGGTCCGGGCCAGCGGCGATGTAGTCGCGTAGATCGTTGGGAACATCGATCACCGACTGCAGGGCGGGGACAAGATCGAGGACGAGAGCATCGTCGAGGACGACTCCGAGATGACGTTCCCCGTCGGTGCCGAAGCTGAAGTTGACAAAGCGCACGAAATTCTCCTTGTTCGATGAATGTACGGAAATCCCTTAGGCCGTTTCGGTCTCGCCAGGAACTTCCGTGAAGTGGGGAGGTGGGAAGGTAGGTGCCTGGTGACTGTTGAGGACGACGCTGGACTGCGGTTGCTGGTTGACGCTGAGTTGGAAGATGTCGAACCGGTTGTAGTGGCCGATGATGTCGTGCATCTGTTTGGGTTGGATCGATGCATTGATGTCGATGTCGGCGTACACGATTCCCTCCTCGTCGATGAGGGGCGTGGTCATCAGCCGCCCGTCCGGACCGAAGATGCCACTGAAGGCACTGTGCGGACGCTCAAGTAGCGCGCGGGCGGCCTCGTTGTGTGCCACGGTATCGACGATCTGATCTGTAATCGCGGCACAGGCGACGATGGTGAAAACCTTACCTTCGAAGCTGTGTGCAGCAGCGCGGGTCTTGATGGCTTCGACCATGTCGTACTCGGCCGGTGCAACGGGAAGGGCGATGTAGTTGGCGATGTGGACCTGCTCTCCTTGTGCCAGGAGACTGAACCGGGCCAAGGTATTGGTGTTCTCCCCGCAGGCCAGTCCACCGAGTCGCCCGATTCCGGTGTCGTAGACGCGCAGTGAGCTGCCGTCTCCGCCGGCCCAGGTCAGCTTCTCGGCCCAGGTCGGCACCAGCTTGCGGTGGACGCCCAGTAGTTCACCGGTATTGCTGATGAACAGGACCGAGTTGTACAGCGTGCCCAAGGAGTACGGATCTCGTTCGTTTACTCCGATGACGACGTGGGCATCGGCTGCGCGAGCAGCGGCGCACAAGGCCGCCACTTCGGGCCCGGGGATGTCGATGGCTGCGTGAAATAGCTTTTCGAACCAGGGGCCCCCTTCAACGGGCGTCATGGTCCAGTTCCAGTAGGGGTACGCCGAGACGAACACCTCGGGAAACGCGATCAGCTCAGCACCGTGTGCGCTCGCCTCTGCGATCAGACGGCATGCCTTGTCCACCGTGGCGGATGTGTCGAGGAACTCCGGAGCCGCCTGCACTGCGGCGGCTCGAAACTTCGGGTATGCGGTCATCTCCGGTGTCCTTCGTTGCTGAACGTGTAGACCATCATGCCTAGGATTTGATCAAATTATACGTCTACTCGCAAGAGGTGCCTCGATCGAGAGTTGGGCGTTCAGAGGCTTGAGCAGTTAATTCACCACCTATTCGAAGAGTGCCTCTTGCCTAGTCATGTTTCCGTCATGAAAAATTTCGTTGTCAGGTCTCGCATTTGATCAAATTACGGTCTACCGTTCCCTCACAACGCGTTTGTTCCGCCGCAGTGATGTAGGAAGGAGTTGCTGATATGAGGGAAGACATCCTCGGCCGGTCCCGCGTGGAGGACACCGACGAGCTGGTGCAGTTCTACCGCCGGCTCGAGACGATGGGCGCCGGAGCGTTGTGGACGGTGGCCAAC
>NZ_NERM01000006.1:0-269451 GCF_002215235.1 Rhodococcus sp. BUPNP1
CTACTGGCCCTGGCCCGGCGCCTGGTCGATGTTCTGTGGGCGTTGTTGCGTGACGGCCGAGAATTCAGCATCGACAACCCGGCTTCGGTTGCAGTTGCTGCTTGACACTGTCATTGAGAGTCCTTCCGCAGGGGTGCTTCGGGTTGAACCTCGATGAGCACGATGTGGGCGCCGCGGGGGGCCGAGACGACCGAGAGCGCGGCCGCGGCGATGTCGGATGCACGAAGGAAGTAGGGGTGTCGCGCGAATCCCCATGTGCCCCAGTCCTCGAGCATCGGTTCGAGCACCTCGGCCGGCGCGGTCATGCCGGCGCCGGTCTGTGTCGGTCCGGGACGCACGACCGACGCGCGGACTCCCGTGCCCTCGAGTTCCATCCGCATCTCGCGGACGAGCGCTTCGAGGCCGGTCTTGGCGGCGTTGTAGGCACCCATCCACGGCCGGGGCAGCACGGCACAGTCGGATCCGATCACGACGAAGTCGCCGCGCTTGCGTTCGATCATGCCGGGCAGCGCGCGGTGAGCCAGGCGTTGCGTGCCCATCAGGTGCACGTTGACCTGGAAGGCGAACCGATCGGGGTCCATCTCGTGCGGCAACGCGAAATCCATGTCGCCCGCGCCCGAGACGACGATCTCCGCGGGGCCCAGAGCCTCTTCCGCTGCGGTGACGAACTCGTCGACGGACTCGGTGGACGACACGTCGAGGAAGTGGGCGAAGGCCTCGCCGCCCTCACCGCGGATCTTCTCCGCGATCGCCGCGCACTCCTCCACGCGGCGCGCACCGAGTGCGACGGGGTGTCCGGCCTCGGCGAGCGCGTAGGCGGTGGCGGTACCGATTCCCGAGGAGGCCCCGGCGACCAGCGCGGGACGACGTTCGGGGTGGGGTTCGAATCTAGGCATGTCGTTCGGTGACCTCTACAGGAAGGGCCGCGAAGCCTCGGACATTGGTGGAATGGACACGTTCGCAGCGGTCCTCGTCGATCTCGTAGTCGGCGACGCGCCGGGCGAACTGTTCGAGCGCGATGTTCGCCTCGAGGCGGGCCAGGTGCGCACCGAGGCAGAAGTGGACTCCCCCACCGAAACTGGCGATCTTCTGGGAGCTGTCCCGTCCGATGCGGAAGTCGTCGGCGGCGTCGAATACGTCGGAATCGCGGTTGGCGGATCCGATGAGCAGCAGGACCTTGTCGCCGGACCGGATGGTGGCGTCGTGCAGTTCGATGTCGGCGACGGCGGTGCGGGCGACGATCTGGCTCGAAGTGTCGTAGCGCAGGGTCTCCTCCGTCCACTGCGGTGCGCGGGCGGGATCGTGGAGGACCTGCGCCACCTCGGACTTGTTGTGCGCGCCCCAGTAGAGGGCGTTGCCGAGCAGTTTCGTGGTGGTCTCGTTGCCCGCGACCACCATGAGGAACATGAAGCCGATGATCTCGTCGTCGGTGAGCCGGTCGCCGTCGATCTCGGCTTCCAGCAACGCCGACGTGAGGTCGGAGGTCTCCTTCTTCCGGCGTTCGGCGAGCATGTCGGCGTAATAACCGACGAGGTGCAGCGATGCCTCCATCGCGGCGACCGGCACGTCGAGCACGCCCTCCTCGCGGTGGACGACGAGATCGGCGAGACGGCGGATCTCGCTGCGGTCGGATTCGGGCACACCCATCAGTTCGGAGATCACGTCCATGGGCAGCTTGCCCGCGAACTCCGAGATCCAGTCGAATTCCCCTGCCTCCACAGCGGGTTCGAGGTAGCGCAGCGTCAGTTCGAGGATGCGCTCTTCGAGGTCGGCGACGCGGCGCGGAGTGAACCCCTTGGAGACGAGGCGGCGCATGCGCATGTGCCGCGGGTCGTCCATGGCGAGGAAGGACATCACCTTGTGGGCGTTGGGCCCGTAGGCGGACGGATCGAGCGAGACACCGTTGGCGCTCGAGAGGCGAGTGTTGTCGCGGAAGGCCGCGACGACGTCGGCGTGGCGGGACAGGGCCCAGAATCCGAGGTCGGGGTTGTGGTAGGCCGGTTCCTCGTCACGGAGGCGGCGGTAGGTGGGATACGGATCTTCGTGGAAGGCGTAGTCGTACGGGTTGAAGATCACGGGGCCGAGCGTCGGTGGATCGGGCGAAGCGGGCCCTGCGTGCGACGCGGAGCCCGGGGATGCCTGGATCATGGATCACTCCAATAGAAGTCGGGCGGATGTCTCCAGCCTGTCGGCGAGTTTCTCGTAGGTGCCGTAGCCCATGCCGGCCCGGACGAGCGCGCCGGCGTAGAGCAGTTCGAGTGCTTCGAGTTCGTCCGGATCGGAGTCGGCGCCGAGCGCTGCCGAGATCCGGTGACGGATGTCGAGTCCGATGCGCGCACGCAGGTGTTCGACATCGGGGTCGTGACCGAGCAGTGCACTGGTGACGGCGGCGGCGAGTTCGGGTTCGTCGGCCAGCAGCAGCGCGATTCCCCTCAGCACCGCGACCACCCGATCGGCACGGCTCGTGCTCTCGGCGTCGGCCGTGGGAGCGTTGGCCAAGCGACGCCAGAACACCTCGGCGACGAGGTGTTCCTTGGACGAGAAGTAGGTGTAGGCGGTGGCCGGGGCGACTCCGGCGCGGGCGGCGACCATACGCACCGTCAACCCCGTGAAGCCCTCCTCGCGGAGCACCTCGACCGCAGCCTGCGTGAGCCTCGCAACCGTGTCGGCCTGCTTCTCGGTCAGGCGACGGCGGGTCGATTCGAGATTCACGTTTCTGGACACGTGTCTGGACATTACTACGGTCGGAGGGGGTCGGCAATGCCCGCGTCGCGTTCATTCGACGAATTCAGTGCTCTCGTGGGTGGATACGGACGGGCATGGACTTGATGCCGTTGATGAAGTTCGACCGCAACCGCCGCGGTTCGCCGGCCGGCTCGACCCGGTCGATACGGGCGGCGAGGGTCTCGAACATGATCCGCAGTTCGAGTCGCGCCAGATGCGCCCCGAGGCAGAAGTGCACACCCGTCCCGCCGAAGGCGACGTGCGGATTGTGCTCGCGCCCGATGTCGAAGACGTGCGCGTCGTCGAAGATCTCCTCGTCGCGGTTCGCACTCGGGTAGTACATGATCACCTTGTCACCCCGTTCGACCTGCTGGTCGCCGATCGAGGCCGGACAGGTGGGCGTGCGGCGGAAGCCCACCACGGGCGTGACCCAGCGCAGAACCTCCTCCACGGCGCTGTCGATCAGGCCGGGATCGTCCTGCAGCCTGCGCCATTGTTCGGGATGATCGACGAAGGCCTGCATCCCGCCCGAGATCGCGTTGCGCGTCGTCTCGTTGCCCGCGATGACGAGCAGGACGAAGAACATGTCGAACTCCATCTCGGAGAGCGTGTCGCCGTTCTCGTCGGGACACACCAGCTTCGAGACGATGTCGTCGTGCGGTTCGGCTCGCCGTTGCGCGGCGATCTCGTTGGCGTACAGGAAGATCTCGGCGGCGGCGAGTTCGCCGTCCTCCTGGGTGGTGCCGTATTCGGGGTCGTCCCAGCCGATCATGCGGTTCGACCAGTCGTACAGCTTCCCGACGTCCTCGGCCGGTGCGCCGAGCAGCGCTGCGATCACCTCCAGCGGCAGGGGTGCCGAGATCGCCGGGACGAAGTCGATCACCGCGCCGTCGCGTGCAGCCTCGATCGCTGCGTCGACGGTGCGTTCACACGTCTGCCGGATACGCTCCTCGAGCGTCTTCACCATGCGGGGGGTGAAACCTCGGCTGACGAGTTGCCGCAGGCGGGTGTGCTCCGGCGGGTCGAGATTGAGCAGCATGGACGCCTGTTTCAGGCGTGTCTCCTCGTCGAAATCGTCGATCTGGGTGGTTCCGAGCGCCGAGGAGAAGGTCGTGCTGTCGCGGGAGACCGCGATGACATCGGCGTGCCGGGTGACGGCCCAGAAGCCCGCGGTGCCCTCCTCGGGTTGGCGGTGGACCGGACAGGTGCGCCGGAGTTCGGAGAAGTAGTCGTGCGGGACCCCCTGGGTGAAGACGTCGGGATTCTTGAGATCTGTGGGTGAAGTCGTCATGAAGCCGCTCTCGTGGGATTGTACGAATGGCATTCGTTTACAAACTACTCACGTTCGTTTGGAATGGAAGCCCCTTAGACTGTTTTCATGGCAGACGACAACTCCCGGCCCGTGCGCCGACGGACACTGACCCGCGACAAGGTCGTCGCGGCAGCGCTCGGAATCGTCGACGATCTGGGATGGGAACAGCTCACGATGAGCACCCTCTCGTCGCGCTTGGGAATCGTCACGGCCTCGCTGTACAACCACGTCCGCAATCTCGACGACGTGCGGGGGACCGTGCAGATCCGCGCGATGAGCGATCTCGGAGCGCACCTGCGCGAGGTCGCGATGGGCCGCAGCGGTGTCGACGGGCTTCGCGCCCTCATCGACGCCCACCACACCTGGGCCCTCGAACATCCCCGTCACTACGAGGCATTGACCACCGCACCGGTCGACCGCGACGGTCTGCTCGCCGCCGCACTGGACGCCAACGTGGCCCTGCGCACGATGCTCGCATCCTGCGGCGTTCCGGAGGAGGAGACTCTCGAGGCCGCGGTCGGCATGTTCGCCGCCCTGCACGGTTTCGCGGTCCTCCAGAGCAGCGGCTTCCTGGGCGACGAGCTCGACCTCGACCACATCTACGAGACGGTCGTGCGCGGAGTTCTGACCGGCGCCTCCCTCGACCCCACGAAGACGCGCTAGAGTGGCATCCAACTGAACACGTCCGTCTTCAGATGGAGGGGTCATGCGGACGATCGACACTCTCGGCGACCTCGTCTCACCGCTCGGTGGCACGATCAACGCCGCCAACGTCATCATGCAGCTCGCCCATCCCGGCGTCGGCCAGGGCGTCGTCGACAGCACGGTCGACACCGGCCGCGCCGATCTCCATCCGATCAAGCGGGCCCGCACGACCGGCACCTATCTGGCGGTCGCGGTGTTCGGTAACGACGCCGACCGCGATTTCGTCCGCGAGTCGGTGCGGAAGATCCACGCCCGGGTCACCTCGTCACCCGGCGCGGAGGTCCGCTACAGCGCCAACTCCCCTGCCCTGCAGTTGTGGGTCGCCGCCTGCCTGCTCAAGTACTTCATCGACCAGCACGAGTTCCTCTACGGCCCGCTCACCGAGGAGCAGTACGCCCGGATCCTCCGCGACGGCGCGACCCTCGCGACGACACTGAACGTCCGGCCGGAGTCGTGGCCCACGACCCGCGAGGAGTACGAGGAACTGTGGAAGGCCGGCGTCGCCGACATCTCCATGAACGAGCAGGTGCGCGAGTACCTCACCGAGCTCTGCAATCTCGCGTTCCTCGAGGTGCGTCTCGGACGACTGGGCCGCGGGATCCACCGGGTGCTCGGCAGGTCGTTCGAACTGATCACCCGCGGTGCACTGCCGCCGGAGTTCCGCGACCTCATGCACTACCCCTGGACCACCGACGACCAGCGGCGTTTCGACCGCTATCTCGTGGCGGTCCGGCGCCTGCACCGCGTCACCCCGTGGGCGTGGCCCTTGCTGTGGAAGGCCTATCTGCTCGATCTGCGCACGCGGCGACGCCTCGGACTGCGCGTGTTCTGACCGGAGATCCACCGACCCCTCGCCGAGACCGGTGTTGTGTGCGGGATTCGTCGAATTCCTCGCACACAACACCGGTTTCGTCCGTTTCGGACGAACCGTTGCGTTCGATCGCGTCGCCGAACTATAGTCCAGACACCTGTCCAGAACCGAGGGAACGTCTGATGACACTTCGCCCCACCGACAGCTCCACCCTTCTGATCGACGGCAAGCTCGTACCCGGCAGCGGAGGCACCTTCGCGATCACCGATCCGAGCACCGAAGAACTGCTCGGCCACGCGGCCGAGGGCACCGCCACCGACATGGACGCCGCGATCGCGGCCGCGCGTCGCGCCTTCGACGACACCGACTGGTCACGCGACCACGCCTTCCGAGCCCGCTGCCTCCGTCAGTTGCGCGACGCCCTGCGCGAGCACATCGAGGAACTGCGGGAGATCACCATCGCCGAGGTCGGCGCTCCCCGATTCCTCACGAGCGCCGCGCATCTCGAAGGCCCCATCGACGATCTGCTCTACTTCGCCGACCTCGCCGAAAGCTACGCGTGGAGGCAGGATCTCGGCAACGCCTCCCCCATGGGTATCCCCACCCACCGCTATCTGCTCAAGGAAGCGGTGGGGGTCGTCGGCGCGATCACGCCGTGGAACTTCCCGCACCAGATCAACTTCGCCAAGCTCGGGCCGGCTCTCGCCGCCGGGAACACCGTGGTGCTCAAGCCCGCCCCCGACACCCCGTGGTGCGCTGCCCTGGTCGGGCGGATCGCGGCCGAGGAGACCGACATCCCACCGGGAGTGCTGAACATCGTCACCTCGAGCGATCACCGCCTCGGCGCACAGTTGAGCGAGGATCCGCGCGTCGACCTGATCTCGTTCACCGGTTCCACCGCGACCGGCCGGGCCGTGATGCGCGCGGCCTCCGAGAACCTCAAGAAGGTCTTCCTCGAACTCGGCGGCAAGTCGGCGTTCATCGTCCTCGACGACGCCGACCTGCGCGGTGCCTGTTCGATGGCGGCCTTCACCGTGTGCACGCATGCCGGTCAGGGCTGCGCGATCACCACGCGACTGCTCGTTCCCCGCGAACGGTACGACGAAGCCGTGGCCCTGACCGCGAAGTCCATGAGCGGCATCCGGCCCGGCGACCCGCGCGATCCCGGCACGGTGTGCGGGCCGCTCATCTCCGAGAAGCAGCGGCAGCGCGTGGAGGGATACATCCGCCTCGCCGTCGAGGAGGGCGGCACGATCGTCACCGGCGGCGGACGCCCCGCCGAACACGAGCGCGGCTTCTTCGTCGAACCCACCCTCATCGCCGGCCTCGACAACTCCGCGCGCACAGCGCAGGAGGAGATCTTCGGCCCGGTGCTCGTGATCATTCCTCACGACGGTGACGACGACGCGATCCGCATCGCCAACGACTCCCCCTACGGCCTCTCGGGTTCGGTGTTCGGCACCGATCCGGACCGCATCGCGCGGGTCGTCGCAGGTGTACGGACCGGCACGCTGGGCGTCAACGGCGGCATCTGGTACGCCGCCGACGCCCCGTTCGGGGGCTACAAGCAGTCCGGGATCGGCCGCGAGATGGGTGTGGCCGGTTTCGAGGAGTACCTGGAGACCAAGCTCGTCGCCGAGCCCGCGAGCTGACCCGAACTTCCGAAAGGACTTTTCCGATGGCACGTTTCACCGGTCGCACCGCGATCGTCACCGGCGCCGCCCAGGGGATCGGCGAGGCGTACGCACGTGCGCTCGCCGCCGAGGGCGCAAACGTGGTGATTGCCGACATCGATGCCGAACTCGGCGAGCAGGTCGCCAAGCAGATCGTCGCCGACGGCGGCATCGCGAGCTTCACCTCGGTCGATGTCTCCGACCCCGCCTCCGCCGAGGCACTCGCCGCGTCGACCGTCGAGACCTACGGCGGCATCGACCACGTGGTCAACAATGCCGCCATCTACGGCGGCATGAAACTCGATCTGCTGCTGACGGTCCCGTGGGACTACTACAAGAAGTTCATGAGCGTGAACCTCGACGGTGCCCTCAACGTCACCCGCGCGGTGTGGCCGCACATGACGAAGAACGGCGGGTCGATCGTCAACCAGTCGTCGACGGCGGCCTGGCTGTACTCGGGCTTCTACGGCCTCGCCAAGGTCGGGATCAACGGTCTCACACAGCAACTCGCCGTCGAACTCGGCGGGTCGAACATCCGCATCAACGCGATCGCCCCCGGCCCCATCGACACCGAGGCGACCCGCACCACCACCCCCGCGAACATGGTCGCCGACATGGTGAAGCAGTTGCCGCTCAAGCGCATGGGCACCCCCGACGATCTCGTCGGCATGTGCCTGTTCCTGCTCTCCGACGAGGCCGCCTGGGTCACGGGGCAGATCTTCAACGTCGACGGCGGGCAGGTGATCCGCTCGTGACCGGCCCCGCGATCGGCCGGGTCGGGTACATCGGGCTCGGCAACATGGGGGCGCCCATGGCCGAGCGGCTGCTCACCCGGCCCGGGGGCCTCACCGTGCTCGACGTGGTGCCCGAGGCGATGACCCCGTTCACCGACAAGGGTGCCACCGCGGCGTCGAGCCCGGCGGAGCTGGCCGCCGGCTGCGATCTCGTGTGCGTGACCGTCCTCGACGACGCCCAGGTCCGCGACGTCCTGGCCGGTCCGGACGGACTGCTCGCGACGGCACGGCCCGGCACGGTCGTCGCGGTGCACTCGACGATCTCCGACACCACCGCCGTCGAACTCGCCGCGAAGTGCGCCGAGAAGGGAGTCGACTTCGTCGACGCACCCGTCAGTGGTGGCGCCGGCGGCGCGAAGAACGGCACTCTCGCGGTGATGGTCGGCGCGACCGACGACGGCTTCGCGAAGATCGAGGAACCCTTCGGCACCTTCGCGTCGCTGGTCGTGCACGCGGGTCCCGTCGGGGCGGGAACCCGGATGAAGCTCGCCCGCAACCTGCTCCACTTCATCGCGTTCACCGCGGCAACGGAGGCGCAGCGACTCGCCGAGGCCGCGAGGCTCGACATCACCGAGCTCGGCAAGGTCGTCCGGCACACCGACGCGATCACCGGCGGCGCCGGTTCGATCATGTGGCGCGACACCACATCTCCCCTCGGTGAGGACGACTCCTGGTTCCCGATCTTCTCGCGTGTGCGCGCCCTCGGCGAGAAGGATCTCGCGCTGGCTCTGGACCTCGGCGATCGACTCGGAGTCGACCTGCCGCTCGGAGCCCGGGCGCTGTCCGACCTCGGCCCCGGCCTCGGAGTCGGCACGGGAGAGATCGCACGGACCCGTTCCCGGAAGGAGCACGCATGACCGACGAGACCCGCCGCCGCGGCCTGGAGATGATGTCCAAGGTCTACGGCTGGGAGATGCAGGACGGCCCGGGCGAGCACTTCGCCGTCACCGCCGACCACCTGTTCGCGAACATCTGGACCCGTCCCGGGCTGACCATCCGCGATCGGCGACTGCTGCTGCTCGGGGCACTCACCGCGCAGGGGGCTCCCGACATCGCCGAGATCCAGATCGAGGCGGCGCTGAAGAACGACGAACTCGACGAGCAGCAGCTCCGCGAGATCGCTTTGTTCCTGTGCCACTACGTGGGCTGGCCGCTGGGCTCGAAGCTCGACAATGCAGTGGGCAGCGTGTTGCAGCGACGGAAGGCGGCGGCCCGCTCGTGAGCATCCCCGGCGGGTCCGCACCGGAGCCGGACTGTCCGGAACTCGGGTTCTACGGCCTCGCCGGGCACACCGACGACCCGAGGGCGCTGCTCGACGAGATCACCGTCGCCGAGGAGATCGGTCTCGGTTCGGTCTTCCTGTCGGAACGGTTCGACACCAAGGACGCGGCAGCGCTGGCCGGGGCGGCGGCCGCGACGAGCCGTACGCTCGGGATCGGCACCGCGGCGACCAATCCGCACACCCGCCATCCCCTCGTCACGGCGACGATGGCGACCACCCTGCATCGGTTGAGCCGCGGCCGGTACGCCCTCGGGCTCGGCCGCGGCTTCGACGTGCTGTTCGATCTCATGGGCCTGCCTCGCGTGACGTCGGCGCAGCTCGAGGACACCGTCGACCTGCTCCGGACGCTGTGGCGCGGTGAAGCGGCCGTCGATCATCATGGCCCGGCCGGCGACTTCCCGTATCTGCGACGCACCGCCGAGGGCGTCGACGGCATCCCGATCCTCATGGTCGCGCTCGGCGAGCGCACGCTCGACCTCGCGGGATGCGTGGCCGATGCCGTCGTCCTGCACACCTTCTTCACCGACGACACGCTCGCGCGCGCCGTGAAGACCGTGCGACGCGCCGCCGAGCAGGCCGGCCGCGACCCGCAGTCCGTCCGCATCTGGTCGGTCCTCGCGACCGTCGACGAGTCGATCCCCGAGGATCTCCGGTTGCGGAAACTGACCGGACGGCTCGCGACCTACCTGCAGGGCTACGGTGACGTGCTCGTCCGTGCGAACGGCTGGGACCCCCAGGTACTGCACCGCTTTCGGGACGACGCGCAGGTCCGTGCTCATTCCGGACCGATCGACGCAGCGCCGGTCGAACTGCTGATGCACATCCGGTCGTTGCTGCCCGACGAGTGGCTCGCCGCGAGCGCGACCGGCAGCGCGGCACACTGCGCGACCCGCATCGCCGACCAGTTCGACGCCGGTGCCGACAGCGTGATCCTGCACGGCGCCACACCCACCGAGCTCGCTCCGGTCGTCGCCGCGTGGCGGACGATCCGCGACCCCGAGCGTTTCGCATCCCTACCCGCCAACCCCGGCCGGAGCGCACCATGACCGATCTGTTGCTGTCGGTGGACGACCTGACTCCCGAACGACTCTCGGCCGTGCTCGGCGGCACGGTACGCACGGTGCAGGTCGAGCGGATCGGAACGGGTCAGATCGCCCTGTGTTACCGGCTCGTCCTGACCGGCGACGACGTGCCGTCCTCACTCGTCGCGAAACTCCCGTCACCCGATCCCGGGACGCGGCGGATGCTCGCCGGCGCCTATCGCGGGGAGGCACGCTTCTACAGCGACATCGAGCCGTCCGTCGCGGTGCGCACACCCACCTGCTATCACGTCGCCTCCGGTGAGGACGGCGAGTTCACCCTCCTCCTCGAGGACGCCGCACCCGCACGACCCGGCGACCAGCTCGCCGGGTGCACCGTCGACGAGGCGCACGACGCCGTCCGCAATCTCGCCGGACTGCACGGTCCCCGCTGGTGCGCACCCGATCTCCACGAATCGGACTGGCTCACCACGACGGACGCCGAGCAGGCCCGGATCCTCGCCGAGCTGTACGGTCCGGCCATCGAGACCTTCCTCGACGGTCTCGGCGACCTGATCGGCGCGGAGGACCGCGATACGCTGCGGGCCTGCGCGGAGCTCACGCAGGAGTGGGTGCTCGCGCGATCCGACCGGTTCGCGCTGCTGCACGGCGACTACCGGCTCGACAACCTCCTATTCCCTCCCGGTGGCGAGAGCGGTGTGGTCGCGGTGGACTGGCAGACCCTGACGGTGGGACTCCCCGCCCGCGACCTCGCGTATTTCGTCGGGACGAGCCTGGAACCGGAGGTCCGGCGCGAACACGAGCAGGCCCTGGTCTCGACCTATCACCGCGCGTTGCTGTGCCACGGCGTCGAGGGCTACGGCCTCCAGCAGTGCTGGGACGACTACCGCTTCGCGATGCTGCAGGGTCCGCTCGTCGCGGTCTTCGGGTGCGCCTACGGCACGAGGACCGAGCGCGGCGACCGCATGTTCGCGGTGATGGTGAAGCGGTCGTGCGCCGCGATCCGCGAACTCGACAGTCTCACCGTCGTGTCCGGAAGCATCGGACGCCGCGACCGGTCGGTAGGGTGACTCGGGATACACCGCATCACGCGAGAAGAACGGAGATCCATCCGATGTCCCGCACCACCCTGCCCCGCGAGGCGATCGAACTCGCCGAGGCGACACCGGGTTTCATGCCCCAGGACGAGGGAACCGCACTGCACGAGGCTGCGGTGCAGTATCTCGGTGACGGCGTCGGCGTCGAGATCGGCACCTACTGCGGCCGCTCGACCGTGTATCTCGGAGCTGCGGCCAAGGCGACCGGCGGCACCATCGTCACCGTCGACCACCACCACGGTTCGGAGGAGCATCAGCCCGGCTGGGAGTACCACGATGCGTCACTGGTCGACCCGCACACCGGTCGGCTCGACACCGTCGGCGCTCTCCGGCACACCCTCGCCGACGGCGACCTCGAATCGCACGTCGTCGCGGTGGTCGGCAATTCTCCTGTGGTGGCGTCGTTCTGGCGCACCCCGGCCTCGTTCGTGTTCATCGACGGCGGGCACAGCAGCGAGGCAGCCCGGGCGGACTACGACGGCTGGGCGAAATGGGTGCGCATCGGCGGCGCCCTGATCATCCACGACGTCTTCCCCGACCCGAAGGACGGCGGCCGGCCCCCGTACGAGATCTACTGTCTCGCACTGGAGAGCGGCGAGTTCGTCGAGAAATCGGTGACGTCCTCGCTGCGGGTTCTCGAACGCACCGCCGGCACGGTCGGCTCCCTGCCCGGCAGCTGAACTACGGGACGAGCACCGGGCAGCGCTCGGTGCAGCGGTCGGCGCCCACCTGATCGGCGGGTGCCGCCGCATCCCGGAAGATCGCGCTTCCGCCCGTCGTGCGCGAGAGCGCGTCGGCGGCGAGGATCACCGCTGCGCTGGTCCAGGAACTGACCTCCACCGGCCAACGCTTGCCGTCGGCGTAGACCAGACCGGTCCAGTACGAACCGTCCGGGTCGCGCAGATGCTGCATGGCCGCGAACAATTCACGGGCACGCCCGGCGTGGCCGAGGGCGTCGAGCGCCAGGACCAGTTCGCACGTCTCGGCCCCGGTGACCCACGGACGATGGTCGACGCACCGGATCCCGAGACCGTCGACGACGAAATCCGACCAGCGCTCGCGGATCCGTTCGTGCGCATCGGTGCCGCGCACCGCTCCCCCGAGGATCGGGTAGTACCAGTCCATCGAGTACTCGGGCTTGGGCGTGAACGCCTCGGGGTGCCGACGCAGAGCGTGGCCGAGACGGATCAGCGCGACCTCCCATTCGGGTTGCGCCTCACCGATCAGGTCGGCGATCCGCAGACCGCACCACAGACTCTGGTGGATGCTCGAACAACCTGTGAGCAGCGCTTCGTCGAACATCCCGCCGTCGCCTCGCGCCCACGAGATCTGGCCGCCCGGCAACTGCATGTCGACCACGAGGTCGAGCGCAGCACGCACCGTCGGCCACATGTGCTCGACGAACCCGCGATCGCCCGTCACGAGGTGGTGGTGCCATACGCCCACGGCGATGTAGGCGGTGAAATTGCTGTCGGTGTCGTGGTTCTCGACGATGTCGCCGCGGAACTGGATGGGCCACGACCCGTCGGCACGCTGCGTCCGCCGTGACCACTCGAAGGCGGCGTCCGCCTCTTCACGTAAACCGATGGCGGTCAACGCCATCGCGGATTCGATGTGATCCCACGGGTCGATGTGCCCACCGGGGAACCACGGGACGGCGCCCGAGGGCTCCTGCATCCGCGCGATGGCCCGGCCCGTCGCCAGGCTCTGTTCCGGCGACAGCACACCCGGCACCGACGGCACCGTCAGGCGCGCGGATTCACCGCGCCGCACCGGCGTTTCCCGGCTTCTCGAGGTAGAACACGACACTCTTCCCGATGACGGGATCGAGGATCTTCTCGGCCGTGCGGGTGACCCACGGGGCCTTCATGAGATCCCAGACCAACAGCCGGTGGTACGCCTTCGTCAGCGGATTGTCGTCGTTGTCGACGCCGACGGCGCACTTGAGCCACCAGTACGGCGCGTGCAGCGCGTGGGCGTGGTCGGTACCCGAGACCGTGAGACCGGCGGCGGTGAGTTTCGCGGCGAGTTCGTCGGCCTTGTAGATGCGGATGTGCCCGCCCTCCACCTCGTGGTAGGCGTCCGACAGTGCCCAGCAGATCTTCTCCGGCAGCCAGCGCGGCACGGTTACGGCCGCGACACCACCGGGCTTGAGGACCCGGACGAGTTCGGCGATGGCCCGCTCGTCCTCCGGCACGTGCTCGAGCACCTCGGAGATGAGCACGAGATCGAAGGTCGCGTCGTCGTAGGGCAGCGCGAGCGCGTCGCCGACCTCGGCCCGGGCGAGCGCACCCTCGGGGACCTCGCCTTCGAGTTCCATCGCGACGAACATGTCGGCGACGGCCTTCATGTCGTCGGCGTTCTGGTCGAAGGCGACGACGTCCGCGCCGCGGCGGTACAGCTCGAAGGAGTGGCGCCCCGCGCCGGCCCCGATGTCGAGAGCGCGTATCCCCGGTACGACGCCCAGGCGGTCGAAGTCGACGGTCAGCATCCGTTCTTCCCCTCTCGATGCGCGGCGATCGCCTTGTCGTAGATCGCGGCGGTCTGCGCGGCCACGGCCGCCCAGCTGTAGCGTTCGAGCACCCGGTCGCGGCCCTTCGCGCCGAGACGCCGACGCTCGGCCGGGTCGTCGAACAGGCCCGCGAGCCCCGCTGCGAGCTGTTC
This sequence comes from Rhodococcus sp. BUPNP1, assembly GCF_002215235.1. Taxonomy (NCBI): domain Bacteria; kingdom Bacillati; phylum Actinomycetota; class Actinomycetes; order Mycobacteriales; family Nocardiaceae; genus Rhodococcus; species Rhodococcus sp. BUPNP1. Next base: position 14,103 of record NZ_NERM01000006.1, read on the forward strand.
GGCGTCGCCCGGGGGCACCAGCAGACCGGCGTCCCCGACGACCTCGGGGATGGCCCCGGCGCGGCTCGCGACGAGCGGTGTTCCGCACGACATCGCCTCGACGGCCGGCAACGAGAATCCCTCGTACAGCGACGGCACCGCCGCGACCTCGGCGGAGGCGAGCAGGTCGGCGAGTTCGGTGTCGTCGATCCCGGAGACGGTGCGCACGACGTCGCCGATCGCGAGTTCGTCGATGAGCTTCTCGGTGGCGCCGCCCGGGGCGAGCTTCGAGACGAGGACCAGTTCGATCTCGCGTTCGGTCCGCAGCTTCGCGACCGCCTCGAGCAGGGTGGGAACACCCTTGAGCGGGGCGTCGGCACTCGCGACGCAGACGATCCGGCCGGGAACGCGCTCGTCCTTCCGCGGCGCGAACACCTCCGTGTTCACGCCGAGCGGGATCGTGTGGATGCGTTCGGATTCGATCCCGAAGGCCGTGCGGATGTCGTCGGCCGAGTTCTCCGACACCGTGAGCAGCGTGGGAATCTGCCGGGCCACCTTCTCCTGCATGCGCAGGAATCCGTACCAGCGCCGGAGCGTGATCCTACGGCGGAGGGTGGTCGCGGAGGCGAGATCGAGTTCGCGGTCGCGTGTGATCGGATGGTGGATCGTCGCAACGAGGGGAAGGTCCTCGGCGATGCGCAGCAACCCGGACGCGAGCGACTGGTTGTCGTGCACGACGTCGAAGTCGCCGAGGCGGTCGCGCAACAGTCGTGCGGCGCGCAGACCGAAGGTGCGCGGTTCGGGGAAACCGGCGGTCCACATGGTGGCGACCTCGAGGACGTCGATCCAGTCGCGGTATTCACCCGGTTTCGGGGTGCGGAACGGATCGTCGTCGCGATAGAGATCGAGACTGGGCACCTTCGTGAGCGTCACGCCGGGGTCGAGCTCGGGGTAGGGCTGCCCGGAGAACACCTCGACGGTGTGTCCCTGGGCGACGAGTTCGCGACTGAGATGGCGAACGTAGACCCCCTGACCCCCACAATGCGGCTTGCTCCGGTACGACAACAGAGCTATGCGCACATTCCACCTCGGGGTTCGCTCGGAGGGCCAGGTCGCTCGGACAGATGTCCACTAGTTGTGTAGGGCACACACTAGAACATGTTTTGTGTCCTCACGATAGCGAGCCGGACCGCACCCGGTGCGGATCGGCGATGCGAGTGGGACGGCGAGCCGACACCGCCTGCGAACGGCTGACGACGACGAAGCCCCGGTATCGATGTGATACCGGGGCTTCGTCTGGAGCGACCCTGACGGGACTCGAACCCGCGACCTCCGCCGTGACAGGGCGGCGCGCTAACCAACTGCGCCACAGGGCCATGAGGAACCGAAGTTCCCACAGTTCGACCCACCGCAACCGGTGGGTCGAAGATATGAAATTGATGGTTGTTCGCCGGACAACCGTGGTGGCCAGGGCCGGGATCGAACCGGCGACCTTCCGCTTTTCAGGCGGACGCTCGTACCAACTGAGCTACCTGGCCGGACGGCACCCGAACCGAATGCCGATCGAAACTCTGGAGCGACCCTGACGGGACTCGAACCCGCGACCTCCGCCGTGACAGGGCGGCGCGCTAACCAACTGCGCCACAGGGCCATACATATTCACTTCTCACACCAAGATACTGCACACTTCGACGAGGTCGAAGCGTACCCCCTACGGGATTCGAACCCGCGCTACCGCCTTGAAAGGGCGGCGTCCTAGGCCGCTAGACGAAGGGGGCCCGATCGGATTTCTCCGAACCGCACCCTCAACGGGTTTGGCGTTCCGTTGGGAGCTTGGACAGCTTATGCCACGGCATTCGCGAATCACAAATCAGCAGGTCAAGTGGTCGATTCGTCGTTGCCGGGCCTGCTCGGCCAGCCCTTCTCCCGCCACTGCGCGAGCCACTGCTCCGACGCCATCGCCTCGAGCGGCACCTCCACGCAGGCCTCGAAGCGTGCGCGGACGTCGGTCTCCGGCGCCGTGAGGTCGGCGAGATAGCGCTGACCGGCGAGCGACGACGCGATCGCCTCGACGAAACGCCGGAGGTCGACATCGGGCCGGAACAGGCCCTTCTCCTGCGCTTCGCGCGCCAGCTGATAGCCGGCCCGGCCCCATAGGACGCTGCCGCGCAGCCTGACCTCCTCCGCGAACTCGGGTTCGGTGACCAGACGGAACTCCGCGGCGATGACCACGTCGTCGTGCAGAGCCGCACCGAGATCACCGACGAGACCGTGCAGCCGCTCGAAGGGGTCGAGATCGGGGACGTCCATCCACCTGCCGACGATGGCACGGTAGTGCTCGAGTCCTTCGTCGAGTACCGCCCGGGCCAGATCCTCCTTGGACGCGAAGTGGAAGTACATCGCACCCTTGGTCGCGTTCGACTGCTCGAGGATGGCGTTGATCGATGCTGCGGCGAAACCTCGCCGCGCGAATTCGGTGGCTGCCGATCGGACGATCGCAGCCCGCGTACGACGCGCACGCTCCTGTTGACGGGGCATGGGGAAATTCAGCCTTCCACGTTCCTGTGTTCCCCCACGAGACAACTCTAGTCTGCCCCCACAATCCCGGCTCCGGGCCGTGTTCCACCGGGTGAAATGTGAAATCCCACCCCCGAGACCCCGGGTTTCCACAGAACACACCGAGTGGTACGCTTTGTCCGGCTCGGGTGCGAAGCAGGGGGTGGGCACCCGGGCCTCTTTCCATTGGTCACCGGCAGCGTCCGCACCGCCGGATGTCCGATATCATCGATCGCGCAGCGTGGCTCACCCTGTGATGTGGTCACCGCACCATGCGGTGTGGTTACACTGTGCGCCCATGCCCCTATAGCTCAGTTGGTAGAGCTACGGACTTTTAATCCGCAGGTCGTAGGTTCGAGCCCTACTGGGGGCACCGGCAACGCCGGCGTCGTACGCGACGCCGGCGTTCGTCGTTCCGGAACGTTCCGCAGCCTGGTCGGAGACGGCGCGGTCCTTCATCAGAGACGGTGGGAGCCGGGCGGGACGTCGTCGGTGTTCCGGCCGAGTTCCCTCTCCGCCTCACGGCGTGCTTCGAGACGCTCCTGCTCGATCCGGCGCTGTTCGAGATCCGTGCGGGCCTGCTTCAGATCACGTCCGCGCTTGCGGTAGCGGGTGAGCGCGACGACGAAGATCACCGCGAGCAGAGCTCCGACGATCGCACCGATCAACGTGGCGCCGCGGAAACCCGGCGCGTCCACGTCGAGGATCCGCTCCCCCGCATGCGCACCGTTCCCGGTGCCCAGCACGACCGCCAGGGTCATGAGGTTCGGCAGGGCGACCACCAGCGCGAGCACGCCGAAGGCGATCTGCAGCCCGCGGCTGTACCTCCAGTTGCGGACCTGCCAGATCCATGCGAGCAGCGCGATGGGGATCGCCGTGCAGAGGATGCCGAAGAGCAGACCCCACAGCACTCCGCGCGCGAAGCCACCCTCGGCGAGGTTTGCGATCCGCTGCGCCCACCAGCGAGGAACGAACGCCGCCAGGGTGTAGTAGGCGATGACGAGCACGATCAGCGCCACGACCACGGCGATGGTCTTCTTCGCCCACGGCGGCAAGCTTTTCCGCGAACCCGCTTCGTCGACATTCATGTCCGTCATTTCGAACCCTTCTCGCCGATCGGTACGTGCACCTGCCGTGCGCATCTCAGCCTACGGACCACCGCATTCGGGGCAGTGCATTCGGGCAGGTCTCTTCGCACTGCGAATTTCACCCGGTGCGGTTGCCCGTCTTTGTATACGGTGAGCCGCAGGGGTAATCGAATGTTCATCGTCCGGGGAGGAACATGCGCAGTTTCGTGGACCTGGGCCTGTTCCTGGCCGCCGTCGCTCTGGGAATCGGGTCGGTGTTGCCGGTGGTCGGCGGGATACGACCCACCGAGATTCCCCTGTCGGCGCTGCGCGACGGTTTCCCCGACGGCGATCTCGCCGGAGTCGCGGTCCCGGGTCTGCCGCTGTACGAGTCCCTCGCGGTACCGCTGGTCGTGGCCGCGGTCCTGCTCCTCGCCGCCGCACTGTTCGACTCGGTGGCCGTCGGCTGGGCCGGGACGCTGATCGGTGTCGCGACGGCCGCGGTGTTCTGGACGCGCCTGTTCCAGACCCACGGTGAGTACGTCGAACTCAATCGCAGTACGACACTGACCAATCAGAACGGGACCGTGCTCCTGCTCAGCGGCACGCTCGTCGCGCTGCTGTGCTGCCTCATCGCGCTGCGCCGTTCGTCGACGAGCGCCGCCTCGCTCGACTGACGCCTCCCGCTGGAACGAGCCTCGTCCCGATACTCTCTCGGCACCGGGTGGCCACTTCGGGGCACCCACGAGTCAAGGCAGGAACGATGGCAAGTCTCGACGATCTGATGTCCCGCATTCCCGTCGACCAGGTGGCGCAGCGGCTCGGTGTCGACAACGCGACGGCGGAGACGGCCGTCCGCGCTGTGCTCCCCACCCTCGTCGGTGGACTCGACGCCAACGCCCAGAACCCGACCGGGGCGGCGTCACTGCTCTCCGCGCTGGGCAAGCACTCCGAGTCGAACCTGGCCGAGGGTGAGGTCGACGTCGACGGGATCGACACCGAGGACGGCGACAGGATCGTCTCCAACGTCTTCGGCGACAAGAAGGACCAGGTGATCTCGACCCTCGGTTCCGTGAACGGCGCCGGCGGGAACGATCTGATCGCCAAGGTCCTGCCGATCATCGCTCCGATCGTGCTGTCCTATCTCGCCAAGCAGATCGGCGGCGGGGCGGGAACGAACACCGCGAGCGCCCCGCAGGGCGGCGGTCTCGCAGATCTCCTCGGGGGTCTGTTGAAGAACGCCGGTGGCGGATCGGCCGGCTCCGGTGGCGGAATCGGTGACGTCCTCGGCAGCGTGCTCGGCGGCAGTTCGGGTGGTGGACTCGGGGGCCTCCTCGGTGGACTTCTCGGTGGCGGCAAGCGCTGAGACCCGCTGGAGCAGCACGTTCCGCTCGCCCGTGTGATACGGCACGAGCGGGACGGTGCTGTCGTCGGGCGGTTCGGACCTGTACCGTGATCCGGGCGAATACGGGGGGCCACCGGCGCACCGCGTGCCGCGGCGACGAACGGCCGGGCTCCCCTCCTCCGTAGGCCGGCGGAGTACACGGACACGATGTGAGGGGTAGAAGAGCATGACGCGAGTCCTGACTCAACTGGAGCTGCTGCGAGAGCTGGAGCCTGTGGCCGAAGCGAACCTCAACCGGCATCTCTCGATGGCGAAGGACTGGCATCCCCACGACTACGTGCCGTGGGACGAGGGCCGGAACTTCGCCGCGATGGGCGGTGTCGACTGGGAACCGGAGCAGTCGAAGCTCGACGAGGTCGCCAAGGCGGCCATGATCACCAACCTGCTCACCGAGGACAATCTGCCCTCCTACCACCGGGAGATCGCCGAGAGCTTCTCTCGCGACGGCGCCTGGGGTACCTGGGTCGGCCGGTGGACGGCGGAGGAGAACCGCCACGGCATCGTCATGCGCGACTACCTGGTCGTCACGCGCGGTGTCGATCCCGTCGCACTCGAGAACGCCCGCATGGAGCACATGACGAACGGCTTCTCGTCCCCCAACTCGACCGGCATGCTCCACTCCGTCGCCTACGTGACCTTCCAGGAACTCGCGACCCGCGTGTCGCACCGCAACACCGGCCGTGCCTGCGACGACTCGATCGCCGACAAGATGCTCCAGCGCATCGCCGCCGACGAGAACCTGCACATGATCTTCTACCGGAACATCTGCGACGCGGCGATCGACATCGCTCCGGCCCAGACGCTCGCCGCGATCGTCGAGGTGCTCGAGAACTTCCAGATGCCCGGCGCCGGCATGCCGAACTTCCGTCGCAACGGCGTGCTCATGGCCAAGCACGGCATCTACGACCTGCGTCAGCACCTCGACGACGTCGTGATGCCGGTGCTGCGCAAGTGGAGGATCTTCGAGCGCGATCTCGGCAGCGAGGCGCAGCAGGATCTCGACAAGCTCGGCAACTTCCTCGACGAACTGGGACGTCAGGCCGGGCGGTTCGAGGAGATGCGCGATCGCTCCCTCGCCCGTGAGGCCGCCAAGCGCGAGAAGGTCGGCGCGGACGCCTGAGTCCCATGTGTGCGGACGCCTGAGTCCGGATGCACACCGCCGCCGAGTCCGGCGGAGGTTATCCTGTGCCCGGTGCCGGTTTCGGTACCGGGCACAGCCGTTTCCGCGGCCCACCAGTGACGGGCACGCTATTTCTTTGTCACACAACGTTTTCCAGAGGTACCCATGTCATCCCTCCGTATCGGTCCGCTCGAACTGAACAGCCCGGTCGTGCTGGCGCCGATGGCGGGAGTGACGAACGTCGCATTCCGCACGCTGTGCCGCGAACTCGAACTCGAACGGGCCGGCAGCACGTCGGGCCTGTACGTGTGCGAGATGGTCACCGCCCGTGCCCTCGTCGAGCGGCACCCGGTCACCATGCACATGACGACCTTCGGCCCCACCGAGACACCACGGTCGCTGCAGCTGTACACCGTCGATCCCGACACCACCTACGCCGCGGCGAAGATGATCGTCGACGAGAACCTCGCCGACCACATCGACATGAACTTCGGATGCCCGGTGCCGAAGGTGACCCGCAAGGGCGGAGGGTCGGCCCTCCCCTACAAGCGCCGGTTGTTCGGGCAGATCGTCGCGGCCGCCGTCCGCGCCACCGAGGGCACCGACGTCCCGGTCACGGTCAAGTTCCGCATCGGGATCGACGACGAACACCACACGCACCTCGACGCCGGTCGTATCGCGGCCGCCGAGGGTGCCGCCGCCGTGGCCCTCCACGCCCGGACCGCTGCGCAGCGGTATTCGGGAGCGGCCGACTGGGACGAGATCGCCCGGCTGAAGGAACACGTCACCGACGTGCCCGTGCTCGGCAACGGCGACATCTTCGACGCCTCCGACGCCGAGAAGATGATGGCGCAGACCGGTTGCGACGGCGTCGTCGTCGGTCGTGGCTGCCTCGGACGCCCGTGGTTGTTCGCCGAACTGAGCGCCGCGCTCGGTGGTCGCACGATCCCCACCCCGCCGAATCTCGGTGAGGTGACGCAGATCATGCGCCGGCACGCCGAACTTCTCGCCGACCACCACGGCGAAGACCGCGGCCTGCGCGACATGCGCAAGCACATCGCCTGGTATCTGCGTGGTTTCCCGGCGGGTTCGGAGATCCGCAACGGCCTCGCCCGGGTGTCGACGCTCGCCGAGCTCGACGATCTGCTGGGCAAACTCGACCACGACGTGCCCTTCCCCGCCGATGCCGAAGGCCCGCGGGGCCGTCAGGGCTCCCCGAGCAGCGTCGCACTGCCCGACGGCTGGCTCGACGATCCCGAGGACACCTGCGTGCCCGAGGGCGCCGACATGATGCACTCGGGCGGGTAACCCGTCCCGGCACGTGGTTCCGGACGACAGACGGATCGACCGATGGATGTCGTGCGACACAGCCGCGTCACGGTCACATGCAACAGACGATCAGTATCATTGCGGAGTCCTCGCGACGGTCGCCCGTGAGCGATCACGTGGACGACGACGGATGACGAGGCGGTACGACCGCGGAAAGAGCAGGTATCGGTGGACGAGGAGCACGAGACAGGATCCCCGGATCCTCGCGCTCCCTGGGAAAGGCCGATAGCCGACAGCAGCTACCGCGAATCCCGCTCGTCCCGCCGCAGCCGCTCCGGTGGAGTGCACCGCTCCGACGACACCGACGACGATTCGCGTCGTCACGAGAGCGCACGCAACCGCCGTGCCGCGGACTCGGACGATCCGGAGCAGCTCACCGTCGCCGAACTGCTCGACAAGATGGGACGCCGATCCGATCCGTCCCCTCGATCGGATCCGCCCACCGACCCGCCTCCTGCCGATCCGCCGCACACGTCCACCTCGTCGCTGCCCCCGGCCCGTCCCCGTGACCCGGAATCCGCCCGGCACGTCGCGCCCGAGGAGACCGGACGCGCGGAGCTCCCGCGCAGGACGCCGCCCCCGGCTGCTCCGCCGACTCCTTCGGGACCGCCCACCCCTCCGGTACCGCCGACCTCTTCGGGCCCGCCGACCACGGTCGTACCGCCGGTGCAGCCCGGCGCTTCCCGGGTGCCTCCGGGGCCGTCCCGGCCCCGGCCGCGGGAGAATCCCGTCCCGCCGCGCACCCAGGCGCCGGACCGGATGGCCGGATCTCCCTCTTCTCCCCCTTCGGTACCGTCTGCGCCGCCCGCGCGTCCGGTGCCCCCCGCGGATTCCCGCCCCGTGTCTCCTGCGGACTCGCGTCCGGTGCCTCCCGCGGACTCGCGCCCCGCACCGCCGGCGGAGCCGCGTCCCCCGATCGAGCCGCGACCGGCGCCTCCCGTCGGGTCGCCGCAGACGCCTCCTCCGCGACAGCAACCGCCTATCGCGGACGAACAGCCGACCGTCAAGATCGACGCGGTGTCCCCCGCGGGTGTTGCATCGCACGCCGAGGACGAGAACGACGACAAGGCGACGGACGAGAAGGCGCACGGCTCCGCTCGGCCGCGCACGGTGGGCAACGCGACCCTCGGGCGGCTCGCACAGAGCAAACAGCGCAAGCGGAAGCGTCTGAGGTTCGCGGCGAGAGCGGCGGTGGCGTTCGTCTCGGTCCTCGCGCTCCTCGGCAACGGCGCGGTGTGGGGATACGTCCGGTCCACGGAGGCCGGCTTCTCCCAGATCGCCGCGCTCGACACCGAGTCGGAGGACATCGTCGACCCGGTCGGTCAGACCGGCGACGAGACCTATCTGATCATCGGCACCGACACCCGCGCCGGTGCGAGCGGTGAGATCGGCGCCGGAACCGTCGAGGACGCCGAGGGCGCTCGTGCCGACACCGTCATCCTCGTCAACATCCCCGCCGACCGCAGCCGCGTGGTCGCGGTGTCGTTCCCCCGGGATCTGGATGTCGAGCGACCGGTCTGCCGCGGATGGGACAGCGCGACCGGCGAATACGATTCCGAGCTGTATCCGGCCGCCGAAGGCGACAAGCTCAATGCCACCTACGCCCTCGGCGGACCGAAGTGCCTGGTCAAGGTGATTCAGAAGATGTCCGGACTGAAGATCGGCCACTTCGTGGGCATCGACTTCGCCGGCTTCGAATCGATGGTCGACGAGATCGGCGGTGTCGAGGTGTGCACCTCCATACCGTTGTACGACAACGAACTCGGTCCCCTGATCGAGACTCCCGGCACCCACACGCTCGACGGCAAACGGGCACTCGACTACGTCCGTGCCCGCAAGATCGACCAGGAGGGCAACAGCGACTACGGCCGGATCAGCCGGCAGCAGAAGTTCCTGTCGTCGCTGCTGCGCTCGACGTTGTCGAACAAGGTGCTGTTCGACCCCGGGAAGCTCAACGGCTTCATCGGCGCCTTCACTCGCGCGACCTTCGTCGAGAACGTCAACGCCGAGTCGCTCGTCAAGCTCGGACGTTCGATGCAGAACGTCGAGGCGGGTGCGGTGTCCTTCCTGACCATCCCCACGGCCGGCACCAACGACTGGGGCAACGAGATCCCGCGCACCGACGACATCAAGGCGATCTTCACCGCGATCATCGACGATCTCCCGCTGCCGGGTGAGAAGCGGGAGGAGGACCCGACGGAGGTCGCGGCCGCTCCCCCGGCCGAACCGCTGCCCGCGCAGCTCGCGGTCGATCCGTCGACGGTGTCGGTGCAGGTCTCGAACGCGTCGGGTCTGTCCGGACTGGCGGCCCGCACCGCCGAGGAGGTCGCCGCCTACGGCTTCCCGGTCTACTCGGTGGGCAACTACGCCTCCGGGACGAGCAAGCAGACCGTGATCCGCTTCAGCGAAGGCCAGGAGACCGACGCCGCGACGGTGGCCTCGGCCTTCCCCGGCGCAGTACTGCAGGAGGCTCCGCCCTCGGCCCAGCTGGGCAGCATCGTGGAGATCGTCCTGGGCACCAGCTTCGACGGCACCGTCGTCGCTCCCACCCCGGCGGGCACGCCGCTCGCCCCGATGGAGATCCAGACCCGGTCGGAGTCGTCGGTCGAGCTCCCCGCCGATCTCGCGATCACCAACGCCGCCGACGATTTGTGCACGTAGACACCACTGTTCGGCCGTCGACGTTCACCTGTGGTTCATCCGATGCTCGCCGTTCGGACCGATCGAGGTCGTAGGCTGTGCCATTATGCGCGTCGTCTACAACGAACAGATGGGCGAACTCGGTGATCTCCTCGGGGAGATGGCCGGGCTCGCCGGGACCGCGATGGAGCGGTCCACCAGAGCTCTTCTCGAAGCCGATCTCGCTCTCGCCGAGCAGGTGATCGACGAGCACGAGAAGATCACCGATCTCGGCGCGATCTGCGAGGAGAAGGCGTTCCAGTTGCTCGCCCTGCAGGGTCCGGTCGCCGGCGATCTGCGTGCCGTCGTCAGCGGCATCCAGATCGTGGCCGACATCGACCGCATGGGTGCGCTCGCACTGCACATCGCGAAGGCGACGCGCCGACGTCATCCCAAGCACGTGCTCCCCGACGAGGTGAAGGGTTACTTCGCCGAGATGGGACGGATCGCGGTGGCCCTCGGCGCCGCCACACGCGAGATCCTCGAGACCCGTGATCCCGCCCGGGCCGCCCGCCTCCACCACGAGGACGAGGCGATGGACGACCTGCACCGTCATCTGTTCACCGTGCTCATGGACCGCGAATGGGACCACGGGGTCGCGGCCGCCGTCGACGTCACCCTGCTCGGCCGCTTCTACGAGCGGTTCGCCGATCACGCCGTCGAGGTGGGCCGCCGCGTCATCTTCCTCGTGACGGGCAAGCTCCCCACCGAGGAGGAGATCCGTCAGCTCGTGGAGAAGGTGGACAGTCTGACCGTCTACCCGGAGAACCCCTGAGCCCAGGAACTACCGAGCCCAGGAACTACCGAGCCCAGGAACTACGGAGCCCAGGACCAGCGCACGAACGACGAGACCCCGACCGGACGGATCCGGTCGGGGTCTCGCGTATGCGAAGAGGCTCAGCCGAAGCGGCCGGAGATGTAGTCCTCGGTGGCCTTCCGGCTCGGGTTCGAGAAGATCTTCTCGGTGTCGTCGATCTCCACCAGACCACCCGGACGACCGGTCGCCTCGAGGTTGAAGAACGCCGTCTGGTCGCTCACACGCGCGGCCTGCTGCATGTTGTGCGTGACGATGACGATGGTGAAGTCCTTCTTCAGCTCACCGATCAGGTCCTCGATGGCCAGCGTCGAAATGGGGTCGAGAGCCGAGCACGGCTCGTCCATGAGCAGCACGTCGGGCTGGACTGCGATGGCGCGGGCGATGCACAGACGCTGCTGCTGACCACCGGACAGGCCACCGCCCGGCTTGTCGAGGCGGTCCTTGACCTCGTTCCACAGGTTGGCACCGCGCAGCGACTTCTCGGCGATCTCGTCGAGGCTCTTGCGGTCGCGCACGCCCTGCAGCTTGAGGCCGGCGACGACGTTGTCGCGGATCGACATCGTGGGGAACGGGTTGGGACGCTGGAAGACCATGCCGATCGTCTTGCGCACACCGACCGGGTCGACGTTCGGATCGTAGATGTCCTCGCCGTCGAGGAGGATGGATCCTTCCACGCGGGCACCGGGCGTCACCTCGTGCATGCGGTTGATCGACCGGAGCACGGTGGACTTGCCGCAACCGGACGGGCCGATGAAGGCGGTGACGTTCCGCGGCGGCACGGACAGCGTCACGTCGGCCACGGCGTGGAACTTGCCGTAGTAGATGTTGACGTCCTTGAGATCCAGACGCTTGGCCATTACCGGCTCCCTACTGGTGTATCGATGTGAGAAGAGGTCTGTGGGTTACTTCTTGCCGACCTGCGAGTACCGGCTGATCAGCTTGGCCGCGATGTTGAGGACCGCGATGACCAGGATCAGGGTGAGCGCGGCGCCCCAGATGCGCTGCGAACCGGCGTCGGTCGGGTTGTTCATCTCGGCGACCATGACACCCGGGAGGGTGCCCTGCTCACCGCCGAACAGGTCGAAATTGATGAAGGGCGCGTAGCCGACGAGGATCAGCAGCGGCGCCGTCTCGCCCATGACGCGGGCCAGGGCGAGCATGATGCCGGTGATGATGCCGGCGAGCGAGGTGGGCAGCACGATGCGCGCGATGGTCTTCCACTTGGGCACACCGAGCGCGTAGGACGCTTCGCGCAGGTCCTGCGGGACGATGCGCAGCATCTCCTCGGTGCTGCGCACGACCACCGGCACCATGAGCAGCACGAGTGCGAGCGCCACCGCGAAGCCCGACTTGGGCATCCCGAAGGTCGACACCCACAGTGCGTAGATGAACAGCGCCGCGACGATCGACGGGACACCGCTGAGGATGTCGACCATGAACGTGGTGATCCGGCCGAGCCGCGACCTGCCGGCGTATTCGACGAGGTAGATCGCGACGAAGACGCCGAGCGGGATGGAGATGATCGCACAGACGAGTCCCTGCAGGAGGGTGCCGACGAGGGCGTGGTAGATGCCACCGCCCATCGACGAGGACGTCAGTCCGCTCAGCGAGTGCGTGAACCAGGTCGGCGAGATCAGGGCGGGCAGGCCCTTGGCGACGACGGTGAACAGCACCCAGGCCAGCGGGATCAGCGCGACGACGACCGACAGCGTGACGAGCACCGTGGCTGCGGTGTCCTTGACGCGGCGACGTCCGCTGACCCGCTGGAAGGCCGGGGGCTTGACCGGCGAGGAGAGTGCGGTGGTCGACGTGGTGGTGGTCGACATGGGTCAGTCCTTCTTTCCTGCGACGATCATGCGCGCGGCGGCGTTGACCACGAAGGTGAGCACGAAGAGCACGAGACCGGCGGCGATGTAGGCGCCCGCCTGGATGTCGTTGTTGAACTCGGCGTATCCCAGCGCGATCTTGGACGCGATGGTCGCGCCGCCGTCGAACAGCGACCAGGAGAACGCCTGCGAGGTGGTGCGCAGGATGAGGTACAGCGCCATCGTCTCGCCGAGCGCGCGGCCGAGACCGAGCATCGAACCGCTGATGTAGCCGGACTTGCCGAACGGGATGACGGTGGTCCGCACGACCTCCCAGCGGGTCGCGCCGAGCGCGAGCGCGCCCTCGATGTGGGCCGTCGGGGTCTGCACGAACACCTCGCGGCTGACCGCGGCGATGGTCGGCAGGATCATCACGGCGAGGACGATGCCGGCGGTGAAGATCGTTCCGCCGCCCACGATGGAGCCGCTGCCGGTGGCGAAGAGCGGAAACCAGGCGAGGTTGGTGTTGAGCCATTCCGCGACGGGGCGCAGGAACGGGGCGAGGACGAGCATGCCCCACAGTCCGTAGACGATCGACGGGACCGCGGCGAGCAGGTCGATGACGTACGCGAGCGGTTTCCGGAGCCGGTCGGGCGAGTAGGAGGTGAGGAAGATCGCGATGCCCAGCGCGACGGGCATGGCGAGGAACAGCGCGAAGAAGGAGACGAGCACCGTCACCTGGAACAGGTCGAGGACACCGAACGCCATGTCGGTGATGTCCTGCGTGATCCAGTCACGGCTGGTGAGGAAGTTGACCTGGTTGCGTTGCAGTGCCGGGACGGCGCGCCAGACGAGGAAGACTGCGATCGCGCCGATGATCACGGAGATCAGGACCGCGGAGCCGGATGCCAGGGAGCCGAAGATTCTGTCTCCCGGCCGCACGACTGCCTTGCGTGCCCGGTCCGGGGATGGGGGTGGGGTGCTGATCGTGTCCTCCGTGATGCCGGTTGCACCGCCCGTTCCTGAGCGGGTCGGTTCGTCGGCCGCGATGGAGACCGACGTGTTGTGCGCGTCACTCATGTGCGCTCGCAATCCTTCTCAGCGTATTCGTCAGGAACGGGCGGGTCGATGATCCCTCGGTCACTCACCGGAGCGAGGGATCGGCGGTCATCCGGCGGCGATGGCGTCGATCGACTCGGTGAGGCGGGTCTTGAAGGCGTCGGGCAGCGGGACGTAGCCCTGCTCGGACAGGCCTTCCTGACCCTCGTTCGCAGCGGAGATCAGGAACGACTTGACGGCCGTTGCGGTGTCGGTGTCGTAGCCGGCCGAGCACACGATCTCGTAGGTGGCCAGCACCAACGGGTAGGCACCCTCTTCGGAGCTGCCGAAGATCGACGACAGGTCGAGCGTGAGGTCGCCCTCGGAGGCCGGGACGAACTCGGCACCCTCGATGGCCTTGCCGGCGGTCTCCTCGGTCAGCTCGACCGGTCCGGAGCCGTTGTCGATCTTCGCGATGCTCAGACCGTTCTGGTCGGCGAAGGACTTCTCGACGTAGGTGATGGAGTTCGGCGAGCCGGCGACGGCCTGCGCGACACCCGCGGATCCCTTCGCGCCCTCACCGACGCCGCCGGTGAAGTCCGAACCGGCACCCGAGGTCCAGGCGCCGTTCGACGCGGTCTCGAGGTACTGCTGGAAGTTGTCGGTGGTGCCCGACGAGTCCGAACGCACGATCGGGGTGATGGCCGCGTCGGGCAGCGGGGCGCCCTCGTTGAGCGCGGCGATGGCCGGGTCGTTCCACTTGGTGATCGAGCCGTTGAAGATCTTCGCGGTCGTCTCGGCGTCCAGCACGAGATCGCCGACACCCTCGACGTTGTAGGCCAGGGCCACCGGACCGAAGACCAGCGGCAGGTTCCAGGCGGGGTTGCCGGCGCAGCGCTCGGCGGCCTGGGCGGCCTGCTCGTCCTCGATGGCCGAGTCGGAGCCGGCGAAGTCGATCTGGTTCGCGATGAACTGCGTGCGGCCGTCGCCGGAGCCGGTGGGGTTGTACGCGACGTTGACGGCCGCGTCCTTCTGGGAGCACACGGCGATGTAGGTGGAGACGAACTGGTCCATCGCGTTCTTCTGGGCCGACGAGCCCGCACCCGACAGGGTGGACTTGCCCTCGCAGGTCGCGGCGGAGTCGGACGCGTCGACGTCGACCGAACCGGAATTGTCGTCGGTACCGCACGCCGAGAGTGTGAGAGCTGCGGCGGCCACAACACCGAGCAGAGCGCCGTTGCGCTTGAAGTTCACCTGTTCTCCTCCGAGAAGTACTTCACACGACCGCCGCACCGGGCGGCGGCGGCCTCGTGGCGCGGGCGACGCCGGCGCCGGGTCTGCAGTACTCGACCCGCTAGTGAAGTTAGGAGGAGACGATGGACACTCGGACGACCGAAGGTTAACGGCGGATGAACACGCCGGATACACCTGGCGATGGTGTTGCGACCATCACTCGAATCCCGTCCGCGATCGGCGTGTCGGATGGCAGTGTGCGCCTCTTACGCGGTTCGTCCACGGCGCGACCGGAGGTGTTCAGGCCCGGGCGTAGGCGACGTCCACGTGGAAACGGTCGAAGCCGAGCTTGCCGTAGGTGTTCAGTGCCGCGGTGTTGTCGCCCTCGACGTAGAGCAGGACACCGGGCAGACCCCGGTCGCGGAGGTAGTGCAGGCCCGCAAGGGTGAGCAGGCGACCGAGCCCACGACCCTGCGCGGACGGGTCGATACCCACGACGTAGACCTCACCGAGCTGCGGGTCGGACGCCGTGGCCGGGTGCACCTTGGTCCAGTGGAAACCGAGCAACTTCTCGGGCTCGGCGGGATCGAACGCGAGGAACAGGCCCTCGGGATCGAACCAGGACTCGCGTCGGCGTTCCTCCACGTCGGCGGCCGTCCAACGCCCCTGCTCGGGATGCCATTCGAAGGCCGCGGCGTTGACGCGGAGCAGTTCGGCGTCGTCCTGCGGGCCACCGTAGGTGCGCAGGAGCACCGAGTCGGGGACCTCGAGGGCGGGAAGATCGTCCTGTTCGAGGGAACGACGCAACTGGAGGAGTTCGCGGACACCGGTCAGGCCGAGACGGCGCGCCACCGCCTGCGCGGCGGGCAGGTCGCCGTGCGCCCACACGCGGGTGTCGTCGCCGCCCTCGGTGAGTGCACGTTCGACGAGTTCGCGGCCGAGTCCGTGCCCGCGCCGCGGCGGGTCGACGACGACTTCGGCCATGGCCGGGTGCCCGTCCTGAGCAGGCACGACGTTCGCGTAACCGGCGACCTCACCGTCGTCTCCGAGCGCGACGAGATGCCGGGCCGCACCGTCGCGGCCGAGGGAGTGCACCGCCTGTTCGGAGATCGGCGCGGTGCCGTCGGTCTGCGTCGCGCGCGACAACACGGCGCGTACGGCCTCGGCGTGGTCGGTGGACGGGTGGTCGACGAATTCCGTATCGGTGCTCACGGAACGAATTGTGCCCCGGACTCCCCTGCGCCCGAGTCACCCGCGCCGGAATCCCCCGCGCGGGGGTCGTCGAGAAGCGTGTCGTCCACATCGTCGTCGTCGACATCGGGAGTGGCGTTGCCGCCCTTGCCGACGCGGTTGGACGGGCGCACCGCCTTGTAACCGACGTTGCGGACCGTTCCGATGAGCGCTTCGTGCTCGGGGCCGAGCTTCGCGCGCAGGCGTCGGACGTGGACGTCGACGGTGCGGGTACCACCGAAGAAGTCGTAACCCCAGACCTCCTGCAGCAACTGGGCTCGGGTGAAGACCCGGCCCGCGTGCTGGGCGAGGTACTTGAGGAGTTCGAATTCCTTGTAGGTGAGATCGAGGGGACGTCCGCGCAGGCGAGCGGTGTAGGTGCCCTCGTCGATCGTGAGTTCACCGAGGGTGATCTTGCCGGTGTTCTCCGGCCCCACCGCGATACCCGAACGGCCCATGAGCAGTCGCAGGCGCGCGTCGAGTTCGGCCGGCCCGGTGGTGGACAGCAGGATGTCGTCGAGTCCCCATTCGGGGTTGACGGCCACGAGCCCGCCCTCGGTGAGCACGGCGACGACGGGCACTGCCGACCCGGTGCTGCCGAGCAGTCGACACAATCCTCGCGCGGCCGCGAGATCGGAGCGGGCGTCGACGATGGCGATATCTGCCGAACCCGCCTCGAGCAGCGACGAAACTTCTGTAGGAGCCGGCCTGACCGAATGCGGGAGCAGCGCCAGGGACGGCAGGACCGCATCCGGATTCGGGTCGGAGGTCAGAAGGAGCAGCTCCACCGGGCCTCCAGTTCTTCGCGCGACCAGCGCGGATAGGGGTCGTAAACGTCGTGCAACAGAGTAACGCCCCGATTGTTACCGCTATGTAAGCACGAGAATTCCGTGGGCGGCCTCGGAGCGGACGGGCGCGGTCCGGCGGACGACGCGTCCGACACAATGGTGGGCGTGCGCAAACTGATCTTCGGTCTCGTAGTCCTGCTCGGACTCGCGGTCCTCGCCGACTTCGGCGCGGCGGCGTGGTCGGAATACCGCGTCTCGCGTGCGTTGCGGGAGGGTGGCGTTCTCGAGTCCGATCCGGCGGTGACCATCCACGGCTTCCCGTTCCTCCTCCAGGCCCGCGACGGCCACTACGAGAACGTCGAGATCGTGGCCGACAACGTCCACACCGATCTGCTCGGGGACATCACGGTCGAGGCCAATCTGATCGGTGCGCACGCCGAGGCCGGTGAGCTGCTCGACGGGTCGATCCGGTCGGTGCCCGTCGACCTGCTGTACGGCCGCGTCATGCTCGACGCCACCGAGCTCGGACAGCTCTACGGTATCCCCGACCTGCAGGTTTCCGCTCCCCCGGCGAGCAAGTCCGACGGCACGGGCGGATCCGGTGGCTCCGGGCCGACGACCGCCGGTGGGGTCGTCCTCACCGGCACGGTGCCCGTCGGACCGGTGGAGGCGACGGTCAGCGTCCAGGCCGATCTGGTGCTCGACGGCGACCGCGTCCACGTCGTCGCGTCGGATCTCTACTTCGGCCCCGAGGGACGCGCCGACTTCTCGGTTCCCGACGTCCTGAAGCCGGCGGTGCTCGGACTGTTCACGACGACGATCGAGCCGCAGAATCTTCCCTTCGGCGTGCGGCCCACCTTCGTCGAGGCGCGAGGTTCGCGGATCGTCATCGAGGGCGAGGCCCGCGACGTCGTCATCGATCTGCAGGAAGTGCAGACCCCCGCATGATCGCAGTGATCGTCCTCATGGTCGTGATAGTCGCCACACTGGCGGTGGGCACGGCCCTGCGCACCCGTTCCGGCACGCTCCGCGCCACCGGCGTCGATGCCTCGACGGCCAGCCACGAACTCGATCCCGCGCTGGCCACGGCGGGTGTCGGGGACGGCGTACCGGTGGTCCTGCATTTCTCGGCACCCTGGTGCGGACCGTGTGCTGCCGTGCGCCGCGTCATCGTGCAGGTTCTCGACCGCGATCCGGATTCGGCACGCGAGGTCGAGCTGGATCTCGACGAAAATCCCGTCCTGGCACGCACACTCGGCGTGCTCTCGCTGCCCACCACCTTCGTCTTCGACGGCGAGGGACGCGAACGGTTCCGCGCGTCCGGCGTTCCGTCCGCCGACGACCTGCGCACAGCCCTGTCGTCGTTGTGATCCCGGGGGTCCACCCCCGAGGTGACGTGCGTTAAACTCCCTCGCGTGCAGAACCGCCACGAGCTGATGCTCACCCGACGCCGCGCAGTCGATCTGTGCCGCCTCGGTGGCTGTTGTTGTCCCTGCTGAACGCATCGACGGGCTCGTCCCGATCCTTGCGGCATCGATGCCGCTCCACCCGATGCGTCGCCCCGCGGTCGTATGAACACCCTCCGCCCAGCGAATCAGAATCCAGCAGGAGATTCCCCATGTCCGTATCCACTCCCCACACGCCAGGCCGGCAGGTCGACGTCCGTGGCCCGCGTTTCGCGGCGTGGATCACCACCGGCGTCCTCGTCCTCGCCCTGGTCGTCGCCACCTTCTCCCCCGTCGCAGCGGCCGTGATCCTGGCCCTGCAGACGATCGTGTTCGCTCTCGGAGCGGCACTCGGCCCGCGACGCAGCCCGTACGGTGCGCTGTTCGCGAGGCTCGTCGCTCCCCGCCTCGGTGCTCCGATCGAGACCGAGCCGGTGGAGCCGCTGCGGTTCGCGCAGCTCGTCGGATTCGTCTTCGCCCTCGTCGGAACGGTCGCGTTCTTCGCCGGCGCGATCGTCGTGGGCTCGGTGGCCGCAGGCTTCGCATTGTTCGCGGCGCTGCTCAACGCCGCCTTCGGCGTGTGCCTCGGCTGCCGGACCTTCCCGCTGGTCGCCCGAATGCGTCGCGTGCCCGCCTGACCGGCGGTCACCGAACTCGACATCCCACACCTCCACTGGCACGGACCCTCGCACGGGTTCCGGTCACGGAAACCTCCCGGATTCCCTCACCGAAAGGAACACCCATGGCTCGCTCCGACGTCCTGGTCTCCGCCGACTGGGCAGAGCAGAACCTCACTGCGCCGAAGACCGTCTTCGTCGAGGTCGACGAGGACACCTCCGCCTACGACGGTGGCCACATCGAAGGTGCCGTCAAGCTCGACTGGCGCAAGGACCTGCAGGACGCCGTCCGCCGCGACTTCCTGAACCGTGAGCAGTTCTCCGAGCTCCTCTCGCGCAAGGGCATCGCCAACGACGACACGGTCGTGCTCTACGGCGGCAACAACAACTGGTTCGCCGCCTACGCCTACTGGTACTTCAAGCTCTACGGCCACCAGGACGTCAAGCTCATCGACGGCGGCCGCAAGAAGTGGGAGCTCGACGGCCGTCCGCTGTCGAAGGACGAGGTCACCCGCCCGGCCACCGAGTACAAGGCCGCCGAGCCGGACTACTCCATCCGCGCCTTCCGCGACGAGGTCATCGACTCGATCGGCACCAAGAACATCGTCGACGTGCGTTCGCCCGACGAGTTCTCCGGCAAGATCCTCGCTCCGGCGCACCTGCCGCAGGAGCAGGCGCAGCAGCGCGGCCACGTCCCCGGCGCCATCAACATCCCGTGGAGCACCACCGCCAACGAGGACGGCACCTTCAAGTCGGACGAGGACCTCGAGAAGCTGTACGCCGAGAAGGGCTTCGACGACAGCAAGGAGACCATCGCCTACTGCCGTATCGGTGAGCGCTCGAGCCACACCTGGTTCGTGCTCCAGGAGATCCTCGGCAAGAAGAACGTCAAGAACTACGACGGCAGCTGGGTCGAGTACGGCTCGCTCGTCGGTGCACCCATCGAACTGGAGGTCAACTGATCATGTGCGGCGCCCCTGTCCAGACCCAGACCCTGCCCGCCGGCGTGGACACCGAGAAGGAGACGGTCATCACCGGCCGCGTCCTGAACGCCGACGGTGAGCCCGTGGGCGGCGCGTTCGTGCGCCTGCTCGACGGCACCGACGAGTTCACCGCCGAGGTCGTCGCCTCGGCGACCGGCGACTTCCGTTTCTTCGCCGCCCCCGGCGACTGGAAGATCCGCGCCCTGTCGAGCTCCGGCAACGGCACCTCCACCGTGAGCCCCACCGCTCCCGGCGTGCACAACGTGGACGTGACGGTCGCGAAGTAATCCGGCCGGAACACCTCGTCGAAGGGCTCTGCTCCACCAGGAGCGGAGCCCTTCGTCGTACCGGAAAAGCGGTTGTCTAGAATGACCGCGTGGTCATCTTCTTCGAAATTCTGCTGGTCGCCGCGGCGCTCCTCATCACCTGGTTCGCGCTGTACACCATCTACCGCGTGGTCTCCGACGGATCGTGACGAACGACGGATCGGACGCCCAGCGGCGTAGCGGCGACGAAGCGATCGCCCGGGCCGCCGAGCGTGCTCGCGTCACCGCCGAGCTGAACATCCCCGTCCTTCCCGGGCTGCCGGGCGCCGAGGACACCGCGAACCTGCGGCTCGGCCCCGACCTGAGCCCTGCCCTGCTCGCCGTCCTCCCGATGGTCGGCGTGTGGCGCGGCGAGGGCGAGGCCAACGATCCCGAGACCGGCGACTACCCGTTCGGTCAGCAGATCACCGTCGCCCACAACGGCGGCGCGTATCTGGTGTGGGAGTCGCGCACGTGGCGTCTCGACGACGCGGGTGCGTACGTGGGCGAGGATCGGCGCGAGAGCGGCTTCTGGCGCGTGTCCGGAACGGGCGCGCCCGACAGCGACGATCCCGAGACGCTCGAACTGCTGCTGACGCACAGCTCCGGCGTCGTCGAGCTGTACTACGGCACCGCGCTCACCCAGTCCTCGTGGGAGCTCGCGACCGACGTCGTGATCCGCACCAAGTCCGGTGAGGTCGTCGGCGGAGCCAAGCGGCTCTACGGCATCGTCGACGGTGGCGACCTCGCCTACGTCGAGGAGCGCGTCACCGCCGACGGCGAGCTGAAGCCCCGGATGTCCGCCCGCCTGTCACGCCATATCGGCTGACCGGGCCTCCTACTTCCGACCCGAACGGTCCGGGCCTGTTCCCCAGTGAGGGAACAGGCCCGGACCGTTCTTCTCTCAGTCCTCTTCGACGACCGTCGTGCCGGTGGCACTCCTCTTGTCGGCATACCCACCGTTGCCTCGTGCACCGAGCGCGTCGGGTTCGCCGGCATGGACCCGGTGGACTCCGGCGTCCTCGGCATCCTCGGCGGCGTTGCCGTCCTCGCACTCGTCGGGGATAGCCCTCGTGTGGATGACGACCTCAGGTGCCGGTAGTTCCTGAGCAGCCTCGAGTTCCTCGGCCGACCGCACCTCGGGCCACTGCCGGGTGATCGGCTCCGGCCGCTCGCCCAGATCCTCGCGGATACCGCGCACCAGGCTGTACATCATGATGAAGCCCATCACGAAGAACGGCAGGCCCACGACGGTGATGACCTGTTGCAGGGCGTCGAGCCCGTCCTTACCGGTCGCGACGAGCATGGTCGCTGCGACCAGGCCCATGAGCACCGCCCAGAACAGGCGCTGGTGGATCGGTGCCTTCTCCTCGTGCCCGGCCGCCATCATGTCGAGCACCATCGCGGTCGAGTCCACCGAGGTGACGAAGAAGATCACCACCAGGATGATCGCGATGCCGGACACCAGACCGGTGAGCGGGAAGTTGCCGAGGAACTCGAACAGCGCACCCGGGATGTCGCCGTCGTCCACGACACGCTCGACGAGTCCACCCCCACCCTCGAGTTCGATGTGGAACGAGCCCATCCCGAAGATGCTGAACCAGATCACCGAGAACAGCACGGGCAGACCGAGGACACCGCCGACGAACTCACGGATGGTGCGGCCCCGCGAGATGCGGGCGATGAAGATGCCGACGAAGGGCGACCACGTGATGGTCCACGCCCAGTAGAAGACCGTCCAGGTGTTCTGCCAGCCGGAGTCGGCGAAGGTGTCGTTCCAGAACGCCAGGCGCGGCAGGGCCTCGGCGTAGATACCGGCCGACTCGATCATGCCCTTGAGCAGGAACAGGCTCGGTCCGGTGACGAGCACGAAGATCAGCAGCATCACGGCCATGCCGATGTTGAGGTTCGACAGGCGCTTGATGCCCTTGTCGAGGCCGAGGGCAACCGAGATGCCGGCCATCACCGTCACAATCGCGATGAGGGCGATCTGGACGACGCCGGATTCCTGGATGTCGAACAGCTGCGCCAGACCGGCATTGATCTGCAGGGTGCCCAGGCCGACCGAGGTCGCGACACCGAAGATCGTGCCGATGATCGCGACGACGTCGATGGTCTTGCCGATCGGGCCGTAGATGCGGCCCCCGAGCAGGGGCGCGAAGATCGAGCTGACGCGCGGCGGCAGGTGCCGCTTGTAGATGAAGTAGCCGAAGCCCAGGCCGGGCAGGGCGAAGATCGTCCAGGTGTGCAGTCCGAAGTGGTAGAGCGCGAAGCCCATGGCCTCCTCCGCGGCCTCCACGGACTGCGGCTCGACGTCCTGCATCGGCGGGTTCGCGAAGTGGGAGATCGGCTCGGCGACGCCCCAGAACATGAGGATCGTGCCGATACCGGCAGCGAACAGCATGGCGAACCACGCCAGGGTCGAGTGCTCGGGCCGCTCGTCGTCGCCGCCGAGCCGGACCCGGCCGTAGTGGGTGAAGGCGATTCCGACGAGGAAGAGCAGGAAGGTCGTGACGCCCAGGATGTAGAACCATCCGAGGTTCGTCATGATCCAGTTCGACGCGGTACTGAAGATCGAATCGACGCCGTCGGTGAACAGGATCGTCACCACGACGAAGAGCAGCGCGATGATCGCAGAAGAGAAGAAAACCCCCGGTGACGTGCGCAATCTTAACGAATCGTGAGCTTTTTGAAGTATCGGCACCAAACTGGTGTACCCAAAACGGACGAACTTGCACACCCGAAATGTCGACCTCGCCCGAAACGCGAACAGCCCCCGAGCCGCACCGCCGCACGGATCGCTCCGTGGGTCGGCGGTCCCGATCGGACGGATCGGGAGCTCGGGGGCCGGGTGACTACCTGGGATTCGCCAGCCGCGCGCGGTCGGTGAATTCCGTCGTCGGCAAGCAGCTAGCGGGTAGCCACCTCACGCGTCCGAATATCAATCACTTCCAGACCACCTCCTTCCTCGTGTACCAGCGAAACTACGCTTCGTTCACGAGGCGGGCAACGCATTTTTCTCGACGCGAACGACCAGGTCGGCGGCGGTGTCCGCGGGCAGTCGATGGGTGACCACCACGACGGTGCGCTCGGGGCCGACCAGGTGCGCGTCGCGGTCCAGGAGGAGGCGCTGCAGCAGGTCGGCGCTCTCGTCGTCGAGATGTTCCGTGGGTTCGTCGAGCAGCAGGATCCGTGCGGACGTCAGCAGTGCCCGGGCCAGCAGGAGGCGTCGGCGCTGCCCACCGGAGACGGTGCGGGCTCCGGCTCCCAGGACGGTGTGGACGCCCTGCGGGAGTCCGTCCACCCACTCCTCCAGTCCCACGGCATCGAGTGCGGCCAGCGCCTCGTCCTCGTCCACGTCGCCCCGCGCGACACGCAGGTTCTCGAGGATCGACGTGCCGAACAGGTGGGCGTCCTCCGCGAAGAAGCCGATCTTCCGGCGCAGGGCCGCGGGGTCGATGTCGGCGAGGTCGACACCGTCGAGTGTCACCGTGCCCCCGCGTGGGGCGAGCAGGCCCGCGAGCGTCATGAGCACGGTGGTCTTGCCGCTGCCACTGCCGCCCACGATCGCGACGCGAGAGCCCGGCCGCAGATCGAGGTCGACCGGTTCGGTGACCGGTCCGCCGGACCATCCGCCTCGCAGGCCCACCGCACGTAGCCGGCCGGGTCCGTCGGCCGGTTCGGTGCCGTGCGGCACCGTCCTGTCGGCGCGGTCGAGCATCTCCGTGATGCGACCGGCCGCCAGGCGTGCGCGGTTGAGGGTCTGCGCGGCCGCCGGGAGGACGGCGGTGGCCTCGAACGCCGACAGCGGCAGCAGGACGAGGATGCCGAGTGTCGTCGGGCTCATGGCCGCCGGACCGGAGCCGAAGACGGCGATACCGACGAGGAGGGCACCGAGCACGCTCGCGCCGACCGCGAGCGGTGCGGCCGCGTCGGCGAACGCCGCGGGGACCGCAGAACGGTCGGTGGCACGGACGGACGCGACGTTCGCGGCGCGGGCCCGCCGGGCGAGCGTGTCGAGTCGTCCCGCGACCCGCAGTTCCGCCGCGTGGTCCAGCACCGTGACCGCGTCCTCGGTGAAGCGGGTCCACGCGGCGTTCGCATCGGCGTCCGCGCGGGCGGCGGCGCGAGCCGACAGCCACGGCGCGAGCACGCCGGCGACGAGCAGCGCCACCGCGAGCACTACGCCGGCGGCGGGAGCGATGACGGTGAGGGTCACGACCGCCGCGACGGAGAGCACCGCTGCGACGGCGATGGGCACGAGTGCGCGCACCACGACGTCACCGAGAGCGTCGACATCGGCACCGGTGCGCGCGAGGAGGTCGCCGCGACCGAGGCCCAGGGCCGCGGCCGGGTCGCCGTCCGCGAGTCGCCGGTAGAGATTCGCCCGGGCCGAGGTGGTGCCGCGTAGCGCGGTCTCGTGCGTCGCGAGTCGTTCGAAGTAGCGGAACAATCCGCGGGAGATGCCCAGCGCTCGCACCGCGACGACCGCGACGGTCAGGTCCAGGACGGGCGGCATCTGCCACGCGCGCACGATCAGCCACGCCGAGAGACCGGCGAGCAGCAACGCGCTGCCGAGGGTCGCGACACCGGCGAGGACGGCGAGCAGCACCCGGCGCGGTTCGGGTTCGAGCAGGCCCATCGCCCGCCGCAGGTCCTTCATCGGGATCCCTCCCCGTGGACGGTGACGACCTCGTCCGCGATCGCGAGCAGGGTGGGGCGATGCGCGACGACCAGCACCGTGCGGCCGGCCGCGGCGAGACCGCGCAGCGTGTCGAGCACGGTGGCCTCGGTGTCCTCGTCGAGGTGGGCGGTCGGTTCGTCGAGCAGCAGGACCGGGCGCGGGGAGGCGAGGGTGCGGGTGAGCGCCAGTCGCTGACGTTGGCCGAGCGACAGGCCCGTGCCGCCCGCCCCCACGACGGTCTCCCAACCGTCCGGGAGTTCGGCGAGCACGCTGTCGAACCCGGTGGCCGCGCAGACGTCGTCGAGTTCGGTGGTGTCCGGGTCGACACCGGTGAGTCGCAGGTTGTCGGCGAGCGTGCCGGGCAGTAGCACCGGCCGCTGCGGAAGCCACGCCACCTGCGACCACCAGTTCTCGTCGCCCACGACGGGACGTCCGTCGACGGTGACGGTCCCCTCGCTCGGCGCGGCGAGTCCGAGCAGCGCCAGCAGGGCGGTGGACTTACCGGCCCCGTTCGCACCGGTGAAGACGGTGATCCTTCCGGGACGGCAGATCGCGTCGAGTCCGTGCGGGGCGCAGCCGTCGCGGCCGGGCACCGAGACACCGTGAAAGACGATCTCGCGGTTCGCGACCCGGTCGGGGCCGGCCGTGTCCGTGGAGGCGCGGCGCGAGGAGACGTCGTTCGGCGCCGAGTCGAGCACGGCGAACGCCTTGTCGGCTGCCGCCATCCCGTCCTCGGCGGCGTGGAACTTGTTGCCGACGGTGCGCAGCGGGAGGTAGGCCTCGGGCGCGAGGATCAACGCGATGATGCCGGCCTCGAGGGGCATCGACCCGTAGACGAGGCGCATGCCGATGCTCACGGCGACGAGGGCGACGGACAGCGTCGCGAGGAATTCGAGGACCGTGCCGGACAGGAACGCCACGCGCAGGGCCGACATCGTCGTCGCGCGGTGCTCGTCGCCGAGTTCGCGCACGCGATCGGCGGGTCCCTTCTCGCGACCGAGGGCGCGGAGCGTGGGAAGACCCGCGAGCAGGTCGAGCAGCTGCGACGACAGTGTCGTCATCGCGCGCAGGGTACGGTCGGCCTTGCCCTTGGTGAGCAGGCCGATGAGGATCATGAAGATCGGGATCAGCGGCAGGGTGATCACGACGATGATCGCCGAGGTGAGGTCGTGCAGGGCGATCACGACGATCGTCACCGGAGTGAGGATCACCGCCAGCAGCAGCGCCGGCAGGTAGCCGGTGAGATAGTCCTTCAGCCCGTCGAGCCCGCGGGTGAGGACCACCGCGATCTCGTCTCGTCGCGGGTCGAGTTCGCGCGGAGGCAGGTTCGCTGCGGACCCGAGGACCTCGTGTTCGAGTTCGGCCACCACGCGGGTCGCGGACCGGTGGGCGTACCGCGACTGCAGCCACGTCACCGCGACCCGCACGACGATCGCCGCCGCGAGGATCGCCAGTTCGGTCGTCCAATCGCCGACGGACCGGGCCTCGGTGGTGATGACGCCCGCGAGGACCCGGCCGAGCATGAGCGCGGTGACGACGACCATCACGACGTCGATCACCGAGGTGACCACGGTCAGGACGAGATATCCGCGGGCCGCGGCCGAGTAGCGCCACAACCGCGGGTCCACCGGACCCCGCCGGCGCGCGGGCGCATCGGCGGGGGCGGCGGACTGCGTCATGCTCACTTCGAGCCGATCTTCAGACCGATCGAGTGCGGGATGTGGTCGGTCGACAGACGCTGACGGAACACCCAGTACGTCCAGCCCTGGTAGGCGAGGACGACCGGGGTCATGAACGCCGCGGCCCACGTCATGACCTTCAGTGTGTACGGGCTCGACGACGCGTTCTCGATCGTCAGCGACCAGGACGGGTCGAGTGTCGACGGCATGACGTTCGGGAACAGCGACGCGAACAGCAGCACCGAAGTCGCGGCGATCGCGACGGTGGTGAACACGAACGCCCAGCCCTCACGCGCGGCGGCGGTCAGTGCGACCACCGCGAGCAGGGAGACTCCTGCCACGGCGACGAGCGCGATCGTCCAGCCCTTGCCGTAGGCGAGCTGGGTCCACACCACGAAGGCACCGGCCACGAGGACGGCGGGCACGGCCAGCTTCCGCGACATCGCCACGGCATCGGTGCGGACCTGCCCCTCGGTCTTGAGCGCGATGAACACCGCACCGTGCAGAGCGAAGACCAGCGCCGTCGTCGCGCCGCCGAGCAGGGCATACGGGTTCAGTAGATCGAAGAACCCGCCGACGTACTGCTTGTCGGCGTCGATCGCCACGCCGCGCACGATGTTGGCGAACGCCACCCCCCACAGCACGGCGGGTACCCACGAGCCGAAGATGATCCCCCAGTCGCAGCGGCGACGCCAGGTCGGGTCGTCGATCTTGCCGCGCCATTCGATGGCGCACACCCGCACGATCAGGGCGAGCAGGATGAGCAGCAGCGGGAGGTAGAAGCCGGAGAAGAGGGTCGCGTACCACTCGGGGAACGCCGCGAACAGCGCACCGCCCGCGGTGATGAGCCAGACCTCGTTGCCGTCCCAGACCGGACCGATCGTGTTGAGCAGCACCCGGCGCCGGGTGTCGGCCTCGACGGTCCTACCGCGGCCGAGCACCGGGAAGTGCATGCCGACACCGAAGTCGAACCCCTCGAGGACGAAGTAGCCGGTGAACAGCACTGCGATGAGGATGAACCAGATTTCCTGAAGTCCCATGTCCGCCCACTCCTAGTACGCGAAGGACAGCTGTTTCGGCTGCGTGTCGTCGGTGTCGTCGTTCGAGCCCGGCGGCTGCGCGTCGTGCTCCTGCGGGCCTTCCATCGCGTACTTGCGGATGAGCCAGAACCACACCACGCCGAGCGCCGCGTAGACGAGAGTGAAGGCGATCAGCGAGGTGAGCACCGTTCCGGCCGCGTGATCGGAGACACCCTGATCGACGGTGAGCCGGATCATGTCCACGCCCGTGGGGTTCGGATGAACCACCCAGGGCTGTCGGCCCATCTCGGTGAAGATCCAGCCCGCGCTGTTGGCGAGGAAGGGCGTGGGGATCGCGACGAGCGACAGCGTCGAGAACCACTTCTGGTCGGGCACCCGGCCGCCGCGGGTGACCCACAGCCCGGCCAGGGCCAGCGCCGCGGAACCGGCGGCGAGGCCGATCATCGCGCGGAACGACCAGTAGGTGACGAACAGGTTGGGCTTGTAGTTGCCGGGGCCGAATTCCTGTTCGTACTGCGCCTGCAGGTCCTCGACGCCCTGGAGGGTCACGCCGCTGAACTCGCCCTCTGCGAGGAACGGGAGAACGAACGGCACGTCGAGGACGTGAATGACGCCGTCGCAGTCGTTGTGCGTGCCGATCGTGAGGATCGAGAAGTTGGGGTCTGTCTCGGTGTGGCACAGCGACTCGGCCGAGGCCATCTTCATCGGCTGCTGCTCGAACATGAGCTTGGCCTGGACGTCGCCGGTGACGAACAACCCGATGCCCGAGACGATCATGACCATCAGGCCGAGGCGGGTCGCGGGGCGGAACAGTCCGCGGGCATCGTTCTCGAGGCGCTGGGCCTCCTCGGGTTCCGAGGTGCGGAGCTCGGCGGCGCGTCGCATGTTGCGGACCATCCACCAGCCACCGATGCCGGCGACGAAGGTTGCGGCGGTGAGGAATCCGCCGGCGACCGCGTGGGGGAAGGCCGCGAGTGCGGTGTTGTTGGTGAGCAGTGCCCAGATGCTCGTCAGCTCGGCGCGTCCGGTCTCGGGGTTGTAGGTGGCGCCGACGGGATGCTGCATGAACGAGTTCGCCGCGATGATGAAGAAGGCGGAGGCGTTCACGCCGATCGCGACGAGCCAGATGGTCGCGAGGTGAACGAGTTTCGGCAGGCGCGTCCAGCCGAAGATCCACAGGCCGAGGAAGGTCGACTCCATGAAGAAGGCGACGAGGCCTTCGAGGGCGAGGGGTGCGCCGAAGACGTCGCCGACGAAGCGGGAGTACTCGCTCCAGTTCATGCCGAACTGGAATTCCTGCACGATGCCGGTCGCGACACCGAGCGCGAAGTTGATCAGGAACATCTTCCCGAAGAACTTCGTGAGGCGGTACCAGTGGTCCTTGCCGGTGACCACCCACATCGTCTGCATGATCGCGACGAGCGGCGCGAGGCCGATCGTCAACGGCACGAGGATGAAGTGATACACCGTCGTGATCCCGAACTGCCACCGGGACAGATCCAAGACATCCATTGCCACTCCGAGGTGAGGCCCGGGTCGATACGGAAATCCGAGCGGGGCCGACGCTGCGGTTCTCGTTCGCAAAGTCACGCCGGCAGCACTGCTCCGGCCTTGCTACTACCGAATGTAGTAGCTATTGCGCGAAGTGGAACACGTTCGTGTCGCCCGACACATCGGACTCACGTCACATCGGATACGGATGACCCGCGGGGGCACACCCCGCCTCGCTCACCCGGCGGCGTCGACCGCCTCGTCGACGAGGCCTTCGATCTCGCCCTCCTGGACCCGCGAGACCAGCGCGTGCCCGTTGAGCGTGTGCACCCGCACCGCGAGCGCCACACTCGAGATCAGCCAGACACCGTCGGCGACGACGAGATCCGCCGGGCGCAGCGGTTCGTACCGGACCGTGAAGTCCCGCTCGCCCGCCAGGTCGAACAGCGCCTGCTGCGTGGTGCCGGGAAGGATCCCCTGCTCCGGCGGCGGCGTGAGCAGCGTCCGGCCGCGCGCGACGAGCACTGTCGACCGCGGACCCTCGAGCACGTAGCCCTCGGCGCTGACGAAGATCACGTCGTCGGCGCCGACCGACTCGGCGTGACGCAGTGCCGCCATGTTCGTCGCGTACGACAGCGTCTTGGCGCCGAGGAGCTGCCACGGCGCCTTCTGCGCCAGATCGGTCGAAAAACCCCGCTCGAGGGTCACCACGGACACGCCGTCGCGCCGCGCGATGCCGACGCGCTCGGCCACGGGCGTCACGAGCAGGAAGGCCGTCGGCGTGTCGGCGCCCTCACGACCACGCGTGTAGACCAGGCGCAGGACGCCCTCCTGCTCCGCGCCCCACTGCTCGAGTGCGACGTCGACGGCGAGCCGCCAGTCGTCGCGGTCGGGTTCGGGCAACTGCGCGGCGGCCGCGGACGCCGCGAGCCGGGCAAGATGCAGTTCGAGCGCACGCGCCCGACCGCCTCGCACGAGCAACGTCTCGAACACCCCGTCGCCACGAAGAACACCGAAATCGTCGGCGTGCAGAAGGGGTGCGTCCGCATCCCTCACCTCGCCGTCCAGCGTCACCAGCACCCGCTCAGCCATGGCGCTCAGCCTAGCCACTGGCAGACCCGGCGGCCGGTTCCCCATAGACTGGTGTCGTGACCGAGTCTCCGATCGTGTCCGAAAGCGCCCTTCTCGCACTTCCCGGCGCAGTCGCCTCGCCTTCCGGCGGGCCCGATGCCGGACTCCCCTGGCATTACGGCGACCCCCTCGGCGAGCAACGTGCCGCCGCCACGTCGGCCGCCGTGGTCGACCGTTCCACCCGTTTCGTCATCGCCATCCTGGGCGACGAACGCCTGAGCTGGTTGCACACCATCTCCAGCCAGCACATCGCGTCGCTCCCGAACGGCACCTCCGCCGAGAACCTGAGTCTCGACGCGAACGGCCGCGTCGAGCACCACTTCGTGCAGACCGATCTCGACGGCGTGACGTGGATCGACACCGAGGCCGACCGCGGACCGGACCTGCTGGCCTTCCTGAAGAAGATGGTCTTCTGGGCGAAGGCCGAACCCCGCGACGGCAACGAACTCGCGGTCCTGAGCCTGCTGGGGCCGGATGCCGGCAGCCCCGCCGTGCTCGCAGCGCTCGGGATCGACGCGCTGCCGGCCGAGCCCTATGCCGCCGTCGCTCTGCCCGCCGGTGGCTTCGTCCGCCGCATGCCGTGGCCCACCGAGCACTCCTTCGATGTCCTGGTGCCGCGCGAGTCGCTCACCGCGATCTTCACCGCCCTGCGGGACGCCGGCGCGCGTCCGGCCGGCAGCTGGGCGTTCGAGGCCCTGCGCGTCGAAGCGGTCCGTCCCCGCATCGGTGTCGACACCGACGAGCGCACCATCCCCCACGAGGCCCGCTGGATCGGCGGACCCGAACAGTACGGCGCCGTCCACCTCGACAAGGGCTGCTACCGCGGTCAGGAGACCGTCGCGCGGGTCCACAACCTCGGCAAGCCCCCGCGACATCTCGTCCTGCTCCATCTCGACGGCTCGGCCGACGGACGCCCCGAGACGGGCGACGACATCACCGCCGGAGGTCGCGCGGTCGGACGCATCGGCACGATCGTCGACCATCACGAGCTCGGGCCGATCGCGCTCGCGCTCGTCAAGCGCACCATCACGCCCGACACGGCTCTCGTCGCAGGACCGTGCGCGGCGTCCATCGACCCCGACTCCATCCCTCCCGACGACGGCATCCAGGCAGGAAGGGCGGCGGTCGACCGATTGCGCGGCCGGTGACCGCCGAGACGGCCGGCACGCAGCCGGCGACCTCGGGGACCGTCGCAGCGGTCTGCGTCGTGCACACGCTGCACGAGACCGGACTGCGGCGTAATCCCGTCACCGCGATCGACAAGCGTCCCGTCGACGGGCCGGTGCACGTCGGCGAGCTCGGACTGACCGGCGACCGCCAGTGCGACACCGCCAACCACGGCGGCGTCTTCAAGGCCGTCTACGCCTTCTCGCAGGACGAGTCGCGTCGCTGGGGTTCCGAACTCGCCCGGGAGCTGCCCGTCGGCTGGTTCGGCGAGAATCTGCACGTCGCCGGGTTCTCCCCCACCGACGCCGTCATCGGCGAGCGGTGGCGCGTCGGCGACGGTGGTCTGCTCCTCGAGGTGACCGGCCCTCGCACCCCCTGCCGCACCTTCGCGATCCGTTCGGAGGAGGACGACTGGGCCACCCGGTTCGTCGCCCGCGGCGACTGCGGCGCGTACCTGAAGGTGATCTCCGAGGGACCGGTGGCCGCCGGCGACCGCATCGTCGTCGAGCACGTCCCCTCCCACGGGGCCACGGTGCGCGATCTGTTCACCGGACAGGGCCACGAGCGGGTCGCCGCGATGCTCGAGCAGCAGGCCGACATCGCTCCCAGCGTCGCCGACAAGGCCCACCGTCTCGTAGGACGGGCACGGAAGGGAGAGAGCGGTTGAGCGTCGAACTGGTCGAGGTGGTGCGCTCGGGCTTCCGGGAGTGCGTCCACCGCGGGTCGCTGATCGTCCTCGACCCGGACGGCGAGGTCATCGTCTCGCTCGGCGAGGTGCACACGCCGATCTACCCGCGGTCGTCGAACAAGCCGATGCAGGCGGTCGCGCTGCTGCGCGCCGGCTTCGTCCCACGCGACTCCGCGGAGCTCGCGATCGCCACGGCCTCGCACGAAGGTGAGTCCGACCACGTGGAGGCCGTCGAGCGCGTCCTGTCCGGTGCCGGCTTCACCGAGAAGGATCTCCGCTGTCCGACGGATCTGCCCGGCAACGAACTCGCGCGCGCCGAGGTGCTCGCCGCCGGACGCACGCCGCGGTCGATCTACATGAACTGCTCGGGCAAGCACGCGGCGATGCTCGCGGCGTGCGCGGCGAACGGCTGGGACACCGACGGCTACACCGACGCGGGACACCCGCTGCAGCAGCTGGTGACCGAGACGATCCTCGAACTGACCGGCGACATCGAGGACACCGATCTCGGCATCGACGGCTGCGGTCTGCCGATCGTGCCCGTCCCCCTGTTCAATCTCGCCCGCGCCTACTCGCGGCTCGCGACGGCGGAGACCGGCACGCCCGAGCGCGCCGTGGCCGACGCGGTGCGCGAACATCCGTTCCTGATCTCCGGCACCGGCAAGGACGACCTGAAGCTCATGCGCGCGGTGGGCGGTCTGCTGTGCAAGGCGGGCGCCGACGGGATCCACGCCGGCGCGCTGCCGGACGGCACGTCCTTCGCCTTCAAGATCGACGACGGGCACGAGCGGGCACGCCTCCCGCTCACCGCGGCCCTGCTCCATCGCCTCGGGGCGGGCGCCGCCGCGAACGCCGCGACCTTCGATTCCGAACGGCTGGCGGTGCTCTCGTCGGCGCCGGTGTTCGGTGGTGGCGTGCGAGTCGGCACCGTCCGGGCCGTCCCGGGGGTGTTCTGAAGGGCATCTTTATCACATTTCAACAGCATTCATGCAGGTCGGGTCGTTATGAGGCGTAACGGACACCGGCCCAGCCGGGTGTGTGGAGGCGCAACCGAAGTTTCCACGCTAAAGTGGGCGTCAGGAAAATACTCAACACACCGGGGCCGCCACTTTTCCCCAGGCCGCCCCGTCAAAGCGCGAGGGGGTTGGCCATGGGCCGCGGCCGGGCTAAGGCAAAGCAGACCAAGGTTGCACGGCAACTCAAGTACAGCTCGCCGTCCACCGACTTCGAGAGCCTCCAGCGAGAGCTGTCTGGCGGAGCAACCAACTCGCAGCGGGACGAAGTCTTCGCCGAGCAACGTTCCGGTTGGGACGACGACTACGACGACGACTGGCGTCGCTGACCTGATATCACTCTCCGACGGAGGGGGAGGCCGACTTTCGGCTCCCCCTCCGTCGGTGGTGTGGTCGGCGTTCGACGCGAGGCCGGACGGCGCTCGTCACCGTCCGTAGCCTTCGAGTCTGTGACTTCCGAGTTCACAACACGGCAGTGAGCCGAAAGGCCGGTTCCCCCATTCATCCTGGGGGAACCGGCCTTTCGTCGTGTTCGCGTCGGGCGACGCACGCCCGTCAGAAGCGCGGGTGGTCTCCGAGGAGCACCGCACGCTCGTCGGCGCCGTCCTGCGCCTTGCGGACCGTGCCGAGCGTCCAGCAGTCGATGTGCCGGGCGGTGAGCACCGCCAGAGCACGGTCGACGTCCTCGGGGGCCACGATGGCCACCATGCCGACGCCCATGTTGAAGGTCTTCTCCATCTCGACCCGCTCGACCCGTCCGCGCTGCGCGATGAGGCCGAAGACCGGAGCCGGACTCCAGGTGGTGCGGTCGAGCTCGGCGACGAGCCCCTTGGGCATCACGCGCGCGAGGTTCGCGGCGAGGCCGCCACCGGTGACGTGGCAGAAGGTACGCACCTCGGTCTCGGCGGCGAGCGCGAGGCAGTCCTTGGCGTAGATGCGGGTGGGTTCGAGCAGCTCCTCGCCGAGGGTGCGACCGAACTCGTCGACGTGCGCCGTCAGGCTCATCTTGCCGATGTCGAGCAGCACCTTGCGGGCGAGCGAGTAGCCGTTCGAGTGCAGACCGGAAGCGCCCATCGCGATGACGACGTCGCCGGGGCGCACGCGGTCGGGTCCGAGCAGCTTCTCGGCCTCGACGACACCCACGCCGGTCGCGGACAGGTCGTAGTCGTCGGCGGCCATGACGCCCGGATGCTCGGCGGTCTCGCCACCGAGCAGCGCGCAACCGGCCTGGACGCAGCCTTCGGCGATGCCGGCGACGATCTCCGCGACCCGCTCGGGCACGACGCGACCGACGGCGATGTAGTCCTGCAGGAACAGCGGCTCGGCGCCGCAGACCACGAGGTCGTCGACGACCATCGCGACGAGGTCGAGACCGACCGTGTCGTGCTTGTCGAGTGCCTGCGCCACCGCGAGCTTGGTGCCGACACCGTCGGTGGACGCCGCGAGCAGCGGCTCCTTGTATCCACCCTTGAGCGCGAACAGACCGGCGAACCCACCCAGGCCGCCCATGACCTCCGGGCGGGTGGCCTTCTTCGCGTGCGGGGCGAACAGTTCGACGGCTCGGTCACCGGCCTCGATGTCCACGCCCGCCGCGGCGTAGGAAGCTCCGGGGGTTGCGTCCTCGGTCATGAGTTGTCGGCTCCAGCCTCGAGTTGTGTCTTGTCGTGAAAAATCTGGCTACATGCGGGCAGGCACACCTGCGTCCGGGCATGCGAAACGCACGCCGAACCGTGCCGACCGCGGCACTTACGGTACCCGACCAGCTTCTACGGCCGACTGAGAACGTCCGCGTTGTCGTTGTCCAACACGGTCGGGGTGGCCGAATCGGTGTCGACGACGCCGTTGAGGACGTCCTTGCCCGCCTGATGCTCGCTGGGGAGCGCGATCGGGTAGTGGCCGTCGAAACATGCAGCGCACAAACGGGATGCGGGCTGCTCGGTGGCGCCGATCATGCCGTCGATCGAGATGTAACCGAGCGAGTCTGCGCCGATCGACCGGCGCACCATCTCGACCATCTCGTCGTAGTCGTGCCCCTCCTCGACGGTGTCGCGGGTGCCCGCGCCGTTGGCGATCAGCTCGGCCGGCGACGCGAAGTCGATGCCGTAGAAGCAGGGCCACTTGACCGGCGGCGAGGCGATGCGCACGTGGATCTCGAGGGCGCCGGCCTCGCGCAGCATGCGGATCAGGGCGCGCTGGGTGTTGCCGCGCACGATCGAGTCGTCGACGACGACGAGGCGCTTGCCGCGGATCACCTCGCGCAGCGGGTTGAGCTTGAGCCGGATACCGAGCTGGCGGATGGTCTGGCTGGGCTGGATGAAGGTGCGGCCGACGTAGGCGTTCTTCATCAGTCCCTGGCCGTAGGGCAGGCCGGAGCCCTGTGCGTAACCGACGGCGGCCGGGGTTCCCGACTCGGGCACCGGGATGACCAGATCGGCGTCGATCGGGTGTTCCTTCGCGAGCCGGCGGCCGATCTCCACGCGGGTCGCGTGCACGGAGCGACCGGCGATGGTCGAGTCGGGACGCGCGAGGTAGACGTACTCGAACACGCAGCCCTTGGGCTCGGGGTTCGCGAAGCGCGACGAGCGCACACCGTCCGCGTCGATCGCGAGCAGCTCGCCGGGCTCGATGTCGCGGACGAAGGATGCACCGACGATGTCGAGGGCGGCGGTCTCGCTGGCGACGACCCAGCCGCGGTCGAGGCGTCCGAGGCACAGCGGGCGGATGCCCCACGGGTCGCGGGCCGCGTAGAGGGTGTGCTCGTCCATGAAGGTCAGGCAGAACGCGCCGCGCAGCTGCGGGAGCAGCTCCATCGCGGCCTCTTCGATCGTGCTGTTCTTCGCGCCGTGGGCGAGCAGCGCACCGACGGTGTCGGAGTCGGAGTTCGCCGCACCGGGCCGCGTGGGATCGAGCACACCGAGACGGCGTCCGCGTTCGGCGAGTTCGGCGGTGTTGACGAGGTTGCCGTTGTGGCCGAGCGCGACGCCCGAGCCGGCGGCGGTGGTGCGGAAGATCGGCTGCGCGTTCTCCCAGGTCGTGGACCCGGTGGTGGAGTAGCGGCAGTGGCCGATCGCGATGTGGCCGGTCATCGCGGCGAGCGTCTGCTCGTCGAAGACCTGGCTGACGAGACCGAGATCCTTGAAGACGAGCACCTGCGAACCGTCGGCCACGGCGATGCCCGCAGCTTCCTGTCCGCGGTGCTGCAGCGCATAGAGACCGTAATACGTGAGCTTCGACACGTCCTCACCGGGAGCCCACACTCCGAACACTCCGCACTCTTCGCGGGGTTCGTTCTCGGGTTCGGTGGAGGCGAGAAGATTACGTGTGTGGACCGACAGATCGGCACTGGTCACGGACGTGCTCCCTGAGGCTGGACAAGCGGGGCTCCCCCCATTCTACGGCCAGCGCCGGGTGCTCCCTCCCGGACGCCCGGTGTGGGCCCCGGTAAACGTCAGAGTCGGGCGATCGGGAGCAGCCGTCCGATCTCCGCTGCGCGCCCACCCGATGCCTCCACCGCACCCGAGTCCACGGCCCCGTCGAAATCGATGCTGCCGACCACCAGACGCAGCCACGTCCGCGGATCGGTCTCGACGACGTTGGGCGGTGTCCCTCGCGTGTGGCGAGGGCCCTCGATGCACTGGACGGCCACGAACGGCGGCACCCGCACCTCCACGCTCGATCCCGGCGCGATCTGTTCGAGGGTGCGGGCACTGAGCCGGACGGCGGCGGCGAGATCGGGGCGTGGCGGCTTCTCGTCGCTCTCCCCCGTCACCCATAGACCCACCCGTTCGAGGGCTGCGCGCAGTTCGGCGGGGTCGACGGGTTTCCGGGGTGCCATGGCAGCACAGCCTAACGAGGTGGGCGCGTCGCGATGCCGACCGCGACGGCACCGCCGGCGTTGATCGCCAGGTGCAGGAGCATCGGCGCGACGACACTGCCGGTCCGTCGTCGCAGTTCATCGAACACCACCCCGCTCAGGGCGGTGAGCGCGACGGTTCCGGGCACCGAGTCCCCGGCGTGCCGGGCGGGAACGACGTGCCAGAGCCCGAAGGCGACCGAGGTCAGCACCCGGTGCCACCTCCGTGACGCGCGGCGGGTCAGGGCGTACAGAACCGATCGGAACAGCAGTTCCTCGGCCAGGACCGTCCCGAAGGGGATGTGTACGAAGACCCACTCGGTGTGGTCGGCGCGTCGCGCTCCGTCGGCCATCCGCCGTCGTACGGGTGGGACGGCGAGCATCACCGTGTAGGCCGCGACCGGCAGGACCGCCGACGCGGTCCCCCACCGCAGGCCCTTCCCTGCTCTGCGCCAGCCGAGCTCGGCTGCGGAGACACCGGCCGCGCGGGTGGCCGCGGCGAGCGCGACACCGAAGCCGGCGTTCGCGGCGGCCCTGCCGCGCGGACCGAGATCCATCGCCGGGAGGACGAGGGTGTTCCACGCGACCAGCGCGGCGGCGCATCCCGCAGCGGTGCAGCTCACGGCGGTGCCGCTCACAGCGGTGACTCGCGAGGTCACTTCTCGGGTCCGTCGTCCTCGGCGAACGCCTCGAGGGCGATGCGCACCCGCTCGGTGTCGTTCTCGGTCCAGCCCTCGGGCTGGGTGATCTCGATCCATCCCTCGAGCACCGCCGACCCGTAGTTGTGGCCGTGTCCGTCGGGCACGCCGGCAGCGTTGGTGAGGTCGGCGGAGACCTGCCAGAAGGTGACGAAGGGGAACCACCGCATCTGCGGCAGCCGGTCGCGTCCGGGCGGCTCCGACAGCCAGTCGGGGCGGGAGAACAACAGGTCCGGCGACCACCAGACGACGGGATCCGAGGCGTGCTGGATGTAGAGCACGCGGGGCGACAGCCACGGTGTGTCGGGCTCGTGGATCGCCTCCCGGCTGTCGGCGAAGCGCACGACGAGACCGTCCGCGTACACCGGCTGCACCTCGGTCGTGCCGGGATCGCGGCGTTCGACGAGCTGCCGCCACAGACGGTTGGAGTTGGGCGGGCCCACCCACAGCACCCCGTCCATCTGGGCGCGGATCTCGGCGAGACTGTCGAAGGCACCCTCCCCCGACTGCGTGCCGAGGCTCTCGCCGTAGAGGAACAGGTCGGGGCGGTCGTCCTCGGGCAGCTGCGACCAGCGTTCGTGCACCCGCTCGACCAGCATCTTGCCTGCGGCAGCGGCCTTCTCCCGGTCGGCGAGGAAGGAGATCCAGCTCGGCAGGTAGGAGTACTGCCAGGCCACCATCGCCAGGTCGCCGTTGTGGACGAGTTCCATCGCGCGGGCCGCGGTGGGATTGACCCAGCCGGTGCCGGTGGTGGGGATGAGGACGAGAGTGGAACGGTCGAAGGCACCGGTCCGCTCGAGTTCCGCGAGAACGAGGTCGATGCGTTCTTCCGGTGTGGGTGCGGTGTCGAGCCCGACGTACACCCGGATCGGTTCCGGTGCGGGACTGCCGTTGACGGCGGTCAGTTCCTCGGCGTCGAGTCCTCGCGAGACGAAGTTGCGGCCCTCGAACCCAAGCGTCTCCCACGCCGCGAGGGATTCGGGGCTGCCGGACTTCGCGGGATCGACCGGTTGGATCGCGCCGGGACGGGTGGTGTCGTCCTGCAGACCGAACGCCTGGTTGACGATGGCGTAGGTGCCGCGGATGAGCACGCCGTCGATGAGCATGAAGGTCGCGAGGACCACGACCAGAACACCCAGCGTGCGGGCGAGACCGAGCGGCATCCGGGTGCGGCGCATGAGCAGCATCGACACCCAGCGGACGATGTCGCGCAGCCCGCGCCACAGGGCGATGAGAGCGGCGGCGACCGCGACGCTCAGCACGATGGTGCGCAGATATCCCGAGGTCGTGGTGCCCTCGACACCCATGAGCGCGGCGAGCTGACGTTGCTCGCCGGCGGAGAGCACGAGTGCGACGAGCGACGCGAGAGCGGCCGCGACCGGAACCGCGACCTTGATGGCACGCAGCACCGGCAGCGGCGGCGGCCACCACCGTCGCCCGGGAAGCAGGAAGCGCGCCACGGCCCAGCCGACGACGCATCCGACGCCGTACCCGATCGCGGCGTTGATGCCGCCGATCAGGCCCTGGAAGAGCCAGTCGCGCGGGAGCAGCGACGGCGTCAGCGACCAGCAGAAGAACAGCGCCGCGAAGGCGACGCCCGTGAAGTCCAGGCTGAGCCACCCCCACACCCGTGCGGTGAGGGGGTGGCGCTCACCGAAGTCGGTGACCGCGGCGATGATCCGGCCCTGCCGGGCCTCGAACGCCGCCAGCCGATCGACCTGGGTGGCCGGCACGGTTACCCGAACAGGGCAGGCAGGGTCCCTTCCCACACCTCGCGCAGCTCGGTCATGGGGATCGAGAACAGGCCCTGGACCTCGACGGAGTCGGATCCCTCGTCGACGACACCGATGCGCACCCACGGCATGTTGCGTGCGGTGCACATACCGGTGAAGCGCGACTCCTCGGTGCGCGGCACGGCCACGAGCACGCGGCCGGCCGACTCGGAGAACAGCGTCACGAACGGATCGGCGTCCTCGGGGATCAGCACGCGGCAGCCGGTCTCGCCCGCGAGTGCGGCCTCGACGACGGCCTGCGCGAGACCACCCTCGGACAGGTCGTGCGCGGCGGAGATCAGGCCGTCGCGCGAACCCGCGGTGAGGATCTCCGACAGCAGTCGCTCACGGTCGAGATCGACCTTCGGCGGGACACCACCGAGGTGGTCGTGCTCGACCTGCGCCCAGATGGAGCCG
Organism: Rhodococcus sp. BUPNP1; assembly: GCF_002215235.1. NCBI lineage: Bacteria > Bacillati > Actinomycetota > Actinomycetes > Mycobacteriales > Nocardiaceae > Rhodococcus > Rhodococcus sp. BUPNP1. The sequence goes on from NZ_NERM01000006.1 coordinate 54,132, forward strand.
TCGAACTCGTCGCGGGTCTCACCGAGCAAGATCAGCGTCTCGCCCGGCTCGAGGCCGATGCCGGTGGGGATGCGGCGGTGCACATCGTCGATCACACCGAGCACCGCGACGACCGGGGTCGGCAGGATCGCGGTGGCGCCGGTCTGGTTGTAGAAGCTGACGTTGCCGCCGGTGACGGGGATGCCGAGCTTCGCGCAGCCGTCCGCGAGGCCGCGCACGGCCTGCTGGAACTGCCACATCACGCCGGGATCCTCGGGCGAACCGAAGTTCAGGCAGTTCGAGACGGCCTTCGGCGTCGAGCCGGTGGCGGCGACGTTGCGGTAGGCCTCGGCGAGGGCGAGCTGGGCGCCCGCATACGGATCGAGCTGCGTGTAGCGGCCCGAGGCGTCGGTCGCGAGCGCGATGCCGCGGCCGGTCTCCTCGTCGATGCGGACCACACCGGCGTCGGCGTTCTCGGCGAGCACCGTGTTGCCGCGGACGTAGCGGTCGTACTGCTCGGTGATCCACTTGCGGCTGCACAGCGCCGGCGACGCGAGCATCTTCAGCAGCGTCGCGCGCAGCTCGTCGGCGGTCTCCGGACGCTTCAGGCCCGCGGTGGTGTTCGCGATCAGCGCGTCCTGCGAGGCCGGGCGCTCGACGGGGCGCTCGTAGACCGGGCCCTCGTGCGCGACCGTGCGCGGCGGCACGTCGACGACGGTCTCGCCGTGCCAGTCGATGACGAGGCGGTCGCCGTCGGTGACCTCACCGATGACGGTGGCCAGGACGTCCCACTTCTTGCAGACGTCCATGAAGGCGTCGACGTTGTCGGGCGTGACGACGGCGCACATGCGTTCCTGCGACTCCGAGGACAGCACCTCGGCCGGGGTCATGCCCTTCGCGCGCGTCGGGACACGCTCGAGGTCGATGTGCATGCCACCGTCGCCGGCGGCGGCGAGCTCGGAGGTCGCGCAGGACAGACCGGCACCGCCGAGGTCCTGGATGCCGACGACGAGCTTCTCGCGGTAGAGGTCGAGGCAGCACTCGATGAGCACCTTCTCGGTGAAGGGGTCGCCCACCTGCACGCTCGGGAGCTTCTTGGGGCGGCCACCGGCGCTGTCGTCGAAGGTCTCGGAGGCGAGGACGGACACGCCGCCGATGCCGTCGAGTCCGGTGCGCGCGCCGAACAGGATGACCTTGTTGCCCGTGCCGGAAGCGTGCGCGAGGTGCAGGTCCTCCACGCGCATCGCACCCGCGCACAGCGCGTTCACGAGCGGGTTGCCCTGGTAGGAGGCGTCGAAGACGGTCTCGCCGCCGACGTTGGGCAGGCCCAGGGAATTGCCGTAGCCGCCGACACCGCGCACGACACCGTCGACGACGCGACGGGTGTCGGGGTGATCGGCTGCGCCGAAGCGGAGCTGGTCCATCACGGCGATCGGGCGGGCGCCCATGGCCATGATGTCGCGGACGATGCCGCCCACGCCGGTCGCGGCGCCCTGGTACGGCTCGATGTAGGACGGGTGGTTGTGCGACTCGACCTTGAAGGTGACGGCCCAGCCGTCGCCGATGTCGACGACGCCGGCGTTCTCACCGATGCCCGCGAGCATCGATTCGCGCATCTCGTCGGTGGTGGTCTCGCCGAAGTAGCGCAGGTGCACCTTCGACGACTTGTACGAGCAGTGCTCGGACCACATCACCGAGTACATGGCGAGTTCGGCGTCGGTGGGGCGACGGCCCAGGATCTCCTTGATCCGGGTGTACTCGTCTTCCTTCAGACCCAGCTCCCGATAGGGCTGAGCGGCGTCGGGGGTTTCGGCGGCGTGGGAGACGGTATCCACGTGCGGTGACACTGGGCGTCGGGTCCCTTCACTCTGGGATCGAAAACGGCAGGCCGGGCGGGAACTGCCGCGGATCAGTCTATCGCTGCGCAGGCGCGACGGGGTTCACCGGTGCGGGCACGAGCTCCGACGGTGTGACGGCCACCTCGGTGCCCAGCGCATCGAGGGTGACGGTGCCCGAGTGCTCCCCGTCGAATCGGTACCACCCGTCGACGAGCGTGAAGGTGGCGATCACCGGCGGTCCGCCGAGATCGACGATCCAGTACTGCAGGACGCCGGCCTCCGCGTATTCGGAGAACTTCGTGACCCGGTCGGTGCGGGCCGTGCCGTCGACGGTGACCTCCACGACCAGCTTCACCTCGGAGATCGGTGCCCGATCCGGGTCGGCGTCGACGAGGGAGCGTCCCACGACGATCACGTCGGGGCACCGCACCGTCAGCGGCTTCTCCGCGACCAGCACCTCGACGCCGCCGAGCGCGCACCATTCGTCGGGCAGCTTCTCGTCGAGGAGCAACGCCAGGGTCACCGCGGCGTGATCGTGCGCCGCTCCCGGCGCCGGCGCGGCGACGAGGACGCCCTCGCACACCTCCACGTGGTGCCCGTCGGATTCGGGCAGGGCCGACCACTCGGCGAGGGACAGCAGATGATCGGGGTAGGACGGGACGTCCACTGCATTCCCCCGTTCTCTCCGACCGGACACGACCGTCTTCAGTGTGTCACCGGCGGGTGCTTCGGGGCGGGCGAACGCGGTCACGATGCCGGGGTCAGGAAAGCGGTCAGGGCCTGCGCATAGCTCGCCACGTCGTCCGCGCCCATGAACTCGCGCGCCGAGTGCATAGCGAGCTGCGGGGCTCCGATGTCGACGGTCGTGATGCCGGTCCTCGACGCGGTGATCGGACCGATCGTCGAGCCGCACGGCAGGTCGGCGCGGTGCACGTACCGTTGCAGCGGGACCCCCGCCTGCTCGCAGGCCAGCGCGAAGGCCCCGGCGCCGGTCGCGTCGCTCGCGTACCGCAGGTTCTGGTTCACCTTCAGGACCGGTCCGCCGTTCACCGCGATGCGGTGGGCGGGTTCGTGCCGCTCGGGGTAGTTGGGGTGCGTGGCGTGCGCCATGTCACCCGACGCGACGATCGAGCCGGCGCGGGCGCGGAGGAACTCCTCGCGCCCACCGCCCCGGAGCAGGACGATCCGTTCGATGACGGTGTTGAGCAGTTCCGAGAAGGCGCCGCGGTCGGACATGCTGCCGACCTCCTCGTGGTCGAACAGGGCGAGGAGCGGCATCGGGCCACCGTGCGCAGCGACGTGTTCCGCGGCGTCGAGCAGGGCGTGCAGCCCGGCGTAGCAGGTGCCCTGGTTGTCGAGACGCGGTGCGCTGACCAGGTCGCGGCCCGGCCCGACGACCGCGCTCGGCGCCAGGTCGTGGGTCATCAGCTCCCAGCCGAGCACCGCGCCCGGATCGATCCCGTGCTGCTCGGCGACCCACGCGATGAACGAGCGCGGTTCGGTGCCGACACCCCAGACAGCGTTGACGTGGCGCTGCGGGTCGAGCTGGACGCCCTTGCGGTCCTCGGACAGGTGGATGGCGAGCTGCGGGACCCGCAGGACCGGCGCGTCGACGCGGACGAGGACGTCCTCGGTCGTCTCCCCCGCGCGCACGGTGAAACGGCCGGAGATCCCGAGGTCGCGGTCGAGCCACGAGTTGAGCCACGCACCGCCGTACGGTTCGAGCCCCACCATCCGCCAGCCCGCCGACGTGAGATCGGGATGCTGCTTGACCCGCAGGTTGGGGCTGTCGGTGTGCCCGCCGACGATGCGGAAGGGCGCGGCCGGATCGTCGGCGACACCCTCGGTGCTCCACGCGATCAGCGACCCGCCGCGCACCAGGAAGAAGCGTCCCGGCTCGGAGGGCCAGGCCTGCTGCTCGTGCAGTTCGACGAAGCCCGCCTCGGTCAGCGCCGCGGCGACGGTGGCGCAGACGTGGAACGGCGACGGCGACAGGTCGACGAAATTACAGAGACCCCGAGCATCGGCACGCGTGGAAGACATGACTGCATCTTCGCATCACGGACAGTCTCGGTGCTGAACGAAAGAGCCGCGCCGCTCCCCTCGTACCGAGTGTCAGTGGCCCTCGGCGACGCAGAACAGGTTGCCCTCGGGGTCGGCGAGCGTCACCCAGCGGAAGTCGTCTCCCATGTTCTCGCGATGGACCTCCTTCGCGCCGGCCTGCACGAAGCGCTCGACCTCGGCGTCGAGATCGGGGGCCGTGAGATCGAGGTGCACGCGGTTCTTCCCGGGCGTCGGATCGGACACCTTCTGGAAACCGAGCCTGATGCCCTGCGGCAGGGCGACGATGAAGAACCAGCCGTCGTTCTCCTGCTCGATGCGGCCGCCCGTACGCTCGGCCCACCACGTCGCGATCGGAGCCGGGTCGGTGGTGTCGAAGGTGATCATCGCGATGGTCGCTGTCATGGCGCGACGGTACCGCCGGGGACCGACACGCAACGCCCGTCGACGGACAGGCCCGATTTGGGTAGTCCTACTCAGGACAGGACGATTCGGCTCCGGCAGACTGATCCGCGATGTCGCGCATGGGGGATGACGACGACATCGCGCCCGGGACTTGATCGGGGGGTCGAGCTCCGGGTTGTAGGGACGAGGGATTCCGCAGCCGATCGGGACGGTCGCGGGGTCCCTCGTTCCGTCTCTCCTGTTCCGGGACTTCGGGTTCGGAGAATTCCTCGAGCCCGCCGGAACGAGCGAAGCCCCCACGACCGGGAGGGTCGATGGGGGCTTCGGCGGAAATTCCGGTCAGGCGGTCACGCGTTGACGACCGCGTCCAGCACGCTGTAGAACATGCCGAGTCCGTCGTCGCTGGGGCCGGTGAGCGCCTCGGTGGCGTGCTCGGGGTGCGGCATGAGACCGACGACCCGGCCGTTCGCCGACGAGATGCCGGCGATGCCGCGCTGCGAACCGTTCGGGTTGTCGCCCGCGAAGCGGAACACCACGCGACCTTCACCCTCGAGCTCGTCGAGCACCTTCTCCGATGCCTGGTAGCGGCCCTCACCCGACTTGAGCGGGATGAGGATCTCGGCGCCGGCCTCGTAGCGCGAGGTCCACGCGGTGGTGTTCGACTCGACCTTCAGCCACTCGTCGCGGCAGACGAAGTGCAGACCGGCGTTGCGGGTGAGCGCGCCCGGCAGCAGACCCGCCTCGCACAGCACCTGGAAGCCGTTGCAGATGCCGAGGACGGGCATGCCCTTCTGCGCGGCCTCGACGACCTTGCCCATCACCGGCGCAAACCGAGCGATGGCACCGCAGCGCAGGTAGTCGCCGTAGGAGAAGCCGCCGGGCACGATCACCGCGTCGACTCCCTTGAGATCGGCGTCCCCGTGCCACAGGCTCACGGCCTCACCACCGGCGAGCTTCACCGCGCGGGAGGCGTCGACGTCGTCGAGCGTGCCCGGGAAGGTGATGACTCCGATGCGTGCGCTCATGCGTCACCGTCGATCCGCCGGATGGCCCAGTCCTCGATCACCGTGTTGGCGAGCAACGACTCGGCGATCTTCTCGAGCTCCTCGTCGCCGACGCTGCCGTCGACCTCGAGCTCGAAACGCTTGCCCTGACGGACGTCGGTCACGCCCGCGAAGCCCAGCCGCGACAGCGCCCCAGTGATGGCCTGACCCTGGGGGTCGAGAATCTCGGCTTTGGGCATGACTTCGACGACGACACGCGCCACGTGCTGCTCCTCGGTAGTAGTGCTGGCGCCCGGGGACGGACACCGGACATCCAGCAGTTTACCGGCCGTGGCCACCGGGACGGGCATCGGCCGAGGTCCCGCTCGTGCGAGACCTGTCACGCCCGTTCAACGCCGCTCGGCAGCAACGAGTTCGCGCACGCGGGGCGCGACCTCACCGGCGAAACGTTCGAGGTCGGACCGCTCGTCGCTGCCGAGGACGAAGGTGCTGGTCCCGTGCCGCAGGGTCAGCTCGGCGAGCTGTTCGGCCCACACCTCGGGCGGCCCGTGCAGGAACGACCCGTCGGCGGTGTCCGCGAAGGTGCCGGAGATGTTGTAGAGCCGGCGGATCGCGGCGGGATCACGCCCCGCACGGTGCGCGGCCTCGTCGACGTGGGCGCTCATCTCCCCCAGCTTCTCGGGCCCGGCGGCGAACGAACTCGGCAGCCATCCGTCGGCGAAGCGGCCGGTGACGTCGAGCATCCGCTTGCCGTAGGCGCCGAGCCAGATGCCGAGATCGTGCGCGGGGAACGGCCCCCGCTTCGCGCCGGTCAGCCGGTAGTACGTGCCGTCGACCCGGGCCGCGCCCTTCTCGTCCGACCACAGGGCTCGGATCACCTCGATCGCCTCGATCAGTGCGTCGACCGCTTCACCGGGGCTGCGGTGCGGTCCGCCGTTCGCGGCGACAGCGTCCCAGAAGGCACCCGACCCGAGACCCAGTTCGACGCGACCCCCACTGAGCCGGTCCAGCGAGGCCGCGCTCCGCGCGAGGATCACCGGTCCGCGCAGGGGCAGGTTCGCCACGTTGGGCGCGACCGTCACGGTCGTGGTGCGCGCCGCGATCCAGCCGAGCAACGTCCAGGTGTCGAGGAATCGCGGCTGGTAGGGGTGGTCCTGGATCGTCACCAGGTCGAGTCCGGCACGCTCCGACACCGTGGCGAGGTCGACGACGCCCGCCGGGTCGGCGGCGGAGGGCGTGAGGAAGCTGCCGAAGCGGAGTTCCTGTCCGTAGTCGGTCATCGGGCTCCTTCCGACGGCATACTCGACGGCATGCAACTGACCCATTTCGGCCATTCCTGCATCCTCGTCGAACACCTCGGCGCGAAGCTCCTTTTCGACCCCGGAAATTTCTCCCACGGGTTCGAGGGCATCACCGGACTCGACGCGATCCTCGTGACCCATCAGCATCCCGACCACGCCGACACCACCCGGCTGCCCGCGCTCCTCGAGGCCAATCCCGGAGCGCAGCTGTTCTCCGACCCGCAGTCGGCGAATCTGCTCGACGGCGACTGGACCGCGGTGCGTCCCGGCGACTCGTTCTCGGTCGGTTCGCTGACCGTGCGCGGCACCGGCGGACGGCACGCGGTGATCCACCCCGACATGCCCGTCATCGACAACACGGCCTTCCTCGTCGGCGACGACGAGAATCCGTCGCAGCTGCTGCACCCCGGCGACTCGCTGTACATCCCGCACGAGCGCGTCGACGTGCTGGCCCTGCCGTCGACCGCGCCGTGGCTCAAGATCTGGGAGGCGATCGACTACCTGCGTGCGGTGAACCCGCGGGTCGCCGTGCCGATCCATCAGGGCATCGTCAACGACAACGGTCGCGGCATCTTCTACGGCCGGTACAGCGAGATGGCGCCGGAGGGCACAGAGTTCCGCGTGCTGCCGCACGAGGACGGCGTCGAGGTCTGACGCTGTGGAGCGCGAAACGGTCGTCGTCGCGGGATGTTTCGCGCTCTTACGACCGTTTCGCGCTCTGCTGTGGCAGTAGACGCCGACGGGAGGTTCAGCGGGCGGCGGCGCGACCTGCCGCCCGGCCCGAGAAGATGCATCCGCCGAGGAAGGTGCCCTCGAGCGACCGGTAGCCGTGGACGCCGCCACCACCGAAGCCGGCGACCTCACCGGCCGCGAAGAGGCCGTCGAAGACCGACCCGTCCGACCGCAGCACGCGCGAGGACAGGTCGGTCTCGAGCCCGCCGAGCGTCTTGCGGGTGAGCAGGTGCAGCTTCACGGCGATGAGCGGGCCGGCCTTCGGGTCGAGAATCCGGTGCGGCGCCGCGATGCGGACGACGCGATCGGGTGCGTAGGCGCGCGCCGAGCGCACCGCCGCGACCTGCAGGTCCTTGGTGTACTTGTTGTCCATCTCGCGGTCGCGGGCCTCGACCACCGAACGCACCTGTTCGTAGTCGAGCGGTGCCTCGGGGGTGAGTTCGTTCATGCCCGCGACGAGATCGGCGAGCGTGTCGCGGACGACGAAGTCGACCCCGCGTTCCTTGAAGGCCTCGACCGGTCCGGGTGCACCCGACTTGACCCGCTGCAGCAGCGAGCGGAGGCTGCGCCCGGTGAGGTCGGGATTCTGCTCGGAACCGGAGAGCCCGAATTCCTTCTCGATGATCTTCTGGTCGAGCACGAACCAGGTGTGGTCGTAGCCCGTGCTCACGATGTACTCGAGGGTGCCGAGCGTGTCGAAGCCGGGGAACAACGGCACCGGCAACCGCTTGCCAGTGGCGTCGAGCCACAGCGACGACGGGCCGGGCAGGATGCGGATGCCGTGCTCGGGCCACACCGGGTCGTAGTTGGTGATGCCCTCGGTGTAGTGCCACATGCGGTCGCGGTTGACGATGTTCCCGCCGGCCTTCTCGGTGATCTCGAGCATCCGGCCGTCGACGTGCGCGGGCACACCGCTGAGCATGTGCTTCGGCGGCTCCCCCATCCGCTTCGGCCAGTTCTTCTTCACGAGGTCGTAGTTGCCGCCGATACCGCCGGAGGTGACGATGACGGCTCCGGCGGAGAACTCGAAGTCCCCGACGACGGTGCGGGAGGACGCCACGCCGCGCGCCGCGTCGGTGGGCTCGAGGATCGCTCCGCGCACCCCGGTGGCGGCTCCGTCGGTGACGACGAGTTCGTCGACCCGGTGGCGGTGCTTCAGCGTGACGAGACCGCGTTCGACGCCTTCGCGGAGCTTGCGCTCGAAGATCTCGACGAGGCCCGGACCGGTGCCCCAGGTGATGTGGAATCGCGGGACCGAGTTGCCGTGCCCCGCAGCGTCGTATCCGCCGCGTTCGGCCCAGTTGACCATCGGGAAGATCTTCAGCCCGCGCTGCTTGAGCCAGGCGTGCTTCTCCCCCGCGGCGAACTCGACGTAGGCCTGGGCCCAGCGCCGCGGCCAGCGGTCCTCGATCTCGCGGTCGAAGCCGGCGGTGCCCATCCAGTCCTGCAGGGCGAGTTCGTAGGAATCCTTGATCCCGAGTCGTCGCTGTTCGGGACTGTCGACGAAGAACAACCCGCCGAACGACCAGAAGGCCTGCCCGCCAATGTTGTTCGAGTTCTCCTGCTCCACCAGCAGAACCTTGCGACCGGCGTCGATCAGTTCACCGACCGCCACGAGCCCCGCGAGTCCCGCCCCCACCACGATCACGTCAGCGTCCATGGCCGCCAACATTACCGAGCGGATGCGGCGACCGGGAGCACCGGCGGGCCCGGCGGGATCACGCCACGCGGTTGTTCGACGGACGCGGCCGCCAGGCGTGGACGGTCGGTTCGGCACCGTGGTGCAGTGCGAGGTCGACGGCGTCGAGGATCGCCTGCCGGGGTCCGGACTGGGCGAGCCGGGGAGCGGCGATCGCCAGACGCAGCAATTCCCTGCGCCGCGCCGTCCGCGACGCGCCCATCACCATCGCGCGGCAACGCCACACGTCCGACCCCGCACCGTCACCGAGGCCGTACACCCGCGCCTTCGTCACGGTGCCCGTCACCAAATCGTGGATGCCGACGTGGTCCGCCATCATCCGGAAACCGACCTGCGGAAGTGCTGCCACTGCGCCCGGCGACGCGCGCCATCGCGGTGGTGCGAACAGCCGGGTGCGGAGTCCGGTCTCCTCGAGCACGCGGTCGGCGGCGAGCAGGCGCAGGCGCGCCTCGTGTTCGGGCAGCGTCGCGAACTCGGCGCGACGTCGCTTCGTCGCCGCCTGGTCGTAACCGTGCAACACGATCGCGTCGCCACCCTCGCGCCGTTCGAGCAGCCACTCCTGCGTCGCCGGATCCCGCGCGAGGCGGTAGTGGTCCTTCAGACGGGGAGCGACGAACAGCGACAACGGCACTCCGCGCGCGTCGGTCTCGCGGGCGAAGGCGTCCACGAGGTCGCGCGTGACGTCCCGGATCCCCGACACCGACACGATCATCCGTCCGCCCATGACCCCGAGCCTGCTGCACCCGGGTGAACGGCGTCCTGCCCTGCCGGGAAATCCGGATGAAGACTCGGTCCGGAGATCCGCATCCCGTTCATCGGGACCGTGTCGACGGCCACACGGGGCCGGGCATACCGTCCGGGCGTGGCAGTCCCGAACCAGACCTATACGCGCCTTCTCTCCCCCGGCACCATCGGGCCGATCACGCTGGACAACCGCGTGGTGATGCCCGCCATGGACATGAACCTCTGTGAGGACGGGGAGATCGAGCAGGGCGACATCGATCATTTCGTCGCCCGCGCGGCCGGAGGCACCGGGCTGATCGTCACAGGGTGCTGCGCGGTCGCTTATCCGGCGGGATGCACCAGCACGAAGGAGCCCGGCCTGTCCGAGGACCGGTTCGTCCCCGGGCTCCGCGCGCTGGCCGACGCCGTCCACGAGGCCGGCAGCAAGCTGTGCGTGCAGATGGTGCACCACGGCAAGGTCGCCCGCATCGACACCCTGCAGGGCCGGCCGCAGCTCGTGCCGAGCATCCCGAAGCCGCCGAGCGACATGAGCGCCATGGCCGAGTGCACGCCCGCGGAACTGCAGCGCATGGCGTCGATCCAGGGTGGTGCGCGGGCCACCTACAACGAGGCCTCCGAGAGCGACATCGAATGGCTGATCCGGATGTTCGCCGAGGCCGCAGGCCGGGTCGCCGCCGCCGGAGCGGACGCCGTCGAGATCCACGCCGCCCACAACTACGTGCTCGGCGCCTTCCTCAGCCGCTACACGAACCAGCGCACCGACGAATACGGCGGGTCGCTGGAGAACCGGGCCCGGCTGACCTGCGAGGTGATCCGCGCGGTCAAGGCCGAGGTCGGCGACCGCCTCGCCGTCATCGTGCGCCTGGCAGGGCAGGAATACGGTGAGACGGACGGCCTGACCGTCGAGGAATCCGCCGCGGCCGCAGTGCTGTTCGAGCAGGCCGGCGCCGACGCCCTCCACGTCACAGGCACCGCGCTCAACGCGTTCGCGAACTTCACCGACGGTCCGTTGCCGGACAAGATCGGCTTCTACACCTCCGACGCCGCGGTCATCAAGCGTGCGGTGTCGATCCCCGTCATCACCGTCGGCCGCATGCTGCCGGAGGTCGGCGAGCGGATGATCGCCGAGGGCGTCACCGACTTCGTCGCGATGGGACGTCAGTTGCTGGCCGATCCCGCGCTCGTCACCAAGCTGGAGCAGGGACGCAGCGAACAGATCCGCCCGTGCATCAACTGCTACGTGTGCGTGCAGGAGAACTTCTGGGACGCCACGCCCATCTGTGCGGTCAATCCGGCGCTGGGCAACGAGACGCTCGTGCCGTTCGTCCGCACTGCGACGCCGAAGCACGTCGTCGTGGTGGGTGCCGGTCCGGGCGGTCTCGAGGCGGCGCGGGTCGCCACCGAGCGCGGGCACCGCGTCACCGTCCTGGACAAGACCGACCGGCTGGGCGGGACCCTGTGGTTCTCGACCCTCACCACCCCCGACAACGAGCGGCTGCTGAAATGGCTGACGGCCGAGGTCACCCGCCTCGCCATCGACGTGCGGCTCGGCACCGAGGCCACCGCCGCATCGATCCGCGCCCTGGAGCCGGACGTGGTGGTCGTCGCGACGGGCGCCGTGCGGGAACGTCCCACCGTGCCGGGCGGGGACCTTCCGCACGTGCACACCGGCGACAGCATGCGTGCGCTCATGACGGGTGCGGGCGACGTCTCCGATCAGTCCCCGGTGCTGCGGGTGATGGGCCGGGTAGGCAGGCTCGCCGGTATCACCACCAGCCCTCGGAGGATCCGCGATCTGAGCCGGCGGTTCCTGCGTTTCCTGCCGATGGCGAAGGACGTCGTCGTGATCGGCGGGTCGCTCGTCGGTCTGGAGCTGGCCGAGTTCATGGCCGAACGCGGCAGCCGGGTGACGCTGCTCGCCGAAGGTCAGCAGCTCGGGGTGCCGATGGCAATGCCGCGCCGGTGGACCGCTGTCAAGCACGCGCGCGAGGTGGGCGTCGAGGTGCACCGCAATGCGACCGTTCAGCGCATCACGCGGGAGACGGTGGAGTTCACGGTGGGTGGGGAGACGAAGTCGGTGCGCGCTCGCACGGTGGTCGTCGCATCCGGGGTGTCGGCGGCGGCGCCGCTTGCCGACGAGCTGGCCGGCTCGGGTGTCGACGTCCGCGTCGTCGGAGATGCGGGTCGGGTCGACTACATCGAGGGCGCCATCCACAGTGCCTGGAAGGTGGCAACCGACCTGTGAGAGCAGTAGGTGGCAACCGACCTGTGAGAGCAGTAGGTGGCAACCGACCTGTGAGAGCAGTAGGTGGCAACCGACCTGTGAGAGCAGTAGGTGGCAACCGACCTGTGAAGCGGCAGGTGGCGGCCGGCTCGTGCACTCACGAACCGGCCGCCACCCGTCGGATCAGGCCTCCCGGTCACCCGGCGCCGCGAACCTGTCGCGGTGCACGGCCTCCTCGAGCGGGCGACCCTTGCGCCAGCCGAACCGTTCGAGGTCGGGGATTTCCTGGAGTCGCGTGACCGGGCCGACGCACAGCCACGCGATGGGACGCACGGGTGCGCTCACTCCGACGAAGTCGGCGAGGAAGTCCTCCTCGTAGAACGACACCCATCCCACGCCGAGTCCCTCGGCGGTCGCGGCGAGCCACAGGTTCTGGATCGCCAGCACGGCCGAGAACAGGCCGGATTCGTCGATGGTGTGCCGGCCGAGGATGTGCTTGCCGCCGCGTTCGGGGTCGTAGGTGACGACGACGCCGGTCCCCGATTCGACGATGCCTTCGATCTTGATGGGGTCGAAGGTGCTCTTTCGGTCCTCGGGGAGCGAGTCGGCGAACGCCTGCCGGCAACCGGCGACGTGCTCGGCGAACTCCTTCAGTCGCTGTTCGTCCTGCACGACGACGAAGTCCCAGGGCTGGGTGTTGCCGACACTGGGTGCGTGGTGGGCGGCCCGCAGGATGCGCATCAGCGTGTCCTCGTCGAGCCGTTCCCCGTTGAATTCTGCACGGACGTCGCGACGCATGCGGATGATGTCGTACAGCGCGTCCCGCGCTTCTGTGCCGAACATGTCAGGCCGGCAGGATCTCTTCGAGGGCGTCGAGGATCTCGGGCGCATCCGGTTCCGTGCGGGGACGGAAGCGCGCGGCGACCGTGCCGTCGGGGGCGATGAGGAACTTCTCGAAGTTCCACTGGATGTCGCCGGCCTCGCCGGAGGCGTCCGGGTGCTTGGTGAGCTCGGCGTAGAGCGGATGCCGGTTCTCGCCGTTGACCTCGATCTTCTCGAGCAACGGGAAGGTCACGCCGTAGGTGGCGGAGCAGAACTCCTGGATCTCCTCCGGTGTGCCGGGCTCCTGACCCATGAACTGGTTGCACGGCACGCCCACGACGAACAGTCCGCGGTCGCGGTATTCCTGCGCGAGCTTCTCGAGCGCCGCGTACTGCGGGGTCAGGCCGCACTTGGACGCGACGTTCACGACGAGAACCGCGTGGCCCTCGTACGCGCCGAGGTTCGTGGGTTCACCCGAGAGGGTGTTGATCGGGATGTCCTGGAGAGGCGTGGTCATGCTTCCAAACTATCGTGTGCCCGATCACTCCCCCGAACATCGGCGTGCTACATCTTCTCCCCCGGCAGTTCGGCGGCCTGCCGGACCCACTTCCGGACCTTGTCCTCGTCGAGGTCCTCGAGCCGGCGGATGTCGTGATAGCGCATCTCGGGATGCTTGGACCCCTTCTCCGGCAGCGGGTCGAGCGAACTCCCCCTGAAGAAACTCAGCTGCACGTAGTTCGTGAAGCAGCGGAACGTGAGGAACCAGCTGTCGTCGGCGGTGCCGTAGAGCGGCTGATTCCACTTCACGGCGTTGTGGACGTCGGGAACTTCCTCGAGGATCAGCTCGTCGAGGCGTCGGCCGATGTCGTGCTTCCACTCGGGCATCGCCGCGATGTAGGCCTCGACCGGTTCCCTGCCCATCCCCTTCGGGATCTGGGGGTTGCCACCCGACAACAGCTTGGGTCCGGTGCCCTTCTCGGACTCGCTCATGAGGTTTCCCCTCCTTGTCCCGGCACGGGAGCACCCGCCGGGAACCCTTCTGCGATGTAGGACTCGTAGACCGGCCGCCAGGCCTCCGAGTCGGTCTCCTGCGACGGCGGTTCGCCTGCCAGCAGGGCGTCGAACTCGTCGAGGCAGACCGTCCAGCCTGCGGCGACCATCGCGGCGGTCTCCCGGTCGCCGAGGACGTTGACGAAGACGAACAGGCAGCCCTGCGGCGTCGGGTTCAGTGTGAACCCCAGTTCGTCGCCCTCCCACGTGTAGGACAGGCTGTCCCGTGGCTCGCACGCCAGGATCGTGCCCTTCGTGGGCTCGGCGCCGGGCTCGTCGGTGAAGGTGATCGTGCCGCCTTCACGGAGTTCGATGTCGACGGCGGCGGGGAACCATCGGGAGAGTTCGGCCGGGTCGGTCACCGCGCTCCACAGGCGTTCCTGCGGATACGGGTACTCCCGCTCGAAGCGGATCGCGGGGCGGCCTTCGACATCGACGAATCGAGCTCGGTTCTTCACAGCGACTCCCGAAGTTGTGCGGTTGAAGAGCGTTGCGTGGCTTCTTCCCCGAACTATGCCGCATCCCTCCGACAGGAGGGTGCGATCAGGAGACCCGGTCGAACTCGTCCTCGATGTCCCCGCTACGGCTCGAGCACCACCTCTGTCGGAGGCCGCGGTGACATAGCAGGATCGAACCGACCACCGCAGCCATCAGGAGAACGTCCATGCGCATCGCCAACCTCGACAACCGAGCCGTCCTCGTCGTCGGTGACCCCGGCAACGAGCGGGGCATCGACATCGCCACCGCGTCCGACGGCCGGTTCGGACCCGACCTCGCCTCGATCTACGAGTCGTGGGACGAGGTGCGGGCGTGGGCGGCGGACGCGGACGTCACCGACCACGCTGCGATCGACCGTGCCCGGCTCGGCGCCCCTTCCCCCGCACCCCGTCAGGTCTTCGCGGTCGGGTTGAACTACGACGACCACGCCGCCGAATCGGGCTTCGAGGCGCCCACACATCTGCCCCCGGTGTTCACCAAGTACGTCTCGGCGTTCACCGGCCCCGACTCCGAGGTCACGATTCCGGACGGCGGCAACGTCGACTGGGAGATCGAACTCGTCGCCGTCATCGGTCGGGAGGCACGCGACGTCGACGCAGCAGACGCCTGGTCGTACGTCGCGGGCCTGACGGCGGGGCAGGACATCTCCGAACGCGTCGCCCAGATGCGCGGACCGGCGCCCCAGTTCGGTCTCGCCAAGTCCTATCCGGGCTTCGCTCCGCAGGGTCCGTGGCTCGTCACCCCCGACGAGTTCGCCGACCCGGACGATCTGGAACTGGGATGCACGATCGACGGCGAGGAGGTCCAGAAAGGCCGTACGCGGGAGATGATCTTCTCCGTGCCCGCGCTGGTCGCCGAGCTGTCGCGCAACGTCACCCTGTATCCGGGCGACGTGATCTTCACCGGCACACCCGCGGGTGTGGGCATGGGCCGCGACCCGCAGCGCTACCTGCGCGCCGGTGAGCGGCTCGACAGCTGGATCGACGGCATCGGCGAACTGCACCAGCGTTTCATCGCCGCCCGCGCGTAGTCGCTACAGAAATGGCTGTCCGCTACGGAAATTTCCGTAGCGGACAGCCATTGTCGTAGCGGATGCCGGATCAGACGGACACCTTCTCCAGCGTCGCCGGTTCGCGCTCGGGAGCGGGCTCGTGATCGTCGACCATCATGCTCTCGTCGAACGGCAACCGTCCGCTGAGCACCTCGTCGACCCGTTCGCGATCCACCGACTTGGTCCACGTGCCGATGAGCAGGGTCGCGATGGCGTTGCCGGAGAAGTTGGTGACCGCTCGCGCCTCGGACATGAACCGGTCGACACCGACGATCAGGCCGACACCGTCGAGCAGGTCGGGACGGTGGCTCTGCAGACCGCCGGCCAGCGTCGCCAGGCCGGCGCCGGTGACCCCCGCCGCGCCCTTCGAGGCGACGATCATGAACAGCAGGAGCGAGACCTGCTCGCCGATGTTCAACGGGCTTCCCATCGCGTCGGAGACGAACAGGGCGGCCATCGTCAGGTAGATCGCGGTGCCGTCCAGGTTGAACGAGTAGCCGGTCGGCACGACCACGCCGACGGTGGTGCGCTGGACACCGAGGTGTTCCATCTTGGCGATCAGACGCGGCAGCGCGGACTCCGACGACGACGTCGCGAAGATGAGCAGGTACTCGCGGGCGAGGTACTTCACGAGCTTGAACACCGAGACACCGGCGACCGCGCGCAGCAGCGATCCGAGGATGCCGAAGACGAACACGACGCACGTGAGGTAGAAAGCGATCATCAGCACACCGAGTTGCAGCACGGCGCTCAGGCCGGTCTGGCCGACGACGTTGGCCATGGCACCGAACGCACCGATCGGGGCGAGCCACAGGATCATCGTCAGGATGCGGAAGACGAGCTTCTGCAGGTGGCCGATGCCGCGGAGGATCGGTTCACCCGACTTGCCGATGCCCTGGATCGCGAAGCCCACGAGCAGCGCCACGAACAGGGTCTGCAGGACACTGCCCTCGGTCAGTGCGGAGAGCAGGGAGGTCGGGATGATCGACGCGATGAAGTCGACGGTGCCACCGGCTGCGTGCGCCTTCTCGGCGAGTTCGGCACCCGAACCGGCGTTGGCCGGATCGAGGGTGAGGCCCGAGCCGGGGTCGAGCAGGTTGCCCACCCCGAGACCGATCGCGAGTGCCACGGTCGACATGCCCACGAAGTAGATCAGCGCGAGTCCGCCGATCCGGCCGACACTCGCCGCCGCCCGCACCGACCCGATGCCGAGCACGATGGTGCAGAAGATCACCGGGCTGATCATCATCTTGATCAGGTCGACGAACATAGTGCCGAGGACACCGAGCGACTTGCCCGTCTCCGGCGCCAGCCATCCGACGGCGATACCGGCGACGACAGCGATGATGACGCCGATGTACAGCCAGTGGGTACGGTCGCGGCGTTTCCCGTCGCGTTCGGTGCTGGTGCTCATGGGGTGCCCTTCGATCCCGGATGTCGTGTGCGGTGGTGACCGGAGTCACTTCCACCTACCCGAAATGGTTGTCGGGAAACGCCCCGCCGAGGAAGTTTGTGTACATAGTGTTCACGGGGAGGTGACCGGTGAGACGTCGCGAGATGCGGCAGCCCATGAGCGTGGCGAGCCGGTTGCTGATCCTCCAATTGGTGGTGTTCACCGTGGTCGCGGTCGTGGCGGGCATCCTGTTCGCCGTCGACGAGCGCCGCGACGCCGACGACGCGACGCGCCGGTCCGTGACCGATATCGCAGTGACCATGGCCCAGTTCCCGGAGGTCGCCGAGGGGTTGGAATCGGCCGATCCCACGGCGGCGCTGCAACCGCGTGCCGAGCAGGTCCGCGAGGCGACCGGCACCGACTTCGTGGTGGTCGTCGATCCGGACGGGATTCGCGTGACGCACCCCGTCGTCGACGAGATCGGACGCCCGTACACCGGTCACATCGACGAGGCCCGGTCGGGCACGCCGTTCACCGAGACGTACACGGGCAGCCTCGGCCCGTCGATCCGCACCGTCGCGCCGGTCCACGCCGACGATGGTGACCTGGTGGGCTTCGTGTCGGTCGGGGTGACCCGGCAACGCATCGCCGAGAACTTCCTGCGGGGGCTTCCGGGCATCGTGGGGGTCGTGGCCGCGGGACTGGCGGTGTCGGCAGTCGGCGCCTATCTCATCTCCCGGCGGCTCCGCCGGCAGACCCTCGGCCTGAATCCCGACCAGCTGCGGCGCATGTACGAACACCACGACGCCGTCCTGCACTCGATCGGAGAGGGACTGCTGGTGTTCGGCACGGCCGAGGACTCCCCACGGGTCGACGTCGTCAACGACGAGGCACGCCGCCTGCTCGGGCTTCCCCCGACCGGGCCGGTCCCCTTCGACACGCTCCCCGAGACACTGCGCGAACTCGCACTCACCGGTGAGGCACGCGACGAGGTGCACCTGACGCGCGACCGCACCCTCGTCGTCAACAGCGACGCTGTGAACTGGAACGAGCGCCGCATCGGCACGGTCGTCACTCTCCGCGACCACACCGAACTACGCGGCGTCCTGGGCGAACTCGACTCGGTCCGCGGGTTCGCCGAGTCGCTGCGGGCGCAGGCACACGAGTCGGCGAACCGCCTGCACACCATCATCACGATGGTCGAGCTCGGCCGGCCGGAGGAGGCGGTCGCCTTCGCGACGCAGGAACTGGCGGTCTCCCAACATCTGATCGACAGGTTGACGAGCGCCGTCCACGAACCGGCGCTGTCGGCACTGCTGCTCGGCAAGATCGACGAGGCCGCCGAACGAGGGGTGGAACTGACCGTCACCGACGACACGGAACTCGGTCCGGTTCCGATCCCGGCGCGCGATATCGTCACTCTTGTCGGGAATCTCATCGACAACGCCATCGACGCTTCCCATGCGTCGGACGATCCGTGGGTGGAGGTGACTGTGCGCCAGGAGGATTCGTCGATGGTCGTCGAGGTCGCCGACAGCGGGCCGGGAATGTCGTCGGACGTGCTGGCCCGGGCCATGCAGCGCGGCTATTCCACCAAGTCCGAGCAGCGCGGCCTCGGACTCGCGCTCGTCGCCCAGGTCGTCGCGCGTCACGGCGGCACCCTGCGCACCGAACCGTCGCTGGGTTCGATGATCGTCGCCGAGATCCCCCTCGGAGGCACGTCGTGATCCGCGTGCTCATCGTCGAGGACGAGCCGCTCATCGCCGAGGCCCACCGCGAATACGTCGGCAGGGTGGACGGATTCGAGGTGGTGGGTGTCGTGCACACGGGCAGCGACGCCGTGCGGGCGGTCGCGTCGGCGGCGCGGGCGAAAACACCGGTGGATCTGGTACTGCTCGACATCGGGCTCCCCGACACGAACGGCCTCGAGGTCGCCGCGCGCCTGAGCGCCGGTCGTCCGAGCCCCGACATCATCGCCGTGACGTCGAATCGCGATCTGGAGGTCGTGCGGACGGCGGTCGCTCGGGGCGTGGTGTTGTATCTGCTCAAGCCGTTCACCTTCGCGGCGCTGCAGGACAAGCTCGAACAGTACGTGGCCTATCGTTCGGCGCTGCGCGACGCGGAGACGGCGGCGGGTCAGCACGACATCGACCGCGCCATGGCGGCCCTGCGCACGAGCAGTTCTCGTCCGTCGACCCCCAAGGGCATCTCCCCCGACACGCTGTCGAAGATCACCGATTTCCTCCACGACGCCGACGGCCCGCGCACCGCCGCGGAAGTCGGATCGGCCGTGGGAGTCTCACGCGTCACGGCATGGCGTTATCTCGAACGACTCGCCGACGACGGAGCCGCGACCCGTCTCACCGAGTACGGCCGCGCCGGCCGACCCCAGGTCCGGTACGAACTGCGCAGGTGAGCGGTCGTGTATCCGATGACGAGGCGACAACGATGCGATAACTCCGTTAACGGGGGCGTCGGCGGGTCGCGACGTACCGGGTGATCACCTGCCCGACTCCACCGAGGAGGCACACACGTGAGATTCCATCCGACCGCGCTCCTGATCCCCGTCGTCGCAACGACGTTGCTCGCGGGATGCGGGAACGACGACACGACGGCCGTCCCCACGACGACCTCCACAAGCGAGACTGCGCCGGCCACGGGCGCGAACACGGCGCGACCTGCACCGGTGCCCGCCGAGTCGACTGAGATTCCCGCGCCGGTCGAGCCGACGCTGGAGGCGTCGGCGCTCGAAGGCAACGGGCTGTGTCTCGACCCGGCGTCGGCTCCCGTCGCGGACGCGCTCGCGGGTCTGAGCGACGACGGGTTCGCGTGGCAGATCGAGGACTCCACCGACGCCGTCGTCGGCGACTGCCCGTCGCTGATGTGGCTGGTCGCGGTGGGTGGGAACAGTGCGTCCTCCCCCGAGCACGTGCTGTTCTTCGCCGACGGCAGCTATCTGGGCACTGCGACGTCGGAGCCGTACGCGTACACCTCGGTGGTCGACGCCTCCGACGGCACCGTCACGGCGGAGTACCGCTGGATCGCCGGTGACGAGCCGTTCTGCTGCCCCGAGGGCGGCCCCGCGACCGTGCGGTACACCTGGGACGGCTCGCAGATCGTCATGCTCGACCCGCTGCCGCAGGAGATGCTCGACTCCTACAACTGATCCTGTTTCCATCCGCTACGAGTTCGACTATCCGCCACGGCAATTGCTGCGGCGGACGACGAAAAGGCGAGCTGATACGAACCGCTCACGGCAGGTAGTGCTTGCGGACGAGCCGATGCCGGCGCCGCTGCCGACAACGGAACGTGCAGGCTACTGCGCGGAAGCCTCCGCGCGGTAGGCACCGGACGTCTCGAGCACCCACGCGAATTCGAACGCGACCTCGCGCCACTTCTCGTAGCGCCCCGACACACCGCCGTGCCCCGCGCTCATCTCCGTCTTGAGCAGCAAGGGGGCATCGCCGGTCTTCGTCGCGCGCAGCTTCGCGACCCACTTGGCGGGTTCGACGTAGAGCACGCGGGTGTCGTTGATGCTGGTGATCGCGAGGATCGCCGGGTAGTCCTTGGCCTCGACGTTCTCGTAGGGGCTGTACGAGCGCATGTACTCGTACACCTCGGGGTTCTCGAGCGGGTTGCCCCACTCGTCCCATTCGATCACCGTGAGCGGCAGGGACGGATCGAGGATCGAGGTGAGCGGGTCGACGAACGGGACGTTCGCGAGGATGCCGGCGAACAGCTCGGGCGCGATGTTCGCGACCGCACCCATGAGCAGGCCACCGGCACTGCCGCCGTCGGCGACGAGCTTCTCCGGGCTCGTGACGCCGGTGTCGATCAGGTGCCGCGCGCACGCCACGAAGTCGGTGAAGGTGTTCTTCTTCGTCAGCGACTTGCCGTTCTCGTACCAGTGCCGGCCCATCTCGCCGCCGCCGCGCACGTGCGCGACCGCGAAGACCATGACCCGGTCGAGCAGCGACAGGCGTGCGACGGAGAAGGCCGGGTCGATGCTGGCCTCGTACGAGCCGTAGCCGTACAGCAGGGTGGGGGCGTTCTCGGGGGTGCCCTTGCGCGCAACGATCGACAGCGGGATCTTCGTGCCGTCCTCGGCCGTCGCCCACTCGCGGCGCTGCTCGTAGAGCGTCGGGTCGAACTCGCCGAGCACGGGCTGCGACTTGAGCAGCTTCAGCTCGCCGGTGCTCACCGTGTAGTCGTAGACCCGGCTCGGGGTGATGAACGACGTGTAGCCCAGACGCAGTGTGGGCTGGGTCCACTCGGGGTTCGCGCCCGGTCCGACGGCGAAGAGTTCCTCGTCGAACTCGAGTTCGGTGAGCTTGCCGTAGCCCTCGTCGGTCAACGGCCACACCGCGAGCCGGGTGAGGGCCTCGCGGCGGTAGCCGAGCACGAGGTGTCCCTCGAACGCGTCGACGTCCTCGAGGCGCACGTCGTGCCGGTGCTCGATCAGGGTGCGCAGCGCGGACGGGTCGTCGACGGGAGCCTCGGCGAGGACGAAGTTCTCGGCCTTCTCCCCCGTCTCGGGGTCGACGTCGTTGTGCAGGATCAGGAAGCGGTCCTCGCCGGCGATCACGGCGTGCTCGGCGCCGTACTCGACACCTTCGCGGCGCGGCAGGATCACACGGAATTCGCCTGTGGGGTTCTCGGATTCGAGCACCCACCCCTCGGTGGTGATCTTCGATCCGACCCAGATCATGAGGTACTTCTCGCTGCGGGTCGATCCGATCGACACCCAGTACCGCTCGTCGGGTTCGTGGAAGACCTTCACGTCCTCGTCGACGGAGGTGCCGAGCTTGTGCCGCCAGACGGTGTCGGGCCGCCACGACTCGTCGACCGTCTGGTAGAAGACGTGGCTGTGGTCGAGCGCCCACGTCGCTCCCGGTGCGGTGCCGGGGATCTCGTCCGACCGCATCTCACCGGTGGTGAGGTCCTTGATGCGCAGGGTGTAGCGCTCGTCGCCCACGACGTCGGTCGAGTACGCGAGCAGGGTGCCGTCGTGGCTGATCGAGAACGCTCCGAGCGAGAAGAACTCGTGCCCTTCGGCCTCGACGTTGCCGTCGAGGAGCACCTGCTCGCCGGGAAGTTCGACACCCGGCGTGACGTTCGGCGGCGTCCAGTCGTCGGCGTCGGTGATCGGGCACCGGCACTGGATCGCGTACTGCTTGCCCTCGACGGTGCGGGCGTAGTACCACCAGTCGCCCATCCGGGTGGGGACCGACATGTCGGTCTCCTGGGTGCGCGACCTGATCTCCTCGAAGATCGCCTCACGCAGCGGAGCGAGATGCTCCGTCTGCGCCTCGGTGTACGAGTTCTCCGCCTCCAGGTACGCGACGACCTCGGGGTCGTTCTTGTCGCGCAGCCATTCGTAGTCGTCGACGAAGGTGTGCCCGTGGTGGGTGCGCTCGAGGGGCACCTTCTTCGCAACCGGCGGAGTGATCTTCGAGGAGGTCATATGCGGTCAGCCGATCCAATCGTCGAAGGACATTCCCGAAATACGTTCGTACGCCTCGATGTAGCGGGCACGCGTCTTGTCGACGACGTGCTGCGGCAGCGGCGGGGGCGTGGTGTCGGAGGCGCGGTCCCAGCCCGATTCGGGTCCGGTGAGCCAGTTCCGGACGATCTGCTTGTCGAAGCTGGGCTGCACCTTGCCCTCCTCGTACTCGTTCGCGTCCCAGTAGCGGGACGAATCCGGAGTGAGGACCTCGTCGGCGAGCACCAGATTGCCGGCCTTGTCGAGACCGAACTCGAACTTGGTGTCGGCGAGCAGGATGCCGCGTTCGGAGGCGTACATGGCGGCGCGGTCGTAGATGTCGAGCGTGTCCTGGCGCAGCTTCATCGCCAGGTTCAGGCCGACCTTCTCGACGACATCGTCGAACGAGATGTTCTCGTCGTGGTCGCCGAGCGCGGCCTTGCTGGCCGGGGTGAAGATCGGCTCGGGCAGCTTGCTGGCCTCGACGAGACCCTCGGGCAGAGCGACACCGCACACGGAGCCCGTGGCCTGGTAGTCGATCAGGCCGGAGCCGGTGAGGAAACCGCGGGCGACGCACTCGACGGGCACCATCTCGAGGCGCTTGACCACGAGTGCGCGGCCGAGGACCTCCTCGGGGATACGCTCGTCGTCGGGTTCTCCCGCGAGATGGTTGTTGGTGGCGTCGAGCAGCTTGAAGAAGAACACGCTCATCGCAGTGAGGACCCGCCCCTTGTCGGGGATCGGGGTCTCGAGCACGTGATCGTAGGCCGAGATCCGGTCACTGGCGACGAGGAGCAGGTGCTCGTCGTCGATCACGTACAGATCACGCACCTTGCCGCCGGCGAGGTGTTGGTAGGACTCGAGTGAAGGACGCACGCTGACACCCTAGTGCTCATCGAGTGGGCGTACCGCAACCCGTGGCGGATATCCCACTCGGTCACAGCACGACGGAGCAGCGACGCGAGCGAGAACAGGAGTGGCATGGCCGCATCGTCGCGGGTGGACGTCGGGTTCAGGTCCGAGCGGGGCCCGATCCTCATCGCTCTGATGCTCGCCACCTCCCTCGTGGCGCTCGAGAGCACGATCCTGGCCACCGCGGTCCCGACGATCGTCGCGGACCTGGGCGGCTTCACCCAGTTCCCGTGGTTGTTCTCCGCCTACCTGCTCACGCAGGCGGTGCTCGTCCCGGTCTACGGCAAACTCTCCGACGTCTTCGGCCGCACTCCGCTCCTGTTGTTCGGGATCGGGGTGTTCGCGGCGGGCTCGGTGCTGTGCGCGCTGGCGTGGAGCATGCCGGCGCTGATCGCGTTCCGCGCGGTGCAGGGACTCGGCGCCGGTGCCGTGCTGCCGATGGCGCAGACGATCGCCGGGGACATCTACACGGTCGCCGAGCGGGCCAAGGCGCAGGGCTATCTGGCCAGCGTGTGGGGCATGTCGGCGGTGGTCGGCCCGGCCGTGGGAGGCATCTTCGCCGACTTCCTGTCGTGGCGGTGGATCTTCTGGGTCAACCTGCCGTTGTGCGCCCTCGCGGCGTGGGTGCTCGTCCGCAACTTCCGCGAGGAGAAACCGGCCGGACCACGACCGCGGGTGGACTGGGCCGGCGCGGCGACCCTCGCGGCGGGCGCCGCCCTGTTGATCCTCGGGCTGCTCGAGGGCGGCCAGTCGTGGGCGTGGACGTCGGCGACGAGCATCGGCATCTTCGCCGCGGGCGCGACGCTGATCGCGGTGTTCGTGTGGATCGAGTCCCGCGCGGCCGAGCCGATCCTGCCGATCCGCCTGTTCACCCGGCGGGTGCTCGTCACCACCAGCGCCGTGTCGTGTCTGGTGGGCGCGGTCGTGCTGGGCCTGACCTCGTACGTTCCGTCGTTCGTGCAGGGAGCACTGGGGACCACGGCGCTCGTCGCGGGCTTCACGCTGGCGACGATGACGATCGGCTGGCCGATCGCCGCGTCGCAGTCGGGCCGGTTCTACCTGCGGATCGGTTTCCGCAACACCGGCCTGGTGGGTGCGGTGCCGCTGCTCTGCGGTGCGGCACTGCTGACGCAGGTCGGGAAGGATTCGGCTCCCTGGCAGGTCGCGGTCTGCTGCGTGCTCGTGGGTCTCGGGATGGGGTTGATCGCCAGCCCGTCGCTGATCGCGGCGCAGTCGAGCGTCGAGTGGTCCGAGCGGGGCGTCGTCACGGGCGCGAACGCCTTCGCCCGCGCGATCGGCAGCGCGGTCGGAGTGGCGGTCTTCGGTGCGCTCGCCAATGCCGCCCTCGGTGGTGCGGCAGCGGACGAGACCACGATGGGGGCTCCCGATGCGGCGCAGTTGGCGGCGTCCGTGGCGCCGGTGTTCGTCGCCGTTCTGGTGTGCACCGCCCTGCTGGTGTCGTGCGTGTGCCTGATCCCGAACCGTCCGGCGGCGGCCGGGTAGGCGACACGCCGCGTGCCTATACCGTTACCTACGCGCTGTTTCGTATTCGCTCGAGATCGGGCACCATCTCTGCGGTGAGAACGACAAGCGGCGGCAAGGACACCATCGACGACGTGACGTACTTCCCCGTCGGGGCTGCGGAGCATGCTCTGCAGCGACTGGCACACGCCACGGCGATGCAGGACACGACGGATTACGAGTCGCTGCGCTCTGCCATGGACGCGGAGTACTTCTGGCGCGGTGTCGCCGAGACCTTCCGGATCGCCGACGAGGCGTTCCGGATCGTGTCGTCCGCGACCCGCGACCGGCAGGACATCTCCGCGCATGTCATGGCACGCGCTGCCGACTGGGTGGGCACCATCGAGCTCGCCACCGAGGGATCCCGGTTGTACGGCGCGCTCGTCGCCTACACCCAGGGCGTCAGCGAAGGGTATTCGGCCGTGGAGGCCTGGGCGCGCGACGGACGGGTATGACGCGAAGGCGCTGATCGACGCGAAGGCGGGGCCGGGGTTCACCCCGGCCCCGCTCGTCGACCCGCAGGTCAGCCCACAGCTTCGAGATCGCCCGCGTCCTCGAACCGCCGCAGCGTCGGGGTCGCGACGAACATGATCGCGATGATCACCACACCGGCCACGCCGTAGACGGTCAGGGCCATCGAGATCGGCACCAGCGAAGCCACGACGCCCGCCGCGACCGCGCCGACGGAGGTACCGGCCGTCACCTGCGCCCCCCACACGGCCGCGATCCGTCCGCGGTACTCGTCGGAGGTGTTGCGCTGGACGGTCGCGTACCGCACGACGTCCGCGAGCGAGTCGCCGAAACCGTGCGCGGCGAGGCCGAGCAGCACGACGGCGAGGACCCCGGTCGCGCCGGCACCCACCAGACCGGCTGCGGAGACCGCCATGAGCAGGTAGACCACCAGCCCGTACCGGCGGATCGATCCGGTCCAGCCGCTGGTCAGCGAGCCGATCACGGCTCCGACTGCGGGCGCGGTGTAGAGCAGGCCGACCACCGACGGTCCGACGCCGAGCACCTCGTCGGCGAACTCCGGGATCAGCACGGCCCAGCCGGAGAGCAGCATCGCGAGGAACCCGACGATCAGCACCTGCCCCACCACGCGGTTGTGTGCCGCGTACCGGAAGCCCGAGACCACCGACTTCAGCGGTGATTCCTCCGCGACATGCGTCGGGGGCAGCGACGGCAGGCGGGTGATGCAGAAGGTGGTGATCGCGGTGGTGAACGCCGCGAGCGCGTAGGCCACACCCACACCACCGGCGGCGATGACGACACCGCCGAGCGCCGGGCCGATCATGGAGCCGAGATCGGCGGTGAGCGCCATGAGCGCACCGGCCGCGGCGAGCTTGTCGCGCGGGATCAGGCTGGGGGTGACGGCCATGAGTGCGGTCGCCGAGATCCCGCCCGCGATGCCGTCGACGACGGCGAGCACGTAGATCGCCCACATCTGCGGTTCGGGCAGGAACGCGTTGATCGCCAGCAGCGCGAAGGCGACGCCCGCGGTGCCGCGGGCGAGGGCGATGACGTTCCGCCGGTCGTACCGGTCGGCGAGCACCCCGCCCGCGAAGGTGGCCCCGAAGGTGGTCACACCGATCACCGCGGACACGGCAGCGACCTGCGCCGTCGAGCCGGTGAGCTGATACACCTGCACGGGCACGGCCACGATGAGGAAACCGAGACCGAACAGCGAGACGACGCGTGCGGTGAACAGGTACCGGAACTCGCGGCTGGTCCGCAGCGGGTCGAGGTCGATGAAGAGCTTCTCGAAGACGGCCACGATCACCCGCTCATCCGCGGGTGAGCAGCGCGATCCACTGCTCGAGGTCGGGAGCCGAGGCGAGGTCCACGAAGTCGACCTCGACGCCGGCGCTGCGCCACTGTTCCACGAGGGCCATCAGCCGGACGGAGTCGAGGCCCTGGTCGACGAGGCTCGCCGAGGGGTCGAGTTCGTCGACGTCGATGTCCAGGATCCGGGCGGTGTCGGCGAGGACGGTAGTGCGATCGAGCATGGTGTTCTCCTTCTTTCGATGTGTGCAGGCGGGTTGCGCTCTATCGAGCGGTGCCCGTCAGTTCTCTCGCGGCGACGACGACCTGCACCGTGTCCTGCCAGATCCGCGCGATCTCGGCGAGCGTGTCCGCATCGACCACGTCCGCTGCGGCGGCGAACTCGCATTCCAGAACCGCGCCGTCCGGGGTGTCCTCGGTGATCGCGTCCACCTGCAGGACGTGGTCGAGCGGCATGTCCGGATCCACCGACCCGCCGATCGCGGCGGCGCCCGGTGCGCCCGACCACGGGCTGCCGGATGCCTCGCCGAGCGTGAGCCGGCCGAGGTAGTTGAAGACGACGGCCGGCGGCACGTACCGGGCGAAGCGGTGGCCGAAGTCCGGGTTCAGTCGACGCAGCAGGCCGAAGCCGATGCCGTTGTCGGGTCGTTCCCGCGACGCGCGTGCCACCGCGCGCAGCGCCGCGCCCGCGGCGTCGGTGTCCCGGGACGCGGACGCCACGTCGACCTCCGACAGATCCACCGTCACCGGATACATCGACGTGAACCAGCCGACGGTGCGCGACAGGTCGGCACCGGGGACCACCTGCTCCTCGCGGCCGTGTCCCTCGAGGTCGATGCGGACCTGGTCGCCGCCCCGGACCGATGCCACCGCGACGGCGAGGGCCGAGAGCAGGATGTCGTCGACGACGTCCGCGGCCAGGACCCGTTCGGTGACGTCGACGGGCAGGTGCACGCGGGTCGACCGGGTCGAGAAGACGGTGTCGCGTGCCGGGTCGAGCGGGCGCGAACCGAGCATCGGTTCGTCGGCGTCGACGGCGCGCTGCCAGGCCGACCACGACGCGGTGATCCGCTCCGAGCGGGCGGCCTTCGCGAGTTCGTCCGCCCACACCCGGAAGGGTGTGCCGCTCGACGACAGGGTCACCGACTCTCCACGCTCGGCCTGTTCGACGGCGTCGGCGAGGTCGGGGACGAGGATCCGCCACGACACGCCGTCCACCACGAGGTGGTTCACGACGATCAGGACGCGTCCGGCCTGCTGCGGCCCGAAGTCGAACCACACGACCTGCACCATCATCCCGTTCTCGGGATCGAGTGCCGCGTAGGCGTTCTCACGTTCCTCGTCGAACAACTCGTCCCAGTCCCGGCCCGTGGCGTCGACGCGTCGCACGGACCCGGTGAGGTCGGGCACGGTCTCGGGGACCGTCCACGACGGCCGGCCTTCGTCGTCGACCCGGAAGGCCGAGCGCAGCATCGGATGGGCGGTCACGAGCGCCTCGATCGCGGTCCGCAGGGTGTCGAGCGTGAGCCCGACCGGCGCGACGAGCAGTCGCGCCTGCGAGAACCGGGACAGACCCGTCCACTGTTCGAGGGTGTCCCACACGATCGGCGTGACGGTCACCTCGCCCGTAGCGTCGCCGACGGCTGCCGGACGGGTCTGCCCGCTGACGCTGTCGATCGCAGCCGCGAGTGCCTCGACGGTGCGCAGTTCGATCACCTGACGGGTCGTGATCCACAGTCCTTCTGCCCGGACCTTCGACACGAGCTGGATCGAGACGATCGAGTCGCCGCCGAGGGAGAAGAAGTCGTCGTCGATGCCCACCCGTTCGAGTCCGAGCACGTCCGCGACGAGTCCGGCCAGGACCCGCTCGGTGCCGGTGCGCGGTGCACTGGTGCCGACCAGCGACGAGAAGTCCGGTTCGGGCAACGCCTTCCGGTCGACCTTGCCGTTGGCGGTGACGGGGAAGGTGTCGAGCACGAGCACCACGGCGGGCACCATGTAGTCGGGCAGGCGCTCGGCGACGGTGGCACGAACGACCGCCGGATCGACGTCGCCGTCCGGGGTCACGTAGCCGACCAGACGCGTCACTCCACGAGTGTCGGTGTGCGCGTTCACGACCGCGACCCGCACGCCACGCACCGCGGTCAGCGCGGCCTCCACCTCGCCGAGTTCGACCCGGAAGCCGCGGATCTTGACCTGGTCGTCGCCGCGCCCGAGGAATTCGAGCACGGGCCGGCCGTCGGCACCGCGGACCCGCCGGACGAGGTCGCCGGTGCGGTACATGCGACTGCCGTCGTCGGCGAAGGGATTCGGCACGAACCGGACCGTCGTGAGGTCGGGCCGGCCGAGATATCCGCGGGCGACGCCGGCACCGGAGACGTACAGTTCGCCGACCACCCCCATCGGCACGGGCCGGAGCATCGCGTCGAGGACGTAGGCGCCGGCACCGTGTACCGCCCGGCCGAGGCACGGTGTGTCCGCATCGGTGACCGACCCGATGAGCGAGTCCACGGTGCATTCGGTGGGGCCGTAGAGGTTGAAGGCCCGCCCGTCCGTGAGCTCCCGCAGTCGCTGCCACGACGCCGGATTGACGGCCTCGCCACCGAATCCCACGGAGGCGGGGCGGTGTCCGCTTTCGTACAGTCCCGCCGCGAGCATGCGGTCGAGGAAGGACGGGGTGACCTCGAGGAAGTCGAGTTCGTGTTCGAGCGTGTACGCGACCATCCGTTCGGGATCACGCATGGTGTCCTCGTCGAAGACGTGCACCGTGTGTCCGTCGAGCAACCACAGGGTCGGCTGCCACGAGGCGTCGAAACCGAACGACCATGCGTGCCCGACGCCGACGGAGTCGCGTCCGGCGGCCGCGACGGTCGGGACGTAGAGATCCGCGCGGTGGCTCTCGAACAGGTTGAGCAGGTTCGCGTGCGTGATCGCGACACCCTTCGGCAGCCCCGTCGAACCGGACGTGTAGATGACGTACACGCCGTTGTGCGGGCGCAGCGCACCGCGCCGGTCGGCGTCCGTCAGTGGGGCGGTGGAGAATCCGTCGAGCGGCAGGTCGGGATCGTCGAGCACCACGATCCGCATGTCACCGGCGACGGGTGCGATGCCGTCGAGAACCGAAGCTACCGTGACGATCACCTGCGGACGCGAATCGGACACCATGTGCGCCAGTCGATCCTGTGGATAGGACGGATCCATCGGTACGTACACGCCACCCGACGAGATCGCCGCCGCGATCGCGACGACCATGTGCTCGGACCGCGGCAACGCGAGCCCCACGACCGTCTCCGGCCCGACCCCGGCGTCGACGAGAAGCCGCGCGAGTTGCGCGGATCGCCCGCCCAGTTCCGCGAACGACAGTGTCGTGCCGTCGGCGACCACCGCGGGTGCGTGCGGGGTACGTGCGATCTGCCGTGCCAGGAGATCGGCGACGGTCGCCGCTCCGCTCGACGGTGCCGCGGGGGTCGTCGACCACTCGCTGCGCAGACCGGCGCGTTCGGCGGCCGTGAGCACATCGAGTTGCGCCACGGTGCCGGGCTTCTCGGTGACGAGCTGATCGAGGATGCGAACGAGCCTCTCCCCCAGTGCGGTGGCGTCGTCCTGGGTGAACAGATCGGTCCGGTATTCGAGGCCGAGATGCAGTTCGTCCTCCAGTCCCGCGACCAGCACGAGCGGGAAATTCGTGGCGTCCGAGCCTCCGACGGAGCCGACCCGCACGCCACCGTCCCGCTGCGCCGCGCCGAGGGCGTCGCGGTCGACGGGATAGTTCTCGAAGACGAGCAGGGTGTCGAACAGTTCGCCGACCCCGACGGCACGCTGGATGTCGGCGAGACCCACGTACTGGTGGTCCATCACACGGTTCTGTGTGGCGTGCGTGCGCGTGACGAGATCGGTGATCGACTCCTCCGCCTGCGTGCGGACGCGCACCGGGACGGTGTTGATGAACAGGCCGATCATCGATTCCACGCCCGGCACGTCGGGGACGCGCCCGGAGACGATCGCACCGAAGACGACATCGGTTCTGCCGGTGATCGATCCGACGAGAAGACCCCAGGCGGTCCGGACGAGTCCGTTGACCGTGACGCCCTGTGCGCGGCTCGCCTCGACGAGTCGCCGCGACAATCCGTCCGGCACGGCGAGCGTCAGTTCGGCGGGGAACTCCGGTCGCAGCGCCGTGCCGGACGGCGCGACGAGGGTGGGTTCGTCCACACCGTCGAGCAACTCGCGCCACACCTCGACACCGGCCGCGACGTCCTGTTCGCCGAGCCAGTCGAGGTAGTCCGAGAACGGCGCGACGGGTGCGAGTCCGGCGGCGGATCCGCCGGCGGCGTAGATCTGCAGGAGTTCCTGCACGAGCAGCGGGGTGGACCAGCCGTCGGAGACGAGGTGGTGCATCGTGAACAGCAGTCGCGCGCGCGACGGTCCCGCGACCACCAGCGTGAAGCGCACCAGCGGTGCGGCCGAGAGATCGAACCTGCGGTCGCGGTCGGTGGCGAGCAGTTCCGCCACCCGCGTGTCGAGTTCGCCGGGCTCGACGTCCCCGAGATCGACGACCTCCCAGCGCGGTTCGGCGGTACGACGGACGACGCCGATCGGTTCGCCCGCTGCGCCGAGTCGATATCCGGTGCGCAGCACGGCGTGCCGATCGACGAGTGCACGCACCGAGCGCTGCATCGTTCGGGCGTCGACGCGACCGTCGAGGGCGAGGTCGGTCTGCATCGTGTAGACATCGACACCCTCGGCGACACTGCCCGATCCCGACGGCTCGTCCAGTCCGGCCAGGAAGTACATGCCGCGCTGCAGGGGGGTCAGCGGCACGACGTCCTCGATGCCGTCCGGATTCTCGGCGTGCAGCACGAGCACCTCGTCGACGGACAGCCCGGACGCGGTGAGCATCGACGGCACGGGGGCACCGGCAACGCCATCTGCGACCGTGTCGGTGAGGAGGCGCAGTGCCGCGAGCCAGCGTTGCCCGATCCGGCGGGTGCGATCGGCGTCGAGCGCACCGGTGGCGTAGGTGAACACCGCCGACAGCGCAGGTCCGTCCGGTCCGTCCTCCGTGATGGCGTTGACGTCGAGGACGTGGTCGAGGGGCATGGCCGGGTCGACGGAACCGCCGAGCGCGGCCACCTCCGGTGCGGCCGACCACGCGGCGTCGGCGGTGTCGCCGAGGGTCATGCGGCCGAGGTAGTTGAACATCACCTCCGGGGCCCGGTAGCCGGCGAAGCGGTCGCGGTCGTCGCCGAGGAAGCGCAGGAGACCGAATCCGATTCCGTTGTCGGGGATCCGCTTCAGCGACTCGGTCGCGTGGGCGACGGCCCGGAGCGGATCATCGCCGTCGAGCGCACGGTCTCCACCGAGTTCGACCGTCACGGGGTACAGGGAGGTGAACCATCCCACGGTGCGCGACAGGTCGGCGCCGGGCACGACCTGTTCTTCGCGGCCGTGACCCTCGAGATGCACTCGCACGGCGGATCCGCCGCAGACGTCGGTGACGGCGAGTGCGAGGGCTGCGAGCAGCACGTCGCCGGTGCCGATACCGAGGGCGGACGGCACGGTGGTGAGGATGCGTTCGGTGACGTCGATCGGCACGTCGATCTCGACGGACGCCGAGGTCGACACGATGTCGCGCTGTGGGTCCAGGGCGCGGCTTCCCACCGCGGGCGCACTCTCGGCGGCGACCGCCGATTCCCATATCGGCCACGATCCGGTGATCCGCTCGGACGAAGCCGCTTCGACGAGCGATTCCGCCCACTCCCGGAAGGACGTCCCGGTGTCCTCCGGCGCGGGTGTCTCCCCGCGGGTGGCCGCGGAGACGGCACCGGCGAGGTCGGGCACCAGGATCCGCCACGACACGCCGTCGACGACGAGGTGGTGCGCGACGACGACGATGCGTCCGGCCTGCTGTGGTCCCGGGTCGAGGAAAACCACGCGGAGCATGACCCCGGCTTCGGGGTCGAGTGCGTGGACGGCGTCCGACGACGCTTCGGCGATGATGTCGTTCCACGAAATTTGTTCTGTAGTCGAGAGATCCACTCGCCGGACGAGCGTCGCGGCCTCCGGGGTGTCCTCGGGCACGATCCACGACGGCCGGGAGTCGCCGACGGTGAACCGCGAGCGCAGCATCGGGTGGGCCGCGAGCAGCGCCCGCACGCCCGTGACGAGATCCGCCTCCCGCAGACCGACGGGGGCGACGAGCGTCCGGGACTGGGTGAATCGGCGCAGCGAGTCGAACGATCCGGATGCGAGGGATTCGTGCACGATCGGCGTGACGGGCACCGGACCGGTCGCCGCCGTCCGGGCTCGCCGGGGTTCCTCGGCGGGTGCCTCGCACGCTGCGGCGAGTGCGGCTGCGGTGCGCAGTTCGAAGACCTGACGGGCCGTCACGCGCAGCCCGGCCGCGCGCACGCGCGACACCAGCTGGATGGAGACGATCGAATCGCCGCCGAGGGTGAAGAAGTCGTCGTGGACACCCACGCGGTCGAGACCGAGGACGTCTGCGATGGTGGCGCACAGCGTCCGCTCGGTCTCGGTGCGCGGTTCGCCGGCACCTGCGAGGGACGAGAAGTCGGGTTCGGGCAACGCCTTCCGGTCGACCTTGCCGTTGGCCGTGACCGGAAGGGCGGGAAGAGCGACGAGCACGGCCGGCACCATGTAGTCCGGCAGTCGGTCGGCGAGCGCGGTCCGCACCTCGGCGGTGTCGGGTCCGTCGCCGACGATGTACCCGACGAGGCGGGTGGTCCCCCGGTCGTCGGTGTGCGCGACCACCACGGCGTTCCGCACGGCCGGATGCGCGGTGAGCGCGGTCTCGATCTCGCCGGTTTCCACTCGGAATCCTCGGATCTTGACCTGGTCGTCGTCGCGGCCGACGTATTCGAGTGTGCCGTCGTCCGTCCAGCGCACGACGTCGCCGGTGCGGTACATGCGGGCACCCGCCGGCCCGTGCGGATCGGCGACGAAGCGTGCCGCGGTCAGGTCGTGCCGGTCGAGATAGCCTCGGGTGACGCCGTTTCCGGAGACGTACAGTTCACCGGCCACTCCGATGGGCACGGGACGCAGCCAGTGATCCAGGACCCGCACGCTCGTCCCGGGGGTGGGACCGCCGATCGTCACGGTGTCCCCGGTGATGCGTGCGGAGGTCGCGTCGACGGTGCATTCGGTGGGTCCGTAGCAGTTCGTCGCCATCACGTCGCTCGCGGCGAGGCGCTGCCACAGGGCGGTGCTCACCGCTTCGCCGCCCACGGTGACGGTCGCGGGGACGTGCCCGCCGGGTTCGAGGAGACCGGCGTCGAGCAGGCGGTTCATGAGCACGGGCACGGTGTCGACGTAGTCGATGCCGTGGGTGCGCACGTAGTCGACGATGTGGTCGACGTCGGCGCGGTACTCGTCGGGAAGAACGTGCAGCACATGGCCTTCGAAGAGCCAGGTGAGCGCAGCGACCGCCGAGTCGAAGGCGAACGGGTAGGTGAGCAGGACGT
Organism: Rhodococcus sp. BUPNP1; assembly: GCF_002215235.1. Taxonomy (NCBI): domain Bacteria; kingdom Bacillati; phylum Actinomycetota; class Actinomycetes; order Mycobacteriales; family Nocardiaceae; genus Rhodococcus; species Rhodococcus sp. BUPNP1. Next base: position 88,111 of record NZ_NERM01000006.1, read on the forward strand.
GCCACTGCCCGTCGCGCGGCGCACGACCGGCGGCCTGCATGGGCCCGGCGGCCTGTGCGGCGTGCAGGTCGGCGAGATTGGCGTGCGTGACGGCCACGCCCTTCGGCAGGCCCGTGGAACCGGAGGTGTAGACGACGTAGGCCAGATGACCGGGACGGAGCGGAGCGCGCCGGTCCGCATCCGTGAGCGGAGCGGACGACAACGCCGACAGTGCGGACTCGACGTCCGGGGCGTCGAGGACCAGCACATCGGCCCCGTCGAGCACGTCGCCGAGGCTCGCGCGCACGGCTTCGGTGGTGATCACCAGTCGCGGTGCGGCGTCGGTGATCATGTGCTTCAGCCGGTCGGCGGGATAGGACGGGTCGAGCGGCAGGTAGGCGCCTCCGGAGGTGAGGACGGCGACGATCGCGTCGACCATGGCGCCGGTCCGGGGAAGCGCGAGACCGACCCGCTCGTCGGGCCGCACGCCGCGGTCGACGAGCAGTCTCGCCAGTCGTGCCGAGGCCGCGCCGAGTTCACCGAAGGACGATTCCTGCTCACCACACACCACTGCGGGTCGGTCGGTGCCGGTGGTGAACCGGTGCGCGAGCAGGTCGGCGACGGTGCCGCTCGACGGCACCGCGGGTGCGGTGGACCAGGTACCCAGTACGCGTTCCCGTTCCGAGGACGGCAGGACGTCGAGGTCGGCGACAGGCGCATCGGGTCGGGTACACAGGGCCTCGAGGATCGCGACGAGGCGGGCACCCAGGGCGGCGGCCTCGTCCGCGTCGATCAGCGACGGACGGTGGTCGAGCTTGACGACGAGCCGGTCGGACATGCCGGCCGTGAGGACCAGCGGATAGTTGGTGGCGTCGCGTCCGTCGACGCCGGTGATCGTCACTCCCCCGGCGCGCTGGGCTCGCTCGAGGGCGTCGCGGTCGACGGGGTAGCTCTCGAACACGGTGAGGGTGTCGAACAGTTCACCGATCCCGACGGCGCGCTGCACGTCGGACAGGCCCAGATACTGGTGGTCGACGGTGCGCGACTGCTCGAGCTGTACGCGTCGCATCAGGTCGGTGACGGTCGCGGCGGGATCGAGCCGCACCCGCACCGGCACGGTGTTGATGAACAGCCCGACCATCGATTCCACGCCGACGAGTTCCGGCGGGCGGCCGGAGACCGTCGCGCCGAAGACGATGTCGTCGCGGCCGAGCAGACCGGACAGGAGCATCGCCCACGCGGTCTGCAGCACCGTGTTGAGGGTGACCCCGCTTGCGCGGGTGAGCTCCGCGAGTTTCGCGCCGAGCCCGTCGGGGACCGGCACGTCGAGTTCGCCGCAGCGTTCCGACGAGCGGGTCGCGCCCGGCGGTGCCACGAGCGACGGTTCGCTCACACCGTCGAGCGCCTCGCGCCACAGCGACCGGGCGGCCTCGTGGTCCTGGCGCCCGAGCCATGCGAGGTAGTCGCGGTAGGGGCGTACGGACGGCAGACCCGACGCCGATCCCCCGGCGGCGTAGATCTCGAGCAGCTCGCGTACCAGGATCGGGGACGACCAGCCGTCGACGACGATGTGGTGGGCGGTGAGCAGCAGGCGCACCTCGTCGGCGCCGAACCGCACGAAGGTCCAGCGCACGAGCGGCGGTTGCGTGAGGTCGAACCAGTCGTGCAGGTCGTCCTTGACGATCTGCTCGAGCCGGCGTTCCGCCTCGGCGCGTTCGAGACCCGACAGATCCTCGCTACGCCAGGGATTCTCCACGCCCGACACGACGAGACCCGCCGTACGGCCGTCCTTTCGGGGACGGAAGCACGTGCGCAGCGCCGGATGACGGTCGAGCAGCGCCTGGGCGGAGGCCGCCATCCGCCCCTCGTCGACCGCGCCCGACAGCCGTATCACCGATTGCACGGTGTAGGCGTCGGGGTCGCCCGTACCCGTGTCGTCGGATACCGAGCCGGTCGGTGCCGCAACGGTACTCAGGTAGAGCAGGCCCTGTTGCAGCGGCGAGAGCGGAACGATGTCTTCGAGCGCAGTGGAACGGGTCATCTGTCGCTTTCGTTGTAAGACGGTCAATTCGGGCACGAACGACGAACGGCCCCCGCGTCGGGACGTCGGGGGCCGTTCGGTCGGTGGTGCGGGACGGGCCCGCAGCGGCGACTACTCCTGGTTCTGGTTCGCAGGAAGCTTCGCCAACTCGGCATCGATGGAATCGAGTGCCAGCAGAGCGGTTTCGTAGGTCGCTGCACTGGAGTGCCTGACGGCGACGAGGTTGCCGGCCTTCACTGCGGGCAGATCCTGCCACAGCGGGGAGGCGAACAGTTCCTCCAGCTCGGGCGGCAGCGAACCGTCGGCCTCGACACCGTAGACGATCACGTCGGCCTCGCCGAGGTTCTCGGGCAGCTGCTCGACCGACAGGTACTCGGAGTGAACCTCTTCGGGATCGGTCGGCTCACCGTAGAAGTCGAGTCCGAGATCGTCGAACAGGTTGGTGGTGTACGACGAGGCGTACTCGCGGGAGAACTCACCGGGCTCGGTACCGCACACACCGCAGACGCCGGCGAACTTCAGGCCCCCGAGCGAGCCGGCGTACTTGTCGGCGATCTCGGCGGCGCGAGTCTCGTACTCCTCCTTGAACTCCCCGTAGGAGTCGCTGACGTTCGCGGCATCGGCGTACTGCTCACCGAGTTCACGCCACTCGCCCGGAACCGTGAGTCCGACGAAGACCACCGGGGCGAGCGCCTCGAGCTTGGCCACGTCGACCTGCTCCTGCACGCGGGCCGGGACGCCCATGATGATGAGGTCGGGATCGGCGGCGGTGACGGCCTCGTAGTTGAGTTCCGAGACGGCACCGTCGGGAGCGACCTTCGGCAGCGCCTCGTAGGCGGCGAGGGTTTCCTCGTCCATGTTGTCGAGCTCGCGGCTCCACTCGCACACGGCGGCCAGATTCGCGCCGGCCTGGATGAGCGGGAGGGTCGCGTAGCCGCAGGACACGATCCGCTGCGGGTCGGCCGGGATCTCGATGCTGCCGTTCTGCGCTTCGAAGGTGCGCGTCGCGGCGGAGTCGGTGCCGCTCTCCGCGCTGCTGCTGTCGCCGTCGCTCGAACATCCCACAAGTCCGACGGCCAGCAGAGCTGCCGCGCCGAGCGCCGCGGCGCCCCGCGCGCGCTTGCGTTCCAGAACGCGCATCGTTGTACTCCCAGAGTCTCTCGCCGGGGCGCGTTGCCCCGGTCACGATTGGTTAGGCTAACCGAAAGAGACCGCCCCGCCAAGCGCTCCACCCTCAGCCGAATTCGAGCGCGAAATCGTCGATCTCCGACTGGTCGAGGTCGTCGAGCGTGAGGTCGGACGGTGTGAACCCGCCCGCGTCCTCATCCGACGCGTGCCCGGCGAGCGCACGCAGCGCCGCGACCCACTCGTCGGCCAACGCCGATACCGTCTCCACCCGAACGAGATCGGGGCTGTACCCGAACATTCCGCGCAGCACCGGCTCGGCGCCGGAATCGTCGGTGAGCACACCGATCTCGACGGCGTGCGCCACGGGCATATCGGCTTCGGTGGCCCCACCGAGTGCCGAACCCTCCGGGGCACCGGCCCACGCCTGACCTTCCGTCTCGCCCAGCGTGAACCGGCCGAGATAGTTGAAGCCGATGTCCACCGAGCCGACGCTCGCGAGTTCCGGGCCGCCCACGGGGTCGAGATGCCGCAGCATCCCGAATCCGATTCCGCTGTCGGGTATCTCCCGCAGCTGTTCCTTCACGCGTTTCAGAGCGTCACCAGCGCTCGCTCCCCCGGCGTACGCGTCGGCGACGTCGAGTCCCGCGACGTCCAGGCGCACCGGATAGAGCGTGGTGAACCAGCCCACCGTGCGCGACAGATCCGCCCCCGGAACGGCCTGTTCCTCCCGGCCGTGTCCTTCGAGGTCGACCGCGACCGCCCCGTCGCCACACACCCGCGCGGACGCCAACGCCAGAGCCGTGAGCAGGACGTCCTCGACGCCGGCGTGGAACCGCTCGGGCACGGTGGTGAGCAGCGCATCGGTGAGTTCGGACGGAACTTCGACCTGCACCTTCGCGGTGTCCGCCATGGTGTGCCGCACGGGATCCGGATCCCCGGACGCCAGACGCACGCGTCCCGCCGGGGCAAGGATCCGCCGCCACAGCGACAGTTCTGATCTGCGCGCCGGCACCCCGTCGAGCAGTCCCCGCGCCCAGCGGCGCAGCGACGTACCCGCGCGGACCGGGGCGACACCGTCGACCGCACCGGCGAGGTCGGGCACCAGGATCCGCCACGACACACCGTCGACGACGAGGTGGTGCACCGCGACGAACACCCGCCCCGGCGCGTCGGGACCGGCGTCGAAGAAGATCACGCGCACGAGCGCGCCCGCGGCGGGATCGAGTTCGGCGTAGGCGGTCCCGGTCGCGGCGACGATCGCGTCCTGCAGGTCGGCCGAACCCGAGACGTCCACGCGGGTCACGACATCGGCGGCGTCGACGGATCCGACCGGGCGGACGTCGAGCACCCGTGCCTGCGGGTCGAAGACGGCCCGCAGCGCGTCGTGCGTGTCGAGCAGGGCCTGGACGCCGTCGGTCAGCCGGTCGAGCGTCAGCCCTGCGGGCGCGAGGAGCAGGCGCGACTGCGCGTAACGGGCGTACGGTCCACCGCGGTCGAGCATGTCGTGGACGATCGGGGTCGCCGGGACCTCCCCGAGCGCCGCCTCGACGTCGACCGTCCCGGGCCCGTCCTCGATCTCCGCGACACGGGCGAGTCCAGCCGGGCTGCGGTGTTCGAAGACGTGCCGGGCGGTGAAGCGGATCCCGGCGGCGCGCGCTGCGGACACCAACTGGATGGACACGATCGAATCGCCGCCGAGAGCGAAGAAGTCGTCGTCGGGGCCTACGGCGTCGAGTCCGAGCACACCCGCCGTCAGCTCGCACAGGCGCTGTTCGAGTTCGTCCGCCGGCAGCCGACTCTCGGCGGACGGGGTGAAGGCCGGCTCGGGAAGTGCTCTGCGGTCGATCTTTCCGTTACGGGTGACCGGCAGTTCGTCGAGCACGACCGTGACGGCGGGAACCATGTGGTCGGGCAGCCGGTCGGCGACGTACGTCCGGAGGGTGTCGGGATCCGTCGTTCCGGCCGCGTAGGCGACGAGCCGTTTGCGTCCCGGTTCGTCCTCGCGGACCACGACCGCCGCGGCACTCACCGCGGGATGGCTGCCGAGCACGGTCTCGATCTCGCCGAGTTCGATGCGGAAGCCGCGGATCTTCACCTGGTCGTCGGTCCGGCCGAGGTAGTCGAGCACCGGCCCGTTGTTCTCGGAGATCCTCCAGCGCACCAGATCGCCGGTGCGGTACAGGCGCTCGCCGTCGGTGCCGAAGGGGTCGGCCACGAACCGTCCCGCGGTCTGCGCGCTCCGGCCGAGATAGCCGCGGGTGACGTGCGGGCCACCGACGTACAGTTCGCCGGGCACGCCCGGGGGCACCTGCCGCAGATATGCGTCGAGGACGTGGACCCGGCCGCCGTGGATCGGCGTTCCGATGTTCGGGGCGCTTCCCGGGGTGAGCACGACGCCGGTCGCGTCGACGGTGCATTCCGTCGGACCGTACATGTTGCTCACGCGCACATCGGTTTCCGCGGCGAGCCGTGACCACAGCTCACCCGGGACGGCTTCGCCGCCGAGCACCATCGACTCGGGACGGTGCGGCGCGGTGGGGTCGAGGAGTCCCTCGGCGAGCAGGCGACCGGCGAGCACCGGACCGCAGTCGAGTGCGTCGATGCGGTGTTCCCGGACGTACCGGACGATGCCCTCGACATCGGCCATGAGGTCCTCGGCGAGCACGTGCACGGTGTGGCCGCCCAGCATCGCGAGGAGGGGTTCGACGGACGAGTCGAACGCGAAGGTGTAGCTCAGCAGCACGGTGCGGCGGCGTGTCGCGGGATCCCCGACGGTGCGGGTGCGCACCGTCTCCCACAGGTTCACGACACCGCGATGCGGCACCACCACACCCTTCGGGGTGCCGGTCGAGCCGGAGGTGTAGACGAGATAGGCGGTGGTGTCCGGGTGCACGTCCGGCAGGTGCACGTCCGGGGCGGGGTCGGTGATCGATCCGACTGCATCGGCATCGAGCACGACACCCACACCGGCGTCACGCAGCATGTAGTCGTTCCGCTCCACCGGCTGTTCCGGGTCGAGCACCAGATAGGCCGCTCCCGACTTCCACACGCCGAGGATCGCCGCGACCAGCACAGCCTCTCGCGGAAGACTCAGCCCCACGACGTCTTCGGCGCCGATCCCGTCGGCGACGAGGTGACGGGCGATCCGGTCGGACCATGCGTCGAGGTCGCGGAAGGTCAGGCGGCTCGACGGCGTGACCAGCGCGGTCTCGTCGCCGTAGCGCTCCACGGAGCGGGTGAACAGTGCGGGCAGGTTACGCGGGCCGGACGGATCCGGGAGCGCGGTGGCATCACCGGCACGCAGCACCTCTCGCTCGGCGGCGGTGAGCAGATCGAGCTGCGAGAGTCTCGCGTCCGGATCGGCGCACACGGCAGCGAACGCCCGCTCGACCCGCGCGGCGAAGGCTTCGGCGGACGACTCGTCGAACAGGTCGCGGGCGTACTCGACGCGCACGCACAGACCGCCGTCGGATTCCTCGATGACGTCGAAGGTGAGGTCGAACATCGCGGTGTCGTTCGCGACGAACGAGGGTGTCGGCGTCAGCTCGTCGAATCCCGTGATCGCGGGCGGGCTCTGGTACTGCACCATCACCTGGAACAGCGGGTGCCGGGCGGCGCTGCGCTCGGGGTCGAGTGTCTCCACGACGCGGTCGAACGGGACCTCCTGGTGCGAGTACGCCGCGACGTCGGTGTCCTTGATCCGGGCGAGCAGCTCCCGCACCGTGGGGTCGCCCGAGAGGTCGGTGCGCAGCACCACCATGTTGACGAAGAAGCCGACGAGATCGTCGAGCTCGGGGGCGGGCCGTCCCGCGGTGGGCGATCCGAGCGGGATGTCCTCTCCCGCGCCGCTGTGCGACAGTGCGACCGCGACCGCCGCGTGCACCATCATGAACATCGTGGTGCCGGTCGTGCGGGCGGCCTCCCGGATCGTCGCCGCGCGGTCGGCAGGGATCCGGTGCTCGACACCGCCACCCGCGTAGGACGCCACGGCCGGGCGCGGACGGTCGACGGGAAGGTCGAGTTCGGCCGGGAGGCCCTCGAGCTCCTCGCGCCAGAACGCGAGTTGTCGTGCAGCGAGCGAGTTCTCGTCGCCCTGGTCGCCGAGAAGTTCCCGTTGCCAGATCGCGTAGTCGGCGTACTGCACGGGCAACGGTGCCGGCTCGTGGGAGTCACCGCGTACGTGCGCGGAGTAGAAGTTGCCGAGATCGCGCAGCAGCAGCGGCGTGGACAGTTCGTCGCTCGCGATGTGGTGGGCGAGCACGAGCATCACGTGTTCGTCGGGCGCGATCGTGAACAACCGGATCCGTAACGGGATCTCGCGTTCGAGATCGAACGCGTGCCGGGCCTCGGAGTGCAGGCGGTCGGTGAGCGCGTCGCGGTCGACGGCCTCGACCGCGAAAGGAACTGCGATCTCTTCTGTTCCGCGCACGTGCTGCATCCCCACGCCGTCGCGGTCGACGAGGACGGTGCGCAGGCTCTCGTGGCGTGCGAGCACGTCGGAGACCGCGTGCCGCAAAGCATCCGGATCGACGGGTCCGTGCAGGTCGACGGTGATGGGGACGTTGTAGGTCGGGCTGGGCCCTTCCATGCGGTACATGAACCACAACCGCTGCTGCGCATACGACAGCGGAGCAAGGGACTGGGGTGCAGGATCGGTCCCACCGCGCGGGACGAGCACAGGCCGGTCCGGGGCGGTGTCCGCACCGTTGCTGCAGTGGACGGCGAGCGCGACGACCTGCGGATGGTCGAAGACCGTCCGGATCGGCAGCTCCACACCGAGCTCGTCGCGGATCCGGGCGAGCAGCTTCGCGGCGCTGAGCGAATGTCCACCGAGGGCGAAGAAGTCGTCGTCGGCGCCCACCGTGTCGAGCCCCAGGATCTCGGCGTAGATGCGACACAGTGCCCGTTCGGTCTCGGTCGCCGCGACGCGGGACGAGACCATCGACGAGAAGTCCGGCTCGGGCAGTGCCTTGCGGTCGAGCTTGCCGTTGGAGGTCAACGGCATCTCGTCGAGGACGACGAGCGCCGCGGGAACCATGTACCCGGGCAGGAACTCGGCGACGAGGCGGCGGGCCTCGACCGGTTCGGGCACGTCCTGACCGACGAGATAACCGACGAGTTGCGCGGTGCCGGAAGGATCGGTGCGCACCACGGTCGCGGCGCGGGAGACGCCGGGGATGCGCAGCAGAGCGGCGTCGACCTCACCGAGTTCGATGCGGAATCCCCGGACCTTGACCTGGTTGTCGACCCGGCCGCGGTAGACGAGCCGGCCGTCCTCGGTCCACTGCACGAGATCGCCGGTGCGGTACAGGCGGGCGTACGGACCGGAAGCGTCCTCCGAGTACGGATTCGCGACGAACCTCGTCGCGGTGAGGGCGGGTGCGTCGAGATACCCCCGGACCACGCCCGGCCCGGCGACGTACAACTCGCCTTCGGTTCCGGCGGGCACGGGCGCGAGTCCCGCGTCGAGGACGTGGACGCGCAGGTTCGCGACGGGACGGCCGACGACCGGTGTCTCGGCGTCGGCGACCTCCGCGACGAGGACGTCGACGCTGCACTCGGTGGGGCCGTAGAAGTTGAAGGCCGCGCCCCGGCGTTCGCGTAGGCGGCTCCACAACCGCTCGGAGACGGCGTCGCCGCCGAAACCGAGGGTGGGCACGGTGCCGTCCGGGAACAGGCCGTCGTCGACGAACTGTTCGAGCTGGCTCGGTGAGAACTCGACGAAATCCCATCCCTCGTCGAGGGCGCGGCGTGCGAGTGCCGCCGGGTCGCGCTGGGTCGCCTCGTCGACGATGTCGACGGTGTGCCCGGCCAGCATCCACAGCAGCGGCTGCCACGACGCGTCGAACGCGAGCGACCAGGCCAGTCCGAGGCGGACGGATTCGCGGCCGGCCTCGCGGGCGGCACGGGTGAACACCTGGGCGCGGTGGCTGTGGAACAGGTTGACCAGCCCGCGGTGGGGTACGACGACACCCTTCGGTCTGCCGGTGGAGCCGGACGTGTGGATCACGTAGGCGATCGAGTCGGGTGTCAGCGGATCGCGCTCCGAGTCGTCGAGCGGAGCGTCGGACACGGCGTCGAGGTCGAGATCCTCGAGCACGACGCGCCGCGGCGCCCCCGTCACCTCGGCGACCCGGTCGTCGGTCGTGCGGGTGGTGAGGACGCAGACGGGGTCGGTGGAGCCGAGGATGTGGGCGAGGCGTTCGAGGGGTTGATCGACGTCGAGCGGGACGTAGGCGGCGCCGGTCTCGAGGACGGCGTGGATGGCGACCAGCGCGTCGACGGTGCGGGGCAGGGCGAGGGCGACCCGTGCGTGCGGCCGGTCGAGATCGAAGTTCGAGACGAGGTGGCGGGCCAGGCGGTGCACCCGCGCACCGAACTGCGCGTAGGTGAGCGTCACATGGGCGTCCGCTGCGGCCGGTGCGTCGGGGGCCGCCTCGATCCTCTCCCGCAGCAGGTCGACGAGGGTCAGCTCGGGGTCGAACGGGATGTCCGGGCTGTGGCTCCAGTCGTCGAGGATCGTCCGCCGCTCGTCGGCGGTCAGGACGGACACCTGCGCGAGCGGGGTGTGCAGATCCCGTTCGGCCACCGAACCGAACAGCATCTCCAGGCGCTCGGTGTGGATCGTCAGATCCGCCTGGCTGTAGACGTCGGCGTCGACGTCGACGAACACCTCGAGTCCGGCACTGCCGTCGAGCGGCCGCACGGTGACCATGAAGTTCTGCAGGGGTCCTCGGGCGATCGAGTGCACGGCCGCACGCATGTCGCCGAACCGGAGCGAGTCGCCGAACGGTTTGACGTTGACCGACGGGCCGATGACGCCGCGGGATCCGGTGGGCAGTCGCAGGTCGCGCTGGATGTCCTCGGTGCGGTAACGATAGTGGTTGCGGCACAGCGCCACTCCGTCGCGCACCTGCGCGACGAGATCGACGAGCGTGGCCGACGCAGTCGGATTCAGGCGCAGCGGAACAACATTGACGGCGGTGATCGGCACCCGCAGTGCGGCACTGCCGAGCCGGTTCATGACGGGGAAACCGAGTGTGAGGTCCTCGCGACCGGTCGCCCCGCGCAGGTAGGCAGCGACGAGCGCGGTGACCGCGTCGCCCCAACTCGCACCGACCTCCTTGCCCAGGGCCACCAGACCGCGCTGGCGGTCGGCGTCGAGGGTGAAGCGCGCGCCACGGGAGCGTCGTGCGATGCCACCCGGGCCGGGCCGGAGGGCGACCGCTTCGTCCACGCCGTCGAGGTACGCGCTCCAGAAGTCACGGTCGGCGTCGAAGTCGGTCGAGTCGCGATAGTCCGATTCGTCCCGTATCAGCGTTTCGACCGAATCGAACCGCGCGGCAGCAACTTCCGTGCCGGCCACAGCGGCGGTGTAGCGCTCGGCGATGCGCCGGTTGAACAGCGAGAACCCGAAGGCGTCGAGGACGATGTGGTGGGCACGCAGGTAGAGCAGGACGTGATCGTCGGCGAGTCGCAGGACCGCGGCGCGGACGCACGGATCCACCGACAGGTTGACGGGCCGTTCGAGGTCGCGCGCCATCCACTCGTGGGCCGCCCGCCAGGGGTCCACCGCGGAGGTGAGGTCGACGGTCGGGGCGAGATCGAGCGTGCGCGCACCGGGAGTCTGAACGACCGTACCGTCGGCGAGGGTCTCGAACCCCGCGACCAGCACCTCGGCCTCGGAGGCCGCCGCGGAAACCGCCGTGACCAGCGCTTCCTCGTCGACCGCGCCTCGCAGTTCGATACACTCCGAGGTGTTGAACAGCGGGTTGTCGGGGTTCAGCTGCTGGGCGAACCATACGCCCGACTGTGCGCGCGACAGGGCGAGCCGTGAGGCGTCCGGGCCGGCAAGGGGCACTGGAGATCCTCTTTCCTTCGATCGAAACGATTGGCTGGGAACGGAATCCGCTGATGTGCGCGCTGCGGCGCCGGAGGGCACAGTACCAAAGGTTAGGCTTACCGTATATGTTGCTCAGTGATCGTGTGTCCTGTGGCGCGGTCCTGCCAGCAGACCTCCTCAACCGGAAGGTACGAGAATGCAAGTGCCGGTCCTCGGCGCAACCGCTACCGACCGGGCCGAGCGGCCCGTCGCGCACCCGTTCGTCCTGTCCCGCCCGCACGGCACGGTGGTCGCCGAAGGCGTGAGCGCACGCTTCGACCGCGCGTCCGCCGCCGCCGACGCCCTGCGCACCGGACAGGCCGCCGCGATCGTCGGAGCATTGCCCTTCGCACCCGACGGACCGGCCGCACTGACCGCTCCGAACACACTCCATCACTCCCCCGCGCACTACGACGCTCCGGCCGCCGACCTGCCCCCGATCACGATCACAGGTGCACTGCCGTCGGAGGGCGAGCACATCGATCGGGTCGAGACCGTACTGCGCCTGCTCCGCTCGGACGACAACAACCTGCTCAAGGTGGTCCTGGCCCGGGCACTCGCTCTGCGCGCCGACCGGCCCGTCACCCCGCACGACCTCCTCGTCGCTCTCACGCGAAACGATCCGCTGCACAACGGCTTCCTCGTCGACCTCACCGCCGCCGGCGGTGCGTGGACGGGACGTCACCTGGTGGGATCGAGCCCGGAGGTGCTCGTGCGCCGTCGCGGCGATCGGGTCACCGCCCACCCCCTCGCCGGATCCGCACCGCGTCATCGCGACCCCGAGATCGATCGGGCGACAGCCGACGAACTCGCCGGGTCTGCGAAGAACCTCGCCGAGCACGCACACGTGATCGATGCGATCCGCACCGCGCTCGAACCGTTGTGCGTCGACCTCGACATCCCCGAGCAGCCGACCGTGACGAGCACGCGCCAGCTGTGGCATCTCGGCACTCCCATCGAGGGTCGCCTGCGCGATCCGGGTGTCACGGCCCTCGATCTCGCACTCGCAGTGCACCCCACTCCCGCGATCTGCGGCACGCCGACCGCCGCGGCCCGCGATCTGATCCTCGCCACCGAGGGCGACCGGGGCTTCTACGCCGGTGCGCTCGGATGGTGCGACGCCGCGGGCGACGGCGAGTGGCTGGTCACCATCCGCTGCGCCGTCCTCGACGCCGACGGTGTCGGGCTCACGGCGTACGCCGGGGGCGGTATCGTCGCCGACTCCGACCCCGCCGACGAACTGGCCGAGACGACCGTCAAGTTCGGCACCGTCCTCGATGCACTGGGAGTACTCCGATGACCGATACCGCACCCTCCCCCGTCACGCTCGTCGTCGGGGCCGCGCAGGGCATCGGCCGCGCGACCGCCGAGGCCCTCGCGCGTGCCGGTCACCGTCTCGTACTCGCCGACCGCAACGCCGAGGGACTGCGCAAGACCGCCGCCCTGCTCGGCGGCTCCGTCCCCACCTACCCCGTCGACATCCGCGACCACGACGCCGTCGCCTACGTCGTCGAGAGCATCGAATCCGAGCACGGACCGATCGAGCATCTCGCGCACGTCGCCGGTGTCTTCACCACGGGATCGGTGCTCGACTCCGATCCCGAGGACTGGCAGCACATGTACGACGTCAACGTCACCGGCCTGCTGTCGGTCCTGCGTTCGGTCGGACGGGCCATGCGGGAGCGGCGGTCGGGTTCGATCGTCGTCGTCGGATCGAACTCCGCCGGCGTGCCGCGCATGGGCATGGGCGCCTACGGATCGTCCAAGGCCGCCTCCACGATGATCGTCCGGATCCTCGGACTCGAACTGGCGCAGTACGGGATCCGCGCCAACATCGTCGCCCCGGGCTCCACCGACACCGCCATGCAGCGCTCGCTGTGGGAGGACCCGAACGACGACGCGGGCGCCCGCAGCGCTATCGAGGGTGACCTGTCGCAGTTCAAGGTCGGCATCCCCCTCGGCCGCATCGCCGAGCCCGCCGACATCGCCGAGGCCATCGAGTTCCTGCTGTCCGACCGTGCTCGCCACATCACCATGCAGGCGCTGTACATCGACGGCGGCGCCACCCTCCGCGCCTGACCGACAGACCGGCCCGACCGACCCGACATCGATCCGCATCCCGAAAGGAACCGTTCCGTGACAACCGGTTTCGAGCGCACGCCGCTCGTCGACACCGCCCGCTACCCCGAGGAGTTCGCCGAGCGGTATCGCGCAGCCGGTTACTGGACGAGCGAGACCTTCGGCGAGTTCCTCCCGGCCCGCGCCGCCCGGTTCGCCGATCGCACCGCCGTCGTCGGACACGACGCGACGGGCACCTGGCGGCGCATCACCTACCGCGAACTCGACGACGCCTCGGCCCGCATCGCTGCCGGTCTCGCCGACCTCGGGGTCCGGATGGGCGACCGTGTCGTCCTGCAGTTGCCGAACATCGTCGAGTACACCGAAGTGCTCTTCGCGGTCTTCCGCCTCGGCGCGCTCCCCGTCTTCTCCCTGCCCGCACACCGCGCGTCGGAGATCGGCTACTTCTGCCGGTTCAGTGACGCCGCAGCGTACGTGATCGCCGCCGAACACGGCGGATTCGACTACCGCGTGCTCGCCCGACAGGTCACCTCGGAGATGGAGAATCCGCCGGCGGTCGTGGTCGCGGGTGAGGCCGAGGAGTTCACCGCGCTCGGGTCGTTGCGCGACCGCGAACCCGCTCCGATCACGGAGAACGACTCCGAAAGCGTTGCCTTCCTCCAACTGTCGGGTGGCACGACCGGAACGTCGAAGCTCATCCCCCGCACCCACGCCGACTACCTGTACTCCGTGCGCGAGTCCGCGGTGATCTGCGGAGTGGACGAGAACACCCGCATGCTGGTCGCGCTGCCGGCCGCGCACAACTTCCCGATGAGCTCGCCGGGCATCCTCGGTGTGCTGCACGCCGGCGGCACCGTCGTCCTCGCTCCGGATCCGAGCCCCGACACCGCGTTCGCCCTGATCGAGAGCGAGGGCGTGACGATGGCGTCGCTCGTCCCGCCCCTCGCGCAGGCGTGGCTCTCGGCGCGGGCCCGCACCGAACGCGACCTGTCGTCGCTCGAGGTACTGCAGGTCGGTGGCGCGAAGTTCCCGGCCGAGGCCGCCAAACGCGTTCGCCCCGAACTCGGCTGCACGCTGCAGCAGGTCTTCGGAATGGCGGAGGGTCTCGTCAACTACACCCGGCTCGACGACGACGAGGACACCATCGTCACCACCCAGGGCCGGCCGATCAGCCCCGACGACGAGATCCGCGTCGTCGACGAGGCGGACGAGCCCGTCCCCGCGGGCACCACCGGTCACCTGCTCACCCGCGGCCCGTACACGATCCGGGGCTACTACAACGCGCCGGAACACAATTCGACGGCGTTCACCCCGGACGGCTTCTACCGCACCGGCGACATCGTCCGGCTCACCGAGCACGGCTACATCGTCGTCGAGGGACGCGCGAAGGACCAGATCAATCGCGGTGGCGAGAAGATCGCGGCCGAGGAGGTCGAGAACCATCTGATCGCGCACCCGGCCGTGCTCGATGCGGCGGTGGTGTCGATGCCCGACCAGTATCTCGGCGAGCGCACCTGCGCTTTCGTCGTCACCGAGGGGGAAGCGCCGAAGGCCCTCGCGCTCAAGAAGTTCCTGAGGGAGCGAGGGCTGGCCGAGTACAAGATCCCCGACAAGGTGCAGTTCGTCGACGCCTTCCCGGTCACGGGAGTGGGCAAGATCAGCCGGAACGAACTGCGGCGCGCTCTCGCGGCCACTCTGAAGGACTGATCTCGCTCCGCGACGACGGGACGGTCTCACCTCGCTCGGCGCGCGCCGCGAGGGTCGCGTAGCGGCCACCGCGGGCGACGAGGTCGTCGTGCGTTCCGCGTTCGACGATGCGGCCCCGGTCGAGGACCACGATCTCGTCGGCGTTGCGCACGGTCGAGAGCCGGTGCGCGATGGTGATGGTCGTGCGTCCGCTGCGCGCGGCGTCGAGGGCCTGCTGCACGGCGTGCTCGGTGTCGTTGTCGAGGGCGCTGGTCGCCTCGTCGAGCACGAGGACACGCGGGTCGCGCAGGAGCGTGCGTGCGATCGCCAGTCGCTGCTTCTCGCCGCCCGAGAAGCGGTGTCCGCGGGCGCCGACGACGGTGTCGTAGCCGTCCGGCAGCGAGACGATCAGGTCGTGGATGTGTGCGGCGCGGGCCGCGGCCTCGATCTCGTCGTCGGTCGCGTCCGGTTTCGCGTAGCGCAGGTTCTCCCGGACGGTCGCGTGGAGGAGGTAGGTCTCCTGCGAGACCACGCCGACCAGTCCGGCGAGATCGGCGAGCCGCATGTCGCGCAGGTCGACACCGTCGATGCTCACGCGTCCCTCGACCGGGTCGTACAATCGCGCGACGAGCGAGCCGAGCGTGGTCTTGCCCGAGCCTGTCTCACCGACGAGCGCGACCTGCGCCCCCGCCGGGACGTCGAGGTCGATCCCGTCGAGCGCGTTGCGGTGCGCTCCTTCGTAGCGGAAGCTCACGTTCTCGAACCGCACCCGGCCGGCGACGGTCGCCGGGTCGACGGGCGCCGGATCGCGCGGGCCGTCGATGTCGACGGGAAGGTCGAGGTATTCGAAGATGCGGCTGAACAGGGCCAGCGAACTGGTGACGGAGACACCGACGTCGAGCAGGCTCATCAGCGGCCGGAACAGCGCGCCTTGCAGTCCGGTGAAGGCCACCAGGGTGCCGATCGTCATACCGCCCGAGGTGGCCGGCAGACCGGCGACGAGATAGAGGACCGCGGGGATCGCCGCGAAGACGATGTTCATCGTGGCCATGCGCCAGCGGCCGGACAACTGCGCGTGCACCTCGAGATCGGCCAGTTCCTCCGATGTGCGGGCGAACTTGTCGGACAGTGCCGGGCCGGTGCCCAGCGTCTTGACGAGCAGCACGCCGCTGACCGACAGTCCTTCGTCGATCTGCGACTGCATGTCGGCGAGGCGGCGCTGCTGACGGGCAGTGACGGCGCGGCGCATGAGCGCGACCCGGCGCGTGAGCCAGATGGCCGGCGGGAGCACGATCAGGGACAGCAGGGCCAGTCGCCAGCTGAGGACCGCCATGGCGATCGCCGTGCCGACGACGGTGGTGACGTTGGACGCCAGCGAGGTCGCGGTGTTGGTGACCACGGACTGCATGCCACCGATGTCGTTGGTCAGCCGCGACTGGATCTCGCCGCCGCGAGTGCGGGTGAAGAAGTTCAGAGACTGGCGCTGCAGGTGGGAGAAGACCCGGGTGCGCAGACCGTGCATGACGTTCTGGCCGACGGTCGTGGAGATCCAGGTCTGGACGACGGACAGGAGCGAGCTCGCGACGGTGACGGCCAGCATGCCACCGACCGCCCACAGCAGCAGGCTCACGTTCTGGTGCGGGATGGCGTCGTCGATGACGGCGCGGACGAGGAAGGGGGTCGCGAGGGAGATCACCGACGAGGCGATGATGAGCGCGACGACGAGGGTGATCTTCCACCGGTAGGGCGCGAAGAGGGCGCCGATACGGCGCAGGCTCACCGGGGCTTCGCGGAGCTGTTCGAGATCCTTCTTGTCGATCCTGCCGCGACTGCCCGGCTTGCCGCCGAGTGTGGGTGGGGGCTGCATCATGTGCGCCACCTCGATTCGTGGTTCGTGTTTCGTACTTATTGAGGTTGCCTCATTGAGTGGCAACCGTCAAGTGAGGTAATGTGAGCACTATGTCGGATTCACCCGTCGCACTGCGCGATCTGCTCCTCACCACCACGCGTACGCTGCGCCGACGCTGGCACGACCTCCTCCAGCCGTGGGGATTGTCACCCCACGAGTACCGGGCCCTCGACGTCATCGGACGCGCCGACGACCCGATCCGCCTCGGCGTCGTGGCCAAGGAACTGCGCATCGTCCCCCGCTCGGCCACCGAGGTCGTCGACCGCCTCGAGACGCGGGGTCTCACCGAGCGACTCCCCGATCCCGCCGACCGGCGCGCGGTCTGCGTGCGGCTGACCGACGAGGGCCGCAGGATCCGGGCCGAGCTGGCCTCCGCCCGCGATGCCGACGCCGTCGAGATGTTCGACCGGCTCGGCGCCGAGGAACGCGCGCGACTGTCCGATCTGCTGCACAAACTCGTCGACGACCGGCCGCGCTGATCCTTTCCGGTTCCGGGTACTCACATTTCCGACGGCGGCGACGTCTTCCCTACGAGGGCCTGTGCCCGTGTTGTCCGGCCGATCGAGGAGAGCCCGTGGAGACCATCGAGAATCTGCAGTCGCGCGTCGACGCACTGAACCTGCCCGA
Organism: Rhodococcus sp. BUPNP1; assembly: GCF_002215235.1. Lineage (NCBI taxonomy): Bacteria > Bacillati > Actinomycetota > Actinomycetes > Mycobacteriales > Nocardiaceae > Rhodococcus > Rhodococcus sp. BUPNP1. The sequence goes on from NZ_NERM01000006.1 coordinate 105,442, forward strand.
GCTGACGAACGAGCTCGACGAGAACGGCTGCGTCCTCACCGGGCCGCTGCTGAGCGACGACGAATGCGCCGAGCTCGCGGCCCTGTGGGACGACGACGCCCGATTCCGCACCACGGTCGACATGAGCCGCTACCGATACGGGCACGGCATCTACAAGTACTTCGGCCCACCCGTCCCCGACGCCGTCGCACACCTGCGCTCGGCGTTCTACCGGCAGCTGCTCGGCGTCGCGCGCTCGTGGGCCGAACGCCTCGGCGATCCGGCACCCTGGCCCGACGACTTCGACGACTGGCTGGGCATGTGCCACGCGGCCGGCCAGACCGACCCCACCCCGCTGATGCTGCGCTACACCGCCGGCGACTGGAACGCCCTGCACCGCGATCTCTACGGCGACCTCGTGTTCCCCCTGCAGGTCGTGATCGGGCTCGACCGGGCGGGCGTCGACTACACCGGCGGTGAGTTCCTGCTGGTCGAACAACGGCCCCGCGCGCAGTCGCGGGGCACCGTCACCGTGCTCGAGCGAGGCCACGCGCTGATCTTCACCACCCGCGACCGACCGATCCGCTCGGCACGCGGATGGTCGCGGGCACCGGTCCGGCACGGCGTGAGCACCGTCCGTTCCGGTCTGCGTCGCACGCTCGGCCTGGTCCTGCACGACGCGGCCTGAGCACTCTTACCGTTCGAAGATCCGCCGCGGATTGTCCACGAGCATCGTGGTGATCTGCTCCTCGGTCACGCCCCGTTCACGCAGGGCCGGCAGCACCTCGTCGCTGATGTGGTTGTAGTTCCAGTTGGGCACGGCGGCCTGCTTCACGTCGTGCGGGAACCAGTCGATGAAGCATGCCGCGTCGTGCGAGAGCACCATGCGCTCGGTATAACCGGCCTCCACGAGCGCGACCACCGTGTCGACGCGCTGCTCGAACGGCAACAGCAGGTCGAGGCCGAAGCGGTCCATCCCCAGAATCGAACCGGCGTCGGCGATCCGTCGCAGGTAATCCAGATCGGTCGAATCACCGCTGTGCCCGACGACCACCTTGGTGAGGTCGACGCCTTCCTCCGCGAGCACGCGTTGCGCCACCTCCCCCGATCCGGTGTGCGGGTTCGTGTGCACCGTGATCGGCACGCCGGTCTCGACGTGCGCCTGCCCCACCGCCCGCATCACGCGTTCGACGCCCGGCGTGAGGCCCGGAAGCTCGATGGCGCACTTGAGCATTCCTGCACGTACCCCCGTGCCGGCGATGCCCTCGCGGATGTCCTTCACGAACAGTTCGGTGAGCGGTTCCGGTCCGTCCACCAGCAGCCCCGGCCCGACGTTGTGGAACTGGAACGGCAGATCGTTGTAGGTGTACAGGCCCGTCGCGACGACGATGGAGATGTCCACCTGTTCGGCGACGCGCTGGATGCGTGGGATGTACCGGCCGAGACCGACCACCGTGGGATCGACGATCGTGTCGATGCCACGCTCCGACAACGCCTTCAACTTCGCCACCGCGTCGTCGACACGCTCGTCCTCGTCCCACGGGCTCGGGTAGTCGGGAAAGTTGCTGCGGATCTCCTCGCCGAGCACGAAGACGTGCTCGTGCATGAGGACTCTGCCCAGACGGCCCGTGTCGAGGGGGCCGCGAACGGTGTCGACGGATGTCATGACCGGTGACGTTAGGACACCACCGGCGGGAGGGGCACCGATTTCACGAATCGGTGGGAGTCGACTCCTCGAGGGCCTGACGGTAGCGACGCATGCCGCGCAGCCACCGGTCGTAGTCGGCGCCCTTGTTCCGGTACATCTCGAGGACCTCCGGGTGCGGAAGGATCAGGAAGTGCTCCTCCTCCATCGCGGCGAACACCGTCTCCGCGACGTCCGCGGGTTCGAGCACCGCACCGGCGGTCGTGACGGCCCGGGTGGCGAGTTCGCCGAGTGCATGCCCGGATGCGTCCCCCGAGTACAGCAGGGGTGTGTTGACGCCCATCGGGCACAGGCAGCTCACCCGCACGCCCTTGTCGCCGTAGGTCACCGACAACCACTCGGCGAAACCGACGGCCGCGTGCTTGGTGACCGAGTAGGTGGCCGAGCCGATCTGGGTGAGCAGGCCCGCCGCCGACGCCGTGCTGACGAAATAGCCCTCGCCGCGTTCGACCCAGCGGGGCACCAGCAGTCGCGCCGCCCGGATGTGTGCGCGCAGGTTGACGTCGAAGGACTGCTCCCAGACCGAGTCCTCGATCTCCAGGCCCGGCACACCGGTGACACCGGCATTGGCGAAGTACATGTCCACGGGACCGAACTCCGCTTCGGCGCGCTCGACGAGCCCGCGGATGTGCTCGTCGTCGGAGACGTCCGCCGCCACCGCGACCGCGCTGCCCGGCGTCTTCTCCTCGAGCGTCGCGACGACGCGCTGTGCCGCGTGTTCGTCGAGGTCTGCGACCACCACTCGCGCACCCCGTTCGACGAGGCCGGCAGCGATGGCGCCGCCGATTCCGCCGCCCCCGCCGGTCACGACGGCCACTCTGCCTTCGACCTTCATCGCTGTTACCTCCCCGTCGAATCGCAGTGCCGTCCCGTGCGGCACAGTTGGTACGGAACCTGTCTACACGTATCACCGGCTGTAGGTACCGCTCACACGCACGGAAGGTCGAGCACCCGGGATGGACGAATTGTTCTCCGTCTCCCGTCCGCGACGCGAGATCGCGCCGGGCGCCGTGCACGTGCCCGACTGGCTCGGCCCGGACGAACAGCGCGAGCTCGTCGAGCTGTGTCGCGAATGGGCGCGCCCACCGGCGCCGATGCGGCACACCCTGCTGCCGGGTGGCGGACGGATGTCGGTGAGCACGGTGTGCCTCGGATGGCACTGGTCGCCCTACCGGTACACCCGCACCGCGGTCGACGTCGACGACGCTCCCGTTCCCCCGCTTCCCGACCGGCTCGTCGAACTCGGGCGGCGTGCCGTCGCCGATGCCTACGACGATCCGGCGGTAGGGAACGGGTACGAGCCCGATACCGCCCTGATCAATTTCTACGACCGCGACGCGCGGATGGGCATGCATCAGGACAAGGACGAGCGGGTGAGCGCGCCGATCGTGTCGCTCAGCCTCGGGGATGCCTGTCTGTTCCGGTTCGGCAACACCGAGTCGCGCGGCCGGCCGTACACCGACGTGCGTCTCGAATCCGGCGACCTGTTCGTCTTCGGCGGGCCGTCGCGGTTCGCCTACCACGGGGTGCCGGTCGTGTATCCGGACACCGGTAGCGCCCGCTGCGGACTCACCGCTGGGCGCCTCAACATCACCCTGCGGAGCACCGGACTCGCCTGACCGAACCGTGCCGGAATTCCGAACGTTCGGTCTGTGACTTTGTAACCAACTACACTCGGAGTAGCGGTTCTCCGGCGAGAAATACGTCAAATCGGACGATATTCTCGTGCGGTAGTCATCGGTGCCGGGGTCGATCACAGGAGACTGCCATGTCCGACTTCGTTTGTCGTCGTGTCCTGGCGATCATCGCAGGACTCACCCTCGGCCTGACCGGACCTGTCGCCGCCGCTGCCGCTACCGGCACCGCGTCCACCGCCGGCGCGGAGACCTTCCGTCCGTGCCCGGAGCGGTTCGTCATCGCGGTCGACGGAACCCGCAACCTCGACACCCCGGATTCGATCGATCCCGATTCGCCCCTTGCGAAGATCTCGGCGCGCTACGCGGCACCCGGCACGGTGGTCGAGCACATCCGTTATCCCGCCGTCGTGGTCCCGGTGCCCGAGTCCGGGTCGAGCGAGGGATCTGGTCGTCTCGCCTACGACGAGTCCAAGAGGATCGGGCACCAGCGCCTGCGCGAGACCATCACCGTCCGGCACGGCTCGTGCCCCGACAGCGAACTCGTCGTCCTCGGTTACTCGCAGGGCGCGTCGATCGCCGGCGACGTCCTCGCCGAGATCGCAGCCGACGGTGCGGTGCCGCCGGAGCGGATCAGCGGTGTGTTGTACTCCGACCCGCGTGACACCCGGGGAGTCGAAACACTGTTTCCGGGCGAGGTCGTCCCGGGCATCACGCTCGGCGGTGGTCGCGACGACTTCGGCACGATCGCCGTCGAACGGATCTGCATCGAGGGTGACGCGGTCTGCGACGGCGTGACGCCAGAGGAGAGCGAAGGGTGGTTGGGCGAGAACGTTACCGGCTACCTGAGACTGCACACGACCTATCCCGACTACGAGCCGTGAGCATCGTCGCACCAGGGAGAACCCGGGCCCGGATATACCGGTTCGGTATCGTCGGTTCATGAGCGTCGAGTCCCCGGCCACCCATCTCTCCGCTTCCGGCGATGATCCTCTCGCGCTGGAGCGGCAGGTGTGTTTCGCGCTCGCCGTGGCGAACCGCGCCGTGCTCGCGGTCTATCGACCGATCCTCGACAGGCTGGGCCTGACCCACCCGCAGTATCTGGTCATGCTTGCTCTGTGGGAACGCTCGCCGCTGACGAGCAAGGAAGTGGGGCAGTTGCTCCAGCTCGACTCCCCCACGCTGTCTCCCCTGCTCAAGCGACTCGAGGCGCTGGGCCTGATCACCCGCGCCCGCAGCGCGGCCGACGAACGGCAACTCGTCCTCGAGCTCACCGACGCCGGCCGGGCGCTGCGGGCCGAGGCCGAGTCGGTGCCGGGACAGGTCGTCGACGCCCTCGGTGTCGGACTCGACGAACTCCAGGACCTGCACGCCGCGCTCGTCCGCGTCAACGCGGCGGCACTGAAGGCCGGAGCACTCTGACAGATCGGTAGCTGCCGCAACCCCGACGGCTCGCGGCAGCACTGTCCAACCGTCTTCTATCGATACGCATCGGCACGGTGCGAAATCGCGGTGACCTCGACCGTGCGGCGCTCATTCCTCGGACGACCGGTCGTCACGCATCAGCCGCTTCAGCTCCTCCGTATCGACGACGTCTCCCGACTCGACCTCGGTTCGGCCCGCGATGTGCGTCCTCAGCAGATCGGCAACCGACAACACCGCGATCGTCTCCTGCATCGCGTCGTAATCGTCGGCACCGAGAAGCACCGCGGCGCGGTGCCCGTTACGGGTGATCTCGAATCGCTCGTGTGTGCGCTCGGCCTCGTCGACCAGTCGTGACAATTGCGCCCGGGCGACGGCGACAGGAAGAGTGGTCATGTACATATTTCTAGCGAAATCGCTGGGGAAGTCGCAGGTCATTCGGTTCGCGTCGAGTCCGACGCCGGCTTTCGACGCGAGGCCACGAACGCCAGGACGAGGCCGAAGGCCACCCAGCACAGCAGGACGATCGTGGGGAAACCCGCGCCGGCGCCGTCGCGATCCGGCCGGACGGTCGGTGACCCGGGGCGCCGCACGCGCGGACGCCCCGGGACCGGCTCAGTGCGGGAGTTCGAGTGTCGTCGGCACCAACGGAACCGAGGCCTCGCCGGTGTAGACGAGGAAGGTGAACGACTCCTGGAAGTACAGGTTCACCGTCTCGGCGTCGTGCGAGAGGTAGCCGATCGACAGATCCTGGCCGACCTGCAGGTCGTAGTCGCCGCCACGCGTGGTCAGCACGAACGCGCCGTCGATCGCCGGGGCCCAGATGAGGTCGCCGTCGATGAGGCGGCGCAGCTGTTCGCGGATCGGATAGCCGTGATCGGAGGTCTCGCTGACCTTGGTGTACTCGTCGGCGCCGAGCAGGATCGAGTACGGGCCGCCCACACCCGCCAGTCGCAGCTGTGACAGCGCCTGGCTGATGATCTCCGGGAAGTCGCGGGGATCCTCGGGCAGCTGCAGGGACGGGTTCGACGACGACGCCCGGATGCCCTCGATACCGGCGGCCGCGTAGCCCTCGAAGATCGCGCGGTCCTCGGCGAAGGCGATCTGGCGGGCCGCTTCCTTGACGGGGTCGAGGTCGATGTCGCGGGAACCGCGCTCGACGCTGTCGATCTCCTCGCGCGACAGCGTGAACGGCACCCGCAGTTCGACGACCGGCGCGACGCGGTGCTGGCGTGCCCGCACTCCGGCGGCCGGGGGCTCGATCTCGCGGGTGCGGCCGAGACCCACCGCTGCGAAGTCGGCGCCGTGCGGTCCGGAGAAGTCGACGACGGTGCGTCCGGCGACGTGCCGCTTGAAGGTGCGCGCGGCCTCCTCCTCGATCTCGGTCCATGCTGCCTCGGAAATCGGGGCGAGGTCGCGATACAGATTGTTCACAGCGTCGAACTCCTTCGCAGAGCGCCAATTCCGAGTGATCCGTCGGCCGGCCGGCCGGCGGTCGAGGCACTCGAATCTTCGTGGGAGGGAATATCCGCCGGTGACGGCGGAAGATCTTCGAGGAACTCCAGCGAGGGGCAGAAGAACAGCGAGCCCGTCACCGCGGTGGAGAAGTCCAGGATGCGGTCGGTGTTGCCGGGTGGGCTGCCCAGGAACATGTTGCGCAGCATCTGCTCGGTCACCTCCGGGGTGGCCGAGTAACCGATGAAGTAGGTGCCGAACTCGTCGGCGCCGAAGCTGCCGAACGGCATGTTCGCGCGCACGATCTGCTGCTCGACCCCGTTCTCGTCGACGATCACGTTCAGTGCGACGTGCGAATTCGCGGGCTTGGTCTCGTCGTCGAGTTCGATGTCGTCGAGCTTGGTCCGGCCGATCGCCCGCTCCTGCTCCTCCACCGTCAGCGAGTTCCACGACGCGAGGTCGTGCAGGTACTTCTGGACGATGACGTAGCTACCACCGGCGAAGTCCGGATCCTCGTCGGAGACCAGGGCCGCGTCGACGGCCTCGTCGTCCTCGGGGTTCTCCGTTCCGTCGACGAAGCCGAGCAGGTCGCGGCGCTCGAAATAGCGGAAGCCGTGCGTCTCGTCGACGACCCGAGCCGCACCGCGCAGCCGATCGTTGATCTTCGCCGCAAGTTCGAAGCACAGGTCCATCGTCGACGCGCGGAGGTGGAACAGCAGGTCGCCGGGGGTCGAGGGGGCCTGGTGCCGACCGCCGTCGAGCGGGACGAACGGATGCAGTCCGGCGGGCCGGGGCCCGTCGAACAGCCGGTCCCACATGTCCGAGCCGATGCCGGTGACGACCGACAGACCGCCCTCCGGGATGCGGAACCCGACCGAGCGGCGCAGGCCCGAGAGATCCTCGAGCAGATCCCGCACGGTGTCCTCTGCGCCCTCGTCGACGGTGACGACGAGGAAGATCGCCGCTTCGGTGAGCGGGGTCAGTATCGGTTGTGCACGAACCACTCGGACAACGCTAGTGCACCCCGACGAAACAGGCATTCGCGGCACGCCGAGAGTGTCAGGGCACCACCCAACCCGGTGCCTGCAGAGTCAGGGCACCATCCAGCCCAGTACGGAGGTGGACTGCAGCCATACGAGGACGGCGAGCACCGCGAGACCGGCGATGCTCAGCGGCCAGATCCGGCGCATGAGCAGTCCGTCCTTGCCGGACAGTCCCTTCACCGACGACACCAGTGCGAGGTTCTGCAGTGCGATCGGGGTGCCGGTGGTGCCGCCGGCCATGTTCCCGGCGACCAGCACGGTCGGGTCGAGTCCCGACTGCTGGGCCGCGGCGACCTGCAGGCTGCCGAACATCGCATTGGAGGCGGTGTTCGAGCCGGTGACCACGACGCCGAGCCAGCCGAGCACCGGCGACAACAGCGCGAACGCCACGCCCGCACCGGCGAGGAAACCACCGATCGTGGCGGTCTGCCCGGACAGGTTCATCACGTACGCGAGGGCGAGCACCGCCGTCACCGTCGCGAACGACCACCGCAACTGCACGACCGCCGCGACGAAGCACCGCCCCGCGTCGGCCACCGCGACCTTCAGCACCGGCATGGACAGCAGCGCGGCGACGAAGACGAGGCTGCCCGGAGCCGTGAGCAGATCGATGGTGAAGGTCTCCGCGGTGGGAACGTCCCCGTCGGCCGTGGTCACGTCCACACCCGGCCACGGGAAGGACAGGCTCGCGTTCGACAGCAGCGACGCCACCGGACCGAACCGGCTGACGAGGAAGACGATGACGATCAGCGCGTAGGGAGCGAACGCCTCGACGACGCGTCGCCGCGAGTCGTGGATCCGCTCGGCCGCGGCCCGGCGGGCCTCCCGATGCGTGGGGTGCACCTTCACCGCGACGAGCAGCACGAGCAGACCGGCCACGGCACCGGCGATGTTGCTCAGCCCGACGGTGAGGTAGCTCGCGCACACGAACTGGGCGGCACCGAAGGCGAGTCCGACGACGAGCGCGACCGGCCACGTCTCACGCACACCGCGCCATCCGCCGACCACCGCGACCAGCACGAGCGGGACGAACACCGCGAGCAGGCAGACCTGGCGCGCGACGACCGGTCCGATCTCGTCGATCGGGATCTCCGACACGCGCGACATCGTCAGGATCGGTGTGCCCATGACGCCGAGCGGGGTGACGACCGAGTTGGCGAGCAGCGACGCCGCGGCTGCACGCACCGGCGGCAGACCGGCGCCGATGAGCACGACGGTCGAGACGACGATGGGGGTGCCGAAGCCGGCGACCGCCTCGAGCAGCGCGCCGAACAGGAAGGCGATGACGATGGTGAGGATCCGCGGATCCGGGGATATTCGCCCGAAGGCGCGGGTGAGGACGTCGAAGTGCCCGGATTCGACGGTGAGCCGGTACACCCAGACGGCGTTGACCACCGTCCACATGATCGGGAAGAGACCGAAGACCGCACCTTCGACACCGGCGCTGAGCGCGGATCCGACCGGCATGCCGTAGACGGCGGTGCCCACGATGAGGGCCACGACCACCGCGATGCCCGCGGCCGAATGGGACCGCAGGCGGAAGACGGCGAGCAGGACGAGCATGGTGAGCAGCGGGAGTACCGCCACCAGTGCCGACCACGCGAGCGACCCGCCGACCGGCGCGATCGGCTGAACGTATGCACCTGTCACTGGATCACGACCGGTGTGTCTCCACGGCGGTGCGGATGGTGGCGGCCGTGCCGTCGAGCACGGTCCGGTTCGGTGTCCGCCAGTCGGCGCGGATCCCGAAGCCGTCCCCGGCCCTGCGCGGCACGAGGTGCAGGTGGACGTGGAAGACCTCCTGGCCGGCTGCCACGCCGTCGGCAAGGAACATGTTCACGCCCTCGATGGGGAGGTCGGACGCGCGCATCGCGGTGGCGATCCGTTGCCCGGCGGCGAACACCTTCGCTCCGTCGTCGGGATCGAGCTGTGCCAGTCCGGAAGCGTGTCGCTTCGGGATCACGAGCAGGTGCCCCGGGGTGAACGGGCGGATGTCCATGAACGCGAGCACATCGGGTTCGTCGAGCACGACGCTGGCCGGCGACTGCCCGGCCACGATGGCGCAGAAGATGCAGTCCGTCACCGTGGCGTGGACTCCTCCGTACGTGCGGGTCCGCGGGCGGATTCGAGCAACCGCAGCAGTTCGCTCTGCACCGCGGGACGGTCGCGTACCGGATCGTCACTGTTCGCGAGGCACAGCATCGCTTCCTCGACGGCTGCGACGAGCAGGTGCGCGAGCACCGACGTCCGCGTGGGCGACGCCTCATAGGTGTCGGGGTCGAGGGTGACGAGCATGCGCTCGATCGCCTTCAGCGAGGAGTGCCGGTGGGTCTCGCGGACCTCGGCCCAGCCGAGGACCGCGGGGGCTTCGATGAGCAGCAGCCGGCGGGTCGCGGGATCGTAGACGGCGTCGAGCGAGGCGAGCACGGCCTGGGTGAAACCCTCCCAGGCGTCGTCGACCGGCTCGGCCGGGACCAGGGAGCTCTCCGCTTCCTTCTGGAGGCGCTCGATGACGCCGCGGAACAGATCGCGCTTGTCGGCGAAGTGGTGGTAGAGCGCACCGCGCGTCACCCCGGCGACCGAGACGATCTCCTCCGTGGCCGCAGCCGCGTATCCGTCGCGCAGGAACACCTCGCGCGCCGCATCGAGCAGCGCGGTGCGTGTTCGCGCTGCGTCACGCACCCGACCCGTATTTCCCGGTTTCACCGACACTTCGTTCTCCCCTGCTGATACCGCCACCCCCATCGGACATTCCCCCGTTGGTCGGCTCCCGTGATCCCGTGATTCCTACAGAATCGGCGCCGGCGTGTACTTCGCCGCCTCGGGATACTGCGTTACGAGGTCCTGCACCGCTGCGACGACCGCTTCGACCTGCGCGACCGCGGCTCCGGCGAAGACCTCCCGGTCGGCCAGCGCCGCATCGAGCGCGGCGCGGTCGAGCGGGAGCCGGTCGTCGGCGGCGAGACGGTCGAGCAGATCGGGTTCGCGGCCCTCCTCGCGCATCGCGAGTGCGACGGAGACCGCGTGCTCCTTGATGACCTCGTGGGCGGTCTCGCGACCCACCCCGGCCCGGACCGCAGCCATGAGGACCTTGGTGGTCGCGAGGAACGGCAGGTACCGCACGAGTTCCTTCTCGATCACCGCCGGGTAGGCGCCGAACTCGGCGAGGACCGTCAGGAAGGTCTCCATCTGGCCGTCGATCGCGAAGAAGGCGTCCGGTAGGGCCACACGGCGGACGACGGAGCAGAAGACGTCGCCCTCGTTCCACTGCGCGCCGGCGAGCTCGGCCGCCATCGAGGCATAGCCGCGCAGGACGACCTGCAGGCCGTCAACGCGCTCGCACGAACGGGTGTTCATCTTGTGCGGCATGGCGGACGACCCGACCTGGCCGGGCTGGAAGCCCTCGGTGACGAGTTCGTGGCCGGCCATGAGCCGGATGGTGTGGGCGAACGACGCGGGGCCGGCACCGACCTGCACGAGCGCGGAGAGCACGTCGTGGTCGAGCGAACGCGGGTAGACCTGGCCGACGCTCGTGAAGACGTTCGCGAAGCCGAGATGCTGCGCGACCTTCTGCTCGAGCTGCGCGAGCTTGGCGGAATCACCGCCGAGCAGGTCGAGCATGTCCTGGGCGGTGCCCATCGGGCCCTTGATCCCGCGCAGCGGGTAGCGGGCGATCAGTTCCCGGACGCGCTGCAGCGCGATGAGCAGTTCGTCGGCGGCCGACGCGAAACGCTTGCCGAGGGTGGTGGCCTGCGCCGCGACGTTGTGCGAGCGACCGGCCATGACGAGCGAGGCGTACTCGGTGGCGCGCTCGGCGAGGCGTGCGGCCACGGCGACACCGTGGGAGTGGACATGTTCGAGCGACCGCAGGATCTGCAACTGCTCGACGTTCTCGGTGAGGTCGCGGCTGGTCATGCCCTTGTGGACGTGCTCGTGACCGGCGAGGGCGTTGAACTCCTCGATGCGAGCCTTGACGTCGTGGCGGGTCACGCGTTCGCGCTGCGCGATGGACTCGAGGTCGACCTGCTCGACCACGCGTTCGTAGTCTGCGATCGCCTCGGCGGGAACGTCGATCCCGAGTTCGGCCTGCGCCCGCAGCACCGCGAGCCACAGCTGCCGCTCGAGCACGATCTTGTACTCGGGCGACCACAGGTCCCGGAGTTCGGGGCTGGCGTAGCGGGTGGCGAGGACGTTGGGGATGTGGCTCACAGAAGTGAGTTTACGGTCCGGGCCTGCTCCCGTATTCCCCGACCTCAATCCTCGACCGGGGGCGCGACGGTCTCCACGACGTCGAGCAGGATGCCGCGCGCGAGCGAGCGCGGGTCGGGATCGAGCTCGCCCAGTCCGCCGAGGACCGCCCCGTCCACGACCGCCACGAGCCGGCGCACCTCGCGGGGCCGCACCGATCGGCAGCAGCGTTCGAGCAGGTCGGTGAGCAGATGGTCGATCTGTTCGCGCATGCGTACCTGCACGTCGCGCAGTTCCGGATAGCGGGCCGTCGCGACGCACCGCTCGTACCGGGAGATCAGGCGCTCGCGGTCGATGCCGCCGTCGCAGTCCCGCGGTCCGATCAGCAGGTCGACGATGAGATCGGCCGTGCCCTCGAGACTGCGCGGGAGCGGCTCGATGTCGCGGACACGCTCCCGCATCGTGTCGAGTTCCCGCTCGCTGTTGTAGTCGACCGCGCACGCGACGAGGTCGTCGAGCGATTCGAAGTAGTAGGTGGTCGATGCGAGCGGCAGGCCCGCGCGGGTCGCGACGGCCCGGTGGCGGACGGCGTCGATCCCCCCTTCGAGGATGAGGTCGGCCGCTGCCTCGACCAGCGCCTGACGGCGCCGTTCGCCCTTCGGGGTCGCAGCAATCGACACCTTCTCATGGTGACAGTCCCGAGCGTCTCACCAGGGGAAAACGGAATTGGAGACCAACCGGTACCATTGCGCCCGCCCGCGCGTGTCGAGTCCTCGGCGGGCGCCGCCCCGCGAGTAGGTCATCGAACGATCGGAGCCGTACCGGATGAGACGTCGACGCTTTCTGCAGGCCTCGTTTCTCGGGGCCGCCCTGGCGGGTGCCGGCGCCGCGGCCCCGGGTCTGTCCGGTGTCGGCCTCCCGCGTGCGGATGCGCTGCCCGTCGGGGTCGACGAGTACCGCCGTCTCGTGCCCGAGCTGTTCGTTCCACCGCCCGCACCGCCGGAGCATTCCGAGGTCGTCGTGGTGGGCTCCGGTTTCGGGGCGAGCGTCGCCGCGCTGCGCCTGGCCGAGGCGGGGAACCGGGTCACGATGCTCGAGCGCGGCATGCGCTGGCCCCGCGACCCGCACCGCGAGATCTTCACGACCGACCTGCTCGCCGACGGTCGCGGCTACCACCACCGCACCCGGTTCACCGGCCCGACGGGCATCCCGGTGGTGTGCGACGACTTCGCCGGCGTCCTCGACGTGGTCGACTACCCGAACATGTCGGTGTGGCGCGGCGCCGCGGTGGGCGGCGGATCGATCGTGTTCACCGGCGTGATGATCGCTCCCGAACGGCACTTCTTCGAGCACGTCTTCGGCGGCCGTCTCTCCTACGACGAGATGGCGTCCACCTGGTACCCGAAGGTGCGCTCGATGCTGCGCCTCGATCCGATGCCCGACGACATCTACAACGCCGCCGAGTTCACGCACTCGCGGCGGTGGGACGACGACGCCCGCGCCGCCGGTTACAGCCCGCACCGCATCGACGGCATCTGGGACTGGGACGTCGTGCGCGCCGAACTCGCCGGCTCGGTCCGCCGCTCGGCTGTCGCGGGCGAGAGCAATCTCGGCAACTCGAACGGTGCGAAGTTCGATCTCACGCAGAACTACATCCCGGCGGCCGAGGCCACCGGGCGCACCCTGGTGTGCCACGGTCATCGGGTTCTCGCGGTCGGTCAGGACGGCGACGGCCGCTACTGGCTCGACGTACAGGCCGTCGACCCGACGGGTGCGGTGCTGCGCACCACCACGATCACGTGCGATCGCCTCGTCCTCGGCGCCGGATCGGTCGGCACCACCGAACTGCTCGTCAAGGCGCGGCACACCGGTTCGTTGCCGAACCTCGACGAGCGTGTGGGGCGGGGCTGGGGCACCAACGGCGACGCGGTGCTCGTCCGTTCGTTCGCGCTCACCGAGGGTTTCGGCGGCGACCAGGGCGCGCCGTCGGCGTCGCGCATCGTCGACGAGTCCGGTCTGCCGCTGAGCCTCGAGAACTGGTTCGTCGCGGGCACCGCGAAGGACGTCGGAATGCTCGCCTCCCTCGGCATGACCCTCGACCCCACCCGCGCCGACTTCGCGTACGACCCGGGTGCCGATCGCGCGGTCCTGAACTGGCCGGCCGGTGGCGAACGCGAGAGCGTCGATGCCCTGCGGGTCGTGCACAACGCGATGGCGCAGGCCGGGGGCACGATTCCGGGCGCATCGCCGATGGCCGAGGACGTCAACGCGACCTTCACGGCACATCCGCTCGGTGGTGCGGTGCTCGGCGACGCGACCGACGGCTACGGCCGTGTGCACGGCCATCCCGGCCTCTACGTCGTCGACGGCGCGCTGATCCCGGGCAGCACCGGCACCGCCAACCCGTCGCTGACCATCGCGGCGCTCGCCGAACGGAACATGGCGCGGATCATCGCCGACGGACGGTGACCGCCCCGCGGCAGACCCGTGATCAGGAGACGGGTAGCCAGCCCGCGAGCCGGTCGAGCGCCGCCGTGACGTCGGCGGTCGATCCCGCGAACGACAGTCGCACGGTCTCGTCGCCGCGCACGGTGTCGAAGTCGACGCCCGGTGCGAGCGCGAGACCGGTGTCGTGGAGCAGCCGCGCGCACCACGCTGTCGAGTTCTCGCCGTCGAGCAGATGGCCGATGTCGGCGTAGACGTAGAAGGCGCCGTCGGCCGGTGCGAGTTTCGTGATGCCGAGATCCGGCAGCCCTTCGAGCAGCAGTTCCCGGTTCACGGCGTAGCGGGAGACGTGCCCGTCGAGTTCGGTGCGGGCCTCGGTCCCGAACGCCTCGATCGCCGCGAACTGGGAGATCGACGGCGGGCACACCGTCATGTTCGACGCGAGTCGCTGCAGGGCCGGACGCATCGTCTCGGGCGCGAGCATCCAGCCGAGCCGCCAGCCGGTCATCGAGAAGTACTTCGACACCGAGCCGATCACCACCGAGTCGCGGGAGGTCGCCCACGCCGTGGAGGTCGCCGGTGATCCGGTGCCCTCACCGGTCTCGGACCGGGCGGTGCCGAACTCGATGCCGTGGTAGATCTCGTCGGAGATGAGCAAACTGCCGTGCTCGTCGCACCAGCGTGCGAGCGCCGCGAGCTCGGACGGTTCGATCATCGTGCCGGTCGGGTTGGCGGGGCTGGCGACGACGATTCCCGCGGGCGGAGCGTCGAGTTCCTCGAGCATCGCGACGGTCGGCTGGTAACGGGTCTGCGGGCCGCAGTCGAGTTCGACGACGCGGCAGCCGAGCGCGGCGAGGGTGTTGCGGTAGGCCGGATAACCGGGGCGGGCGACGACCACGGTGTCGCCGACGTCGAAGGCCGCGAGGAACACCAGCGTGAAGGCTCCGGAGGAGCCGGTGGTGACGACGACGTCGTCCGCGTCGACGTCGATGCCGTACTTGTGGCGGTGGTACGCCGCGATCTCCTCGCGCAGCGGCAGGATGCCGAAGGTCTCCGTGTAACCCAGCAGTTCGGCGTCGATCGCGAGGTTGGCGGCGCGGAGCACGGGAGCGGGTGCGGGGGTCGACGGTTGTCCGGCGGCGAGACTCAGGACGTCGCCGTGGCTGCGCTGCCGCTCGGCAGCCGCCTTCCACACATCCATGACATGGAACGTCTCGATACCGGAGCGTTGGGATTCGGGGCGCACGTCGACGACGGTAGTACGCGCGCGTCGTTCGTCAGAGCCGGACGCGCTGAAGTCGGGTGAGGGCGCCCCACGCGATCGGATAGTCCTGACGGTCGACGACCTTCGCGGGCACGACCTCCGCGTCGGCGGCCGTCTCGTCGGGTTCCGGCTCCGGTTGCGGCACGACCGGCAACAGCAGATGCGAGTCGAACTGTCCGCCGGCGTGCACGATGTGGAAGCCCTTGTTGATGGTGCGGTCGTGCCCGACGCGCGGGTTCTCGTCGAGGTCGTGGCCGGCGATGACGAGCACGAGACTCGATCCGGCCTCGAAGAAGGTGCTGTGCGGCATGATCTCGATGTCGACCGGCACGATCTGCTCGGGCAGCAACGGCCAGTACTTCTTCTGGTCGTGGACGGGCCGGTAGGCGGTGGAGGCCTCCGGGTCCAGCGCTCGGCGCGAGACCCGCATCCACCCGTGGGCGACGAATCCCTTCTCGTATCCACCGTGGCCTTCGAACCACACGTCGCGGCCGTGCTCGTCGCGCTTGGCGAGTCCGACGAACAGGTCCATGTCGTTGGCGTCCTTCGCCTGCACCCACAGACGCAGCGCCGCGTGCCCGGTGATCTCGGTGTCCTCGTCGAAGGCGTGGGTGAAGACGAGTTCGTCGCCCGCGACGGGGAAGGTGCGGCGGAACTGGCGGCTCTCGCACGGGGTGGTGCTCAGGTCGGCGTTCGCGTGGTCGAGGTGGAGTGCGACGTAGCGGGTGTCGGGCACCGGCCACTCGGATTCGAGGCGTTCGGAATAGGTGCGCAGGTCGTGGCGGGTCTCGAGGCGGATGCGCGGGGTGTCCTCGAAGCCGTTGTCCTCGTCCTTGAGGAAGCGGTCGAAGAATCGTCGCTGGTAGTCGAGGGCCTCGTTGCCGTAGAAGGTCTGCCACATCTTCCGGCCGTGGGTGTAGAGCCACTTGTGCTCCGACCCGATGCGGCGGTAGCCCTCGACCGAACCGCGGGCGCGCGGGCCCTGATCGGACCACGAGACGCCGACGAGGGCGGGCACGGTGACGTCCTCGAGCCGGGGCGGCGGGGCGACATGACGGAAGAAGTCGGGGAACCGGCGCAGCAACCACGGGGTGAACCGCCGGAGGGAGGCGGCGCCGCAGCGGGCGCCGGTGTTCATCGCGCTGTACCAGAACTCGCTGTAGCGGGTCTCGGGGATGCCGCCCTGGGTGAGGATGTCGCGGCAGGGGTCGCTTACACCCTCCCAGGGTGCGATGGCCGCAAGGTAGGGCGGGTTGAGCGCGGCGGTGTACCACTGCAGCGTGGCGAGATAGTCGGCGCCGGCGAGACCGACGCGGCCGTTGCTCCACTCCTGGCCACCGGCCCATTCCACGACGGACGCGCAGTCGAGCGCGGCCCGGCCGAGCAGCAGGCGGGGGCGGCCGCCGCTCGCGTGATGGCCGCGCATGTCCGCGACGACGAGGACGTAGCCGCGAGGAACCCAGTAGGCGGGGTCGGGTGCTTCGAAGGAGGTGCAGTCGCTGATCTCGAGATCGCCGACGTGGTTGCCGGATTCGGCGAGGTCGTCGAAGTCGACGGGATAGCGGTCGACGCCGGCGTCCTTGCCGTAGGGGGTGACGGCGACCAGCACGGGGCAGCGGTCGTGCTCACCGGAGTCGGCAGGGCGGTAGACGTCGGCTCTCAGTACGGTGCCGTCGCCCGTGCGGATGGGCACGTCGCGCTCGACGAGGACGTCGTCCGGCAGCCCGTGGACGACGACGTGGTGGTGCCGTAGCGGTGTCGGGTCCGGCGTCGGCGTTCGTCTTCGAGAAACCATGCAGTCACCCCTGGCGGCATCAAAGATGCACCGAGTGTGCAACATACACCCGGTAGGTGCAAGGTGAAGGACGCGGGTGAAAGGCTAGACCGAGATCCGGCCCTCGACGGCTGCCAGACCGATGTCGCGGCGGAAGTGACCGCCCGGCAGCTTGACGTCGGCGAGCCGATCATAAGCGGCCTCGCGCGCGGACGCGAGGTCGGCACCCACACCGATCACGTTGAGCACGCGCCCACCTGCGGAGACCAGTGCACCGTCGTCGCGACGCTTCGTGCCGGCGTGCAGCACGGTGTCGCCCTCGGCGCCGGTGATCACGTCGCCGGTGCGCGGGGTGGACGGGTAGTACTCGGCGGCGAGCACCACGGTCACCGCGGCGCCGTCCTTCCAGCGCAGCGGCGGGAGCTCGGCGAGCGTGCCGGTGGCGACCGCGTTCAGGGCCTCGCCCAGCGGCGACTCGAGCAGGGCGAGCACGGCCTGGGTCTCCGGGTCGCCGAAACGGCAGTTGAATTCGACCACGGCCGGGCCCTCGGCACCCATCGCCAGACCCGCATAGAGCAGTCCGGAGAAACCGCATCCGCGGCGCACCATCTCGGCCGCGACGGGCTCGACGACATCGGAGACGATCCGCTCGACGCTGCCCTCGGGCAGCCACGGCAGCGGCGTGTAAGCGCCCATGCCGCCGGTGTTGGGGCCGGTGTCGCCCTCGCCGACACGCTTGTGGTCCTGTGCCGGGAGCAGCGGCACGACCGTCTCACCGTCGACGAGGCAGAACAGGGAGACCTCGGGGCCGTCGAGGAAGGACTCCAGCAGGACGGGGTGCCCGTTCTCGAGGATCTCGGCGGCGTGGTCGCGGGCGGCGGCGCGGTCGGGAGTGACGACGACGCCCTTACCGGCGGCGAGACCGTCGTCCTTGACCACCCAGGTCGGTCCGAACCGGTCGAGCGCCTCGTCGAGGGTCGCGGGGCTGTCGACGACCTCGCTGTGGGCGGTGCGCACACCGGCGGCGGCCATGACGTCCTTCGCGAACGCCTTCGAGCCCTCGATGCGTGCAGCGGCGGCCGACGGTCCGAAGCAGGGGATGCCCGCGGCGCGGACGGCGTCGGCGACGCCGAGTACGAGCGGGACCTCGGGACCGATGACGACGAGGTCGGCCTTCTGCTCGGTGGCGAGGGCGACGACGCTGTCGGCGGAGGCCGCGTCGACCGGGAACAGCTCGGCGACGTTCGCGATACCGGGGTTGCCCGGCGCGGCCAGCACGGCGGTCACGCCCGGGTCGCGGGACAGAGCGAGAGCAAGAGCATGTTCACGGGCACCGGAGCCGATAACGAGTACGCGCACGCAGGACAGACTACGGGACCGGTCTCCACACGAGATCGGCGCGGGAGCGCGTGCGCTGGACGGCTTCCGCATTGGGCAGATCGACGGTCCGCACCCATTCGCGTGCTCCGTCGTCGTCCCGCCCGTGGTGCCGGTGCCGGCGCACGAGACGTCGGGTGAGCGTGCGGCGGGGTGTGTCGATGTAGATGACGAGGTCGAGCAGCGGGCGGATGTGTTCCCATCCCCCGGTCTCGAACATCAGGTAGTTGCCCTCGGTGACGATCACCCGCGCGTCGGCCGGCACGGCGTGCACCGCCGCGATCGGTTCGTCGAGCGGCCGCGAGAAATCCGGGGCGTAGATCGTCTCGTCGCGGCACTGCCGCACCCGGCTGAGCATGTCGCGGAAGCCGGCGACGTCGAAGGTGTCGGGTGCTCCCTTCCGGTCCCGCGCGCCGAAGGTGTCGAGCTGCCGGTTGGACAGGTGATAGCCGTCCATGGGCACCTGCCCGGTGGAGACCCCCGCGCACCGGAGGGCGTAGACGAGCAGCGCCGCGGCGCGGCTCTTCCCGGCACCCGGCGGCCCACACAGACCGACCACCGTGCGCCGATCCGCGGGAAGCCCGACGAGGACGTGCGTGACGAGTTCGTCCACGAGCACGCGCAGCGGCGCCTCCCGCACGCTCCCGTCACCTCCCATGAGCCCGACGATACGACCGCTCGCGACGTCGGAGTCGCCGTGAGCTCTCGACACGCCCACCCGGCCGGTCTATCGTTATTTCGTAAGTTCGAAATTCCGAACTAACGACCCCGACACGGACGGATATCGCCATGCCGAACAGGATCGGAACCACCCTCGCCGCGACGAGCGTCGTGATCGCACTCGCCGGATGCGGACAGACCGACCCCTCGGAGCCCGACGTCGCCGCATCTTCCGGTGCCGGAGCCTCCGCGCCGACCGGTGAATGCGTGCCCACCCCCGCCGCCGACGTGACCACCGCCGAAGGCTGGATCGGCTACCTCGCCGAGAACTCCGACACGGTCGCCATCGCGGTCGACGACGGCAACGGCGGGACCTTCGAACAACGACCCGAGGAGCGGCAACCGCTCGCGTCGGCAGTGAAGGTCGTGCATCTCGCCGCCTATGCCCGCGCCGTCGCAGCCGGCGAACTCTCCCCCGACGAACGCGTACCGCTCGCCGACTGGGAACGCTGGCATCTCCCCGGCACCGACGGCGGCGCACACCCCCGGGCTCTCGAACGCCTCGGCGTGAACGACCCGGAGGACACCGTCACCCTCGACGAGATGGTGTCGGCGATGATCCAGGAGAGCGACAACGCCGTCCCCGACTACCTGCGCGACCGGCTCGGCGACGACGCCCTGCGCGAGGCCGCTGCCCAGGGCGGCTGGGACGACTTCACGCCACCGACAATGCTCGGCAACACGCTCGCACTGCTCGACCCGACACTCGACGACTCGTCGGCGGTCCGGGACGCCGCGCGCCGCTATGCCTCCGACCCGGCCTACCGCACCGAAGTGGCGCAGAACCCGGTGCCGGAGGATCTGTTCGCCCGGGTCGACCGCGTCCAGCGCTTCGACAACACCGGATCGGCCGCCGAACTCACCGCCCTGCATCGCGCGATCGCCGACGGCTCGTTCGGTGCCGGCGGCGACCTCGCGCGCACCCACCTCGAATGGCAACCGTCCCCGCTTCCGGGATTCGAGGGAATCGGTTTCAAGGGCGGCAGCCTGCCCGGCGTCCTCACCGACGCGATCACCTTCCGCCGCGACGACGGCACGATCGCGACCACGGTGATGCTCGCGTCCGGCATGTCGGACAGCGACTACGCGGGAGCCCTCGAATCGTTCGCCCACCAGGAGATGCTCGCCGCGGCAGCGAACGATCCCGATTTCCTCGAGCGGATACGCTGCGCGATGTGAGCGACGGCGACGTGAACGACGAGTACGAGGCCCGGCTCGCGGATCTCGAACGCCGTGTGCGGATCCTCGAGGGCGACGCGACCCGCCCGGGCGCCGGGGACGGTCCCGGTGGTGCCGGTCCCGTGGCGGCGGGCACCGGGTTCGTGACCTACGGGGGCGCGGTCTCCCTGCACGGGAACGTCCGCTGGAACATCGAGTACGACGCGGGTGCATCCCTCGCGCTCGATCCGGTTCCCGTCGCCGCCGTCCTCGACGCGCTGGGCAACCCCGCGCGACTGGCGATCGTGCGGACCCTGCTGCGCGGTCCCGCCACCGCCACCGAACTCCAGGAGGCCACCGACCTCACGTCGACCGGCCGGCTCTACCACCATCTCCGGGCACTGTCGGCTGCGCGCGTGGTCGAGCAGGAGAGCCGCAACCGCTACCGGATCGCACCGGAGAAGGTCGTGCCGCTGCTCGTCCTCACCGTCGCCGCGGCCGATGTCGGGGAACAGCTCCGGTGAACCAGGTGTCCCTTATCCTCCCGGTATGACTTCCGTGTTCAGCAAGATCATCGCCGGTGAACTGCCGGGCCGCTTCGTCTGGCAGGACGACGACGTCGTCTCCTTCCTGACCATCAACCCCTTCACCGAGGGGCACGTGCTGGTCGTGCCGCGGCAGGAGGTCGACCACTGGCAGAGCGTGGACGACGACCTGTGGGCGAAGGTGAACGACGTCGCCCGCATCCTCGGCCGCGCCGTCACCGCCGCCTTCGACGCCCCGCGCGCCGGCCTGATGATCGCCGGCCTGGAGGTCCCCCACCTGCATCTGCACGTCTTCCCCGCCTACTCCCTCGGCGACTTCGACTTCGCGACGGCCGAGAAGGATCCGTCGCCCGAATCGCTCGACCGCGCGCATCGGAAGATCAAGGACGCGCTGCGCGAACAGGGTCACGGCGAGCACGTCCCGGACTGATCTCCGCTCGACGGGATATCGGCGGAACAATTCCGACCGGTATCCCGTTGAGTTCCTCGTGTCTTCTACTCCACCGAGTTCCCCAGCCCCGGCCGGTACGGCCGAGCCGCAGGCCGCTGCCGCACCGCGCGCCGGTCTGCTGATCGCCGTTCTCGTCGGGGCCGCATTCGTCGTCATCCTCAACGAGACGATCATGAGCGTCGCGTTGCCGAAGCTGATGGTCGAGTTCGACGTCGGCGCGGCCACCGCCCAATGGCTCACCACGGCGTTCATGCTGACCATGGCCGTCGTCATCCCGATCACGGGCTACCTGCTCACCCGGCTGTCGCTGCGCACCGTCTTCGCGATCGCGATGGGCAGCTTCCTGCTCGGCACCCTGATCGCCGCGAGCGCCCCGATCTTCCCGGTCCTCGTGCTGGGTCGTGTCGTCCAGGCCGTGGGCACCGCGGTGATGTTGCCGCTGCTGTTCACGACGGTGCTCAATCTGGTTCCCGCCGATCGTCGCGGACGCACGATGGGCGTGATCTCGATCGTCATCGCGGTCGCTCCCGCGGTCGGCCCGACCATCGGTGGCGTCGTGCTCGACCAGCTGAGCTGGCGGTGGATGTTCTGGCTGGTGCTGCCGATCGCGGTCGTCGCGACGGCGCTCGGCCTGAGCTGGATCCGCAACGTCACCGAACCGGTCGCGGTGCCGCTCGACGCTCCGTCGGTGGTGTTGTCGGCCCTCGGGTTCAGCGGTCTCGTCTTCGGTCTGAGCAGTCTCGGTGAGGCCGCCGAGGGCGATCCGCTCATGCCACCGTGGCTGCCGCTGGTCGTCGGCATCGCGTCCTTGACGGTCTTCGTCCTGCGTCAGATCCGCCTCGGCGACGGCGCGCTGCTGGACATGCGCGCGTTCCGCACCCCGGCGTTCTCCCTCGCGGTCGCACTCGTGTCCGTGAGCATGATGTCGCTGTTCGGCACCCTCATCCTGCTGCCGATCTACCTGCAGAACGTCCTGGGTCAGTCGACACTGACCACCGGCCTGATGCTGCTGCCCGGCGGTCTGGTCATGGGTCTGCTCGGCTACATCGTCGGACGCCTGTTCGACCGGTTCGGTCCGCGGCCGCTCGTCGCACCGGGCGCGATCATCGCCTGCGTCGCGATGTGGGGCATGACGACCTTCGACGCGACCACCGCGATCGGCACGGTCATCGCCTGGCACGTGCTGCTCAACATCGGCCTCGCGTTGATGTTCTCGCCGCTGCTGACCTCGGCACTCGGGGCGCTGCCGCGACGGCTGTACTCCCACGGCAGTGCCATCGTCAGCACGATGCAGCAGGTCGCCGGCGCGGCCGGTACGGCGCTGTTCATCACGGTGCTGACCCGCACGACCGTCGCGGGCGCCGAGAGCGCCGGCGATCCCGCCGGTGCCCTCGCGGACGGTGTCCACGGCGCCTTCACATGGGGCGCGGTGATCGCGGTGATCGCCGTCGTCGGCTCGCTGTTCGTCCGGCGGGCCCCGGAGCCCGAGCCGGATGCGGTGGAGGCGTCGGTCCCCGAGACCACCGGAACGCACTAGCCGGTAGCACTCACCGGCCCGCACTCACGCGCCGGTCGTCACGACTTCCTGTTCGACGGGAAGCGTGGCGGCCGGCGCGTTGCTGTTCGTGGGTTCGCGGAGGAAGGCGTCCAGTTCGACCCACGAGGTGTCGCGCGCGGCGCTGCCGGTGAGCATGCCGAGGTGCGTTCCCGGGACGCGGACGAAGCGCACCTGCGTGCCGACGAGCAGCCTCGTGATGGGCTCGACAGCCGGGATCGGGGCGAGCACGTCGTCCTCGCCGCCGAACGCGAGCACCGGGACCGTGACGTCGGC
Organism: Rhodococcus sp. BUPNP1; assembly: GCF_002215235.1. NCBI lineage: Bacteria > Bacillati > Actinomycetota > Actinomycetes > Mycobacteriales > Nocardiaceae > Rhodococcus > Rhodococcus sp. BUPNP1. The sequence goes on from NZ_NERM01000006.1 coordinate 128,433, forward strand.
GAGGTCGACGACCCGGTCGCCGAGGTGCAGTCGTCCGGTGGCGAGTTGGTTGTCGACCGTCACGTTCGTCGCGAGCTGGTGGAACACGCGTCCGGCGTAGCCGTGGATCTCGTCCTGGAACCGGTCGACGCGTTCCATCCGCGCGAGCGTCTCTGCGTCGGCGAGGTGCGTCGCGACGAACCACGGACGCTGGATCTCGCGTTCGATCGCGGTGAGGCGGTAGGCCGTGCGGACGATGGGTGCGGGCACTCCGCCGAAAACGGCGTCGAGCAGGCCGAGTGCGGGCTCGGCGACGAACCGGCCGACGAGCCGGGGCAGCGCCATCAGCGGGATCGCGGAGTAGTCGAGCGGACTGCCGAAGGCCGTCAGCGACCGCATCGGCAGGTCGGGATGTGCCGCGGCGGTGAGCATCGCGAGCGTGCCGCCGATGCTCCATGCCACGACGTCCACCTCGCGGTTCCCGCACAGTTCGGACGTGCGGGCGATCGCTTCGGGGATGACGTCGTCGATCCAGAACTCGAGTCCGAGGTCGCGGTCGTCGGAGGTCATCTCGCCGTATTCGACGAGGAAGACGCTGCGGCCGAGCTCGAGGAGGTGCTCGACGAGACTCTGGCCGGGCATCAGGTCGAAGCAGGTGGGCGAGGCGGCGAGCGGGGTCACGAGCAGCACCGGCGGACCGGCGTTCTCCGGGCCGAAGCGACGCAGCGTGCGGTGGCGACCGTCCCCGACGACCACCGAGGGAGTGTGATGGGGCGGCGCGATTCCGTCGGCGACGAACAACGACCACGCGTTCCGCGCGGCCTTCCCGACCACGTCCGTGATCCCCATGTGTGACTCCTCCCCGAGTCGGCAGTACCTGGTTGTTGCGCGTGCTCACGATAGTCGTGGGACGTCGGGGCCCGCGCACCGGACGAACCGGACGGCACGACGACCCGCGTCGGAGAACCTGTCCGACGACAGTGCTATCAAGTGGTGCATGACGTGCTCACAGTGCAACCACGATCTCGACCACTGCCACGGCACCCTCGTGATCCACGCAGATGCCTCGGCCGACTGCACCGAACCCGACTGCGTCGACTTCGAGATCGTGCGGCACACCCTCGTTCTCGACTGCACCGAACTGGACGGCGGATGCTCGTGCGCGGTGGTTGCGCAGGAATCACAGCTGCTGCGCGTGTCCTGAGCAATTTGCCAATACTCGCCCGGAATTCCTAACCTCGACGGAGGTGGCCGCCGGTCGGCCTCCCGGACGAGCGCACCGTACCCGGCCAGCGACAAGACGGTGCAGGAGCGTTGTACGTCATGGCCTGGATCGTTCTCGTCCTCTCCGGTGTCCTCGAAGCCGTGTGGGCCACAGCCCTCGGCAGATCGGCCGGTTTCAGCCGGCTCACACCGACGCTGGTGTTCGTCGTCGCCCTCGTCCTGAGCATGGCCGGACTCGCCTACGCCCTGCGCACGCTGCCGGTCGGGACGTCCTATGCCGTCTGGGTGGGTATCGGCGCCGCCCTCACGGTCGGATATGCGATGGTCACCGGCACCGAGGCCGCCTCCCTGCTGAAGATCGCACTCATCACGGGCATCGTGCTGTGCGTCGTCGGTCTCAAACTCGTGCACTGACCTTCTCGGACACTGACGTTCTCCGACACTGACGTTCTCGGACACTGACCGTTACAGTCGGTTCCATGAACCTCGGGTCCGTACTCGTGATGCCGGTGCGTGTGGGTCTGACCGCCGCCGAGGCCGCCCTGAGCGTCGCCGAAACGGTCGTCGGCACCGTGCGGGTCGCGGTGTCGCCCACCACCTACTCCGCGCTCGGCGCGGTCGGCCTGCCCGACACCCGCAGCTCGGTGGGCCTGCTGCAGCAGATCTCGAGGCTCACGTCGGAGGACCGCGGACTCGGTCACGCGCTGCGTCCCGGTGGTCCCCTCGACCGGCTGCTCGCGCCGGGTGGGCCGGTGGATCGACTCACCGAGCCGGGTGGCCTGCTCGATCGGTTGCTCGAACCGGGCGGGCCCGTCGACCGGCTCACCGCACCGGGCGGTCCTCTCGACCGGATCCTCGCCGACGACGGCGCCCTCGACCGCCTCGTGTCCGAAGAGGGTCTGCTCGATCGCCTCACCGCGCACGACGGCCCGCTCGAGCGGCTGCTCGCCCAGGACGGTGCGGTGGAACGGCTCACCGCGCCGGGCGGCATCGTCGATGTCGCGATCCGGCCCGGTGGGGTCGTCGAGCGGGCTCTCGCCCAGGGCGGCGTGCTCGACGTCCTGCTCTCCGAGCGGGGTGCCCTCGAACGACTGCTCGCCGAGGGCGGTCCGCTCGATCAGATCGTCTCGCTCTCGGAGACACTCGCGCATCTCACGCCCGGCATCTCGCAGATGAACGCGAGCATCGACATGTTGCAGGAGACGGTCGAGCTGCTGCGCGGGGCCGTCGGTCCGCTCGGCGACCTCGCCGGCCGGCTTCCCGGCCGCTGGTTGCGCAGCGGCAAGGGCGAGCTGCTTCCGCCGCCCTGACGCGGTTCCCGCTACCGCCGTCTCAGCGATCGGCGCGGCGGGATGCAACCAGCCGGGCGGCGTCGGCCGAGGCCCGGCGCGCTGCCGCGAACAGGTCCTCCCCCGTGCCGAGCAGCGCAGCGAGCGTGCCGGCGAAGTGGTCGCCCGCCCCCGTGGTGTCGACGACGTCGACCTGCGGGACCCGCAGGTGTTCGATCGCGTCCTCGGTTCCGACCACGACGTCCTCCCCGCCCCGGGTGATCACCACGGTGCGCACCTGTTCGAGCAGGCGGGTCACGATCTCGTCGAAGGGGGTCCCCGCGGGAAGACCCGCGTAGTGCAGGGCTTCCTGTTCGTTGAGCACGAGCGGATCGGCGCCGGCGAGGACGTATTCGTCCAGGTCGACGACCGGGCTCGGATTGAGCACGAACCGGCGGTCGTGATCGCGCGCCCACCGGGCGGCGGCCCAGGTCACGGCGGGGAGCAGTTCGAGCTGGGTGAGCACCACCGCGGGATCGAGGGCATCGAGTGCGGCGGTCACGTCCTCGGCCTTCAGCAGTGAATTGGCCTCGGGTACGACGACGATGCGGTTCTCTCCGTCGTCGGAGACGACGATGACGGCCCGGCCGGTCGGGCCCGGTGTGGTGCGCAGATGGGATGTGTCGACGCCGGCCCTCTGCTGCACGCCGCGCAGCACGTCGGCGGCGTGATCGCTGCCCACGGCGCCGACGATGGCGGTGGGAGCCAGGCGTGCCGCACCGATGGCCTGGTTCGCGCCCTTGCCTCCCGGATAGGTGCGCAGATGCCGGCCGAGTACCGTCTCGCCCTCTTCGGGAGCACGTGCCACGACGACCGTCAGGTCGAGGTTCAGCGATCCCACGACCGCCACCACGCATCGACTCGACTCGGTCACGGGGTCGAGCCTACGGCCGATCGACCCGCGGCGGCCGACCTACGATCGCTGCCCCTTCGTGTCCGGTTCCAGTTCGGGACAGACGATGTGGACGACCTCGTCCGCCCACGACTCCCCCACCTCGCCGTGACGCAGGTAGGCGCCGAGATACGCGCCGACGAGCATCGAGACGGCGGTGTCGACGTCGATGTCCTTGCGGATCGCGCCCGAGTCGATCGCGGTGCGGAGCACGTCGGCGACGACCTCGCTGCGGGCGTTGATGATCTCGCGGATCGACTCGGTGAATCCGGGTTCCTGGTCGGTGAGCAGTGCGCTGACACTGCCCATGCCCACCTCGTTCGACAGTCCCCGGCGGATCAGCTCGAGGGTCCATTTGACGCGGTCGTAGACGCACAGCCCGTCGGGAACGCACGGTGAGGCGACCTGCGAGTGCAACGCCGCGTCGAGGATCTCCTCGCGGTTCGCGTAGCGCCGGTAGATCGTCGTCTTCGCGACGCCCGACAGTGCCGCGACCGCCTCGACGGTGACGCGGTTGGGTCCGTGAAGGCGCAGGATCTCGAGCGCGGCCTTCACGATGCGTGCGTCGGTCCCGGCACGCTCCTTGACGGGACGCCGCGGCGTCAGGGCCACGGACTCCGTCTCGACCTCGCCGACCATGTCTACATCCTCCTCGCGCGGGCATACACCCGCAGGATTCCCGAGTCTCCCCGAAGAGGCGACCCCGAATCAAACACTACGAAACGATACGCTACGATGAGCGTATCGTTCCAATCGTCGACGAAGGGGAACGCATGACAGATATCTACGCACCGACACCCGGGCACCTCGCCGAATCCGAAACCGTCCTCGAGAGCTACCGCACCTACGACGCCGTCGAGCGGGCCATCGACCACCTGTCCGACGAAGGTTTTCCCGTCGAGTACCTGCGGGTCGTCGGCCAGGGAGTCACCACCGTCGAACACATCGAAGGCCGCATGACCAACGGCAGGGCCGCCCTCCGCGGCGCCGCCGCAGGCGTCTGGACGGGCCTGCTCTTCGGCCTGCTCCTGGCACTGCTCCTGCCGGCGACCGGCATGGCCACCGTGATCCTCGCCGCTGTCGTCTTCGGCGCGGTATGGGGCGGATCACTCGGCTTCTTCACCCACTGGAGCACCGGGGGACGCCGCGACTTCGTCTCGAGGAAGAGCATCGAGGCCTCCCGCTACGACCTCATGGTCGATTCCGAGTTCGTCGATCAGGCGCGCGAGAAACTCGCACTGCGCTGACCGACCGTTGTTTCTCCGATTCGAGAACCTCTTCGCCCACGCCGACCCGGCGTGGGCGAAGTCGTTTCCCGAGGAAATAATCACGCAAAAAGGATATTCCGCCCGAATCTCCGCATTCTCCCGATGCGGATAATCCGTGTTTGCCCGGTCATTTCTTTCCACTGATGGCATGATTCGAGTTATGGCCGGATCGTCGAATACTCCCCCGAAGCCCGCTGTGGGCTCGAAGGTCGTCGTACGCGCGGGTGTCGCGGGAGACAAGGCATGCCCCGGCACGATCGTCGAGGACTTCGGTCCTGCACAGGAAGCCGTGGGCGACAAGCTGGGTCGCGACTGGGCGCCCGTACGCCGCTGGGCCGTGGCGCTCGACGACGGACGGCTGATATTCGTCGATATGGACGCATTCGAATCCTCGAAGTCCTGATATCCGCTCCATTTCGTCACTTCCGTATTCACACGCCCCTGCAGTGACATGCGAGGGGTGAACCACCGGGTGAACTGCACCGGATCCGTTAACGCTCCGTGCGCCCGAACCGTTCTCCGGATATGACATGGATCGGTTGGCCGCTGCTCGGATGGTTCACGGCATCCCCGGTGGTCGCCCTCGTATTCGGCCGCGTCGCCGCGGCCCGCGACCTCCACGAGGCGCCGCGCACGATCGCGCCGGTGATCGACCTGTCGCAATGCAGGGCGAACCGCACTCCGCCCGAGCGCCGACACCTCCCGTGAAGCGATGGCCGAAAGCCCCTCCCGCAGCAGCATCTTCCAGGTGTATGTTGGCGTTCCAGAATCGAAGGTTCGCCTTACCTGAGTAGGTGCGTTCATGACGCTGCTCGCCGCCGATGCGCCCTCCGTCGCCACCCAGCTGGCCGGCTCCGGCCTGATCGGCCTGCGCGAAGGTCTCGAAGCCGGCATCGTCGTGACCATCCTCGTCGCCTTCCTCGTCCGGGCGGAGCGCCGCGACGCACTCAAATGGGTGTGGTGCGGTGTCGGGGGCGCAATCGCGATGGTGGCCGCGACGTTCCTGATCATCCATCTCGGTACCAGCACCCTCGACGGTCTCGCCGCGGAGATCGCCGCCGGAATCGCCTCCCTCGTAGCGGTCGTCATCGTCACCGTGATGGTGCTGTGGATGCGTACGGCTGCTCGCTCGATCTCCGGCGAACTGCGGTCCGGGATGGAGAAGGCCCTGATCGTGGGGCCCTCCGCCGTCCTGTCCCTCGCGTTCTTCGCCGTCGGCCGGGAGGGCCTCGAGACGGCACTGCTCATGGTCGGATACGCCGAGAACACCGCAGGGAGCCCGTGGCCACTCGTCGGCCTGTTGCTCGGCATCGCACTCGCCGTCGTGCTGTCCGTCCTGCTCTACGTCGGTGCGGTCCGGATCGACATGGCGAAGTTCTTCAAGCTCACCGGGATCTGTCTGGTGGTCGTGGCTGCGGGAATTCTCGGATACGGGGTGCGGGCCCTGCAGATCGGCGGTGTACTACCGGGCGCCACGGCGACCCTCTTCGATGTCTCCGATCACTACGATTCCGGCAGTTGGTACGGCACGGTTCTCGGCGGCATCCTCAACCTGCGCCCGGATCCGACGGTCCTCCAGTTCGCCGTCTGGCTCACCTATCTGGTGGTCGTCCTGTTCCTCTTCCTCCGGCCCGTCCCCGCCGACCGGCATGCGCGATCGGTGCAGCAACCCGCCGCCACGTGATCCCGCCCCGACCTCACGATCCCGCCTTCGAAAGGTTCCGTAGATGCGCCGAACCACCTGCTTCCTCGCTACGGCCGCCGTCCTTCCGTTCGCCCTTGCGGGGTGCACCGAGAAGGCGACCTCCGACACGGACGCCGTGTCGGTCACCGCGACGGACTCGTCCTGCGAGGTATCCGCCGCCGAGGGGGTCACGGGGCATTCGACGTTCGCCGTCACCAACAACGGTTCGAAGGTCACCGAGTTCTACGTCTTCGCGGCCGGTGACCGGGCACTGGGCGAAGTGGAGAACATCGGTCCGGGGTTGACCCGGCAACTCATCGTGAACATCCCCGAACCCGGCGACTACGAATTGTCGTGCCGGCCGGGCATGGTGGGCGACGGTATTCGCCGACCGTTCACCGTGACCGGCGACTCGCAGGCGGCGACGGACGCCGACGGGAAACTCGCGGAGGCAGCGGACGGCTACCGCCGCTACATCAGGAGCCAGACCGACGCGCTGGTCGTCACCACCGGTGAGTTCGTGGCAGCGGTCCGCGCGAACGACATCGCCGAGGCGAAGCGGCTGTTCCCGCTCTCCCGCACCTACTTCGAACGGATCGAACCCGAGGCCGAGAGCTTCGGCGACCTGGATCCGCGCCTGGACCTGCGTGAGGCCGACCTCGAGCCGGGGCAGGAATGGACGGGCTTCCACCGTCTCGAGAAGGACCTGTGGGTGACCGGTCCGCAACCCGACACCGGCGCGATCTCCGACCGGCTCGTCGCCGACGTCGCCGAGCTGGCAGGTCTGGTGAACGCGGAGGACTACGTCATCGACCCGACCCGCATCGCGGGCGACGCGCAGGGGCTGCTCGACGAGATCTCCACGTCGAAGATCACCGGTGAGGAGGACATCTTCTCGCACACCGATCTGTACGACTTCCAGGCGAACGTCGACGGTTCGCAGGCCGCGGTCGCGGCACTGCGTCCGATCCTCGACGAACAGGACCCGGCGCTTGGTGCTGCCATCGACGCCCGGTTCGCGGACCTCGACGCAGCGCTGGCCCGGTATCGAGAGGGTGAAGGCTTCGTCTCGTACGACACCGTCCCCGAACCGGAGCGCCAGGAACTGTCGCGACTGATCGATGCCTTGTCCGCCGAGGTCAGCAAGGTGCAAGGGGTTGTGGCGGAAGCCGCAGGACTATGACCCGACCGGACTCCCCCTCAGGCATCTCGCGACGTCGGTTGCTCGGCACCGCGGGTGCGGGGGTGGTTCTCGCCGGTACCGGGGCAGTGGTCGGTCGTGTCACCGCGCCCTCCTCCGAGGACGCCGCCGCCGACGCCGTGGTCCCGTTCCGCGGCGAACATCAGGCCGGGATCATCACTCCCGCGCAGGATCGCATGCACTTCGTCACCTTCGATGTGACCACCCGCGACCGCAACGAGCTGATCGCGTTGCTGACGACGTGGACCGCGATGGCCGAACGCATGACTGCCGGCCTCGAAGCCACCGAGAACGGCGCGACCGGCGACGGCGGATACCGACCGCCGAGCGACACCGGTGAAGCACTGGACCTTGCGGCCTCCCGGTTGACCCTCACCATCGGTTTCGGACCGTCGTTGTTCGACGACCGCTTCGGCCTCGCCGACCTCAGGCCCGCCGCGCTGGTGGATCTGCCGCACTTTCCCGCCGACAACCTCGATCCGGCGCGCAGCGGTGGCGACATCGCCATCCAGGCCTGCGCCGACGATCCGCAGGTCGCGGTCCACGCGATCCGCAACCTCGCGCGGGTCGCCTTCGGCACGGCATCGGTGCGCTGGTCGCAACTGGGATTCGGTCGCACCTCCTCGACTTCGACGTCACAGACCACACCCCGCAACCTGTTCGGATTCAAGGACGGCACCAACAACCTCAAGGCGGAGGATCCCCAGGCGCTCACCGAGTCGGTGTGGGTGGCATCCGGCGACGACCGGCCGTGGCTCGCAGGCGGCACCTATCTGGTGGCACGGCGCATCCGCATGCTCATCGAACAGTGGGACCGCACGGTGCTGAACGAACAGGAAGCGGTCATCGGACGCGACAAGCGGGAAGGTGCGCCGCTCGGCAGGACGAACGAATTCGACGAACTCGATCTCGAGTCGAGCGGCCCGGACGGCCCGTTCGTTCCCACCACCGCCCACGTGCGGCTCGCGTCCGCTCAGCATCTCGGTGGCATCCGGATCCTGCGGCGCGGCTACAACTTCACCGACGGATCCGACGGGTTCGGCCATCTCGACGCCGGACTGTTCTTCATCGCCTTCTGCCGCAACCCGCTCGAACAGTTCGTACCGATGCAGCTCGAACTCGCCCGGCACGACGGCCTCAACGAGTACATCCAGCACGTCGGATCGGCTGTGTTCGCGTGCCCGCCCGGAACAGTGGGGGAAGACTATTGGGGTCGGTCGCTGTTCGAGGCCTGACATCTCCGGATCGACAACCGGACACAGCCCGTGAGCGGAGGAACTCATGTACGACGACCTGCCTGTTCCTCCTGCTCCCCCTGTTCTGCGCAACGGTGCCGGGAATGCGGCACTGATCGCAGGGATCGTCGCCCTCGTCTTCGCATTCGTCCCCGTCATCGGAGACTTCGTCGCGATCCCTGTCGGGCTGGTCGCGGTGGTGTGCGGATGGATCGGTCTCGAACGTGCCGACAAGGGCACGGCCACGAATCACCGTGAGGCCCTGTCCGGTGCCTGTCTGGGCGCTGCGGCACTGTTCGCCGTGTTCGTGGTCTTCGCAGCGGTTCACAGCAGCGCCGGATGAAACAGGCCCGCACGCTGCATGCGACGGGCCCTACCGGAGCCCCCTGTCAGGATTGAACTGACGACCGCTCGCTTACAAGGCGAGTGCTCTACCACTGAGCTAAGGAGGCACAGAACTCGACGGTCGCGGACGACGCGTGAGCGACGCCATCATATAGCGCGTCACACTCCCGGCGCGCACCCACCCGCCTTCGTTACGGTGGATTGCATGCCCACCCTCCCCGTTTCCCCCAGCCGTACCGGAGGCCGCGGACGGTGAGCCGCTTCGACGAATTCCTCGATCGACTTCTCGGTACCCGCCGCGCGACCATCGACGCGGTCACCGAGGCTCCGGCGCCCCTGCAGCCGATCGATCTGACCGACGATGCGGTGGTTGCCGAGGCCCTCGACGTCGCCGTGCGTGTCGGTGAGGTCCTGCTCGCCTCGGGCACCGGTGCGATCGACACCGCCGAGCAGGTGCGGTTCGTCGCCGCCACCTACGGCCTGGCCCAGTGCGACGTCGACGTCACCTACAACTCGATCGTGCTGTCGGCCTATCGCGGACCGACGATGCCGCCGTCGAGCACGATGCGGGTGGTGCACTACCGCTCGATGGACTTCACGCGACTCGCGGCCGTCGACCGTCTGACCCGACGCATCCGCCGCGACGCGATCTCCCCGGCGCAGGCGCACGAGGAACTGCTCGCCATCACCACCAAGGCGCATCCGTACAACCGCTGGGTGGCGACGGTCGCGTGGTCGGCGATGGCCGCCTCGATCTCCGTGCTCCTCGGCGGCGACGCGCTGGTCGCGCTCGTCGCCTTCGGTTCGACGTTCGTGATCGACCGCGTCAACCGCAAACTCAACGCGGCCGGGTTGCCGTTCTTCTTCCAGCATCTGGTGGGCGGCATCGTCGCGACGGCCCCGGCGATCACGCTGTACGGGATACGGGAGACCATCGGGATCGAAGTGTCGCCGGGACTGATCATCGCGGCCGGCGTGACGGTGCTGCTGTCCGGTCTGTCGCTCGTGGGTTCGGTGCAGGACGCCATCACCGGTGCCCCCATCACGGCGTCGGCGCGTTTCTTCGAAGTGCTGATGATGACGGGCGGCATCATCGCGGGCGTCGCGACGACCCTGCGGGTCGCGTCGGTGTTCGGCGCCGAACTCCCCCTCATCAGTTACGAGGCACTCCCCGACCTCACACAGCTGCCGACGAAGATCCTCGCCGGTGCCGCGGCGGCGTTGTTCTACGCCCTCGCCTGCTACGCCGAACGTCGGGCCCTCACGGTCGCCGCGCTCGCCGGCGCCACCGGCAGCCTCGGCTACCAGCTCGCGCTCGGGTTGTCGCTCGGCCCGATCATCTCGTCGGCGCTGGCCGCGACCGTCATCGGTTTCGCCGGTGGTCTGATGGCCCGCCGCGCGCTCACGCCGCCGCTGGTCGTCGCGGTCGCCGGCATCACGCCGCTGCTGCCCGGTCTCGCCCTCTATCGCGGCCTGTACGCGATGCTCCGGAATCAGATGGCCACCGGCATGACGGCGCTGTTCTCGGCGTTCGGCATCGGTTGTGCGCTCGCCGCGGGTGTCACGCTCGGTGAGTGGCTGGCCCGCCGCACCCGCAATCCGCGCGGTGTCCTGCGCGTCGGCGCGTTGCGTCGGCCGCAGCTGCGGCGGATCCCCCGGATCCGGCTCGACAAGAACCGCCCGGTGTGGCGCCCGGCGCCCGGACCCGCCACCGGTCCCATCCCGATGGGATCGCTGCACACCGGGCCGATACCCACAGCGCACACCGGCCCGATACCCACAGCTCCCGGGACGGGCCCCATCGCGACGGGACCGATCGCGACGGGACCGATACCCACGGGCCCGATCGCGTCCGGTCCGCTGGCCACGGGCCCGATCCCCGTCGATTCACACGGGTCGTCGAGCAGGGAGTCGGGATCGTCCGTACAGACGACGAGAGCCACGCTGCGCTTTCGGCGCGGGCGTGACTCTCGGCGGATCTGACGGAAGCGTTCAGCTGCCCTGGCGGGCCTTCTCGTCGGCTTCCATTGCGTCGCGAAGGCTCTTCGGACGCATATCGGTCCAATTCTGCTCGACGTACTCGACGCAAGCGGCGCGCGACTCTTCGCCGAATACCACCCGCCACCCCTGCGGAACCTCGGCGAAGGTCGGCCACAGCGAGTACTGCTCCTCATCGTTGATGAGGACGTAGAAGCGGCCGTCTTCGTCGTCAAATGGATTCGTGCTCATCTCGCCTCACTTGTTGCGTAGGTGTGATGGTCCGATATCCTACCAAGCTCGTCGATTCCTCCCCCGGCTCCGGGCAGACGGAGCTCTCGGCGTTCGACGATCGAGGTGAGGATCTCACCCGCGCGGATCGCTGCGTTGGACAGCAACGACGCGGTCAGACCGTGTGTCTTCTCGGTTCCGCCCTGCAGGTAGACGTCGGCCGTGACGTTCTCGGGCAGCGGCAGACGGTAGTCGCGGGCGACGGACAGGACGGGCGTCTCGGGCGCGAGATCGCCCAGCAGCGGCGCGAGGGGCGCGGGCTCGAAGCCGGTCGCGAGGACCACCGCGTCGCACTCGAGGGTCTCGGTGGCGCCTTCGAGATTGTCGCGGATCTCGACGGTGACTCCCGCGTCGCTCTCGAGCGCCGACACGACCTCCGAGGCACGCCGCATGAACAGGCGGCGACGACCGCTCACCCGTTCGCGGTACTCGGTCGCGTAGAGCGCCTCGATGAGTTCGGGCGAGACGACCGAGTAGTTGGTGCTGCGGTGCAGGGCGAGCAGCCGCTCACGCTCGGACAGCGGGGCCGCGTGCAGCTCGTCGACGACCTGCGGGTCGAAGATGCGGTTCGCGTACGGGCTGTCGTCGGCGGGGCTGTACCCGAAGCGGTTGAAGACGTTGTGGACCTCGGCCTGCGGGTAGTGCGTGTGCAGGTACTGCACGACCTCGGCAGCGCTCTGCCCTGCGCCGACCACCACGAAGCGCTGGTGCTGCGGCTCCGGCATGTCCTCGATGTGGAAGAGGAAGTGGTGGTTGTGGAAGCAGCGGGCAGACGCGACCGCCCACTTCGGGAGCCGGGCACGCAGTCCGACTCCGACCACGACGCTGTGCGCGTATACGACGGCGCCGTCGGCGGTCCGCACCGCGAACAGGTCGGCGACCCCGTTGTGGTTGCGCACGGTCTCGACCGAGACGACCTCGGTTCCGTAGCGGACGTCGGCGTCGACGCGCGTGGCCGCCCACTGCAGGTAGTCCTGGAACTCGTGACGCGTGGGGAAGAACGTCTGGTGGTTGACGAAGTCCACGAGACGGCCACGGTCGTGCAGGTAGGAGAAGAAGCTGTACGAGCTCGTGGGGTTACGGAAGGTGACCAGATCCTTGGGGAACGCGATCTGCATCGTGGCGCCCTCGAGCAGCATGCCCGGGTGCCAGGCGAAGGCCGACTGACGTTCGAAGAATCGTGCCCGGATCGCCGAGGAGGGGTTGTCGGTGTTGTGCTCCTCGACAGCGATCGCGAGCGCCAGGTTCGAGGGGCCGAAACCGATACCGACGAGGTCGAAGACGTCTCCTTGCGAGTTGCCCTCCGACCTCCCCGCGTCATCGGCGACAAGGCTGGAACGGTCGGTCATCACTCAACTTCCGTACTAGGGGGCCGGAGGGGCCCATGATCGGTTCGTACGAGACTCGAAGGTAGCCCAGGCTAACCTTTGTTCGGTGAGCGTACCAGTGCCCGACGGTCCGCGGGACGTCCCGATCTCCCGGATCACAGGGACCTTCGTCGCATTTCGCAGACGACGGGCGCGGTGGATCGTGACCGATTCCACCGCGCCCGCCTGCCGATTTCCCCTGCGAGGGGACTCCCCTACGAAGCCAGGAAATCCACCAGGATCTTGTTGACCGCCTCCGGCCGCTCGAGATAGCCGTAGTGCCCGGCGTCCGGGATCTCCTCGTAGCGCGCACCCGGAATGGCGTCCGCGACCTCGCGCGACAGATAGGCCGGGATCATCCGGTCGTCGGCGAACCCGACGGCCAGGCACGGCACGGTGATGCTCCGGTAGGCCGCGCGCCGATCGAACTCCCGGTCCATGCCGAGCTGCACGCGCACGCCCGCCGACACCTTTCCGCCGCTGAACTCGAAGACGTCCAGCCAGTCGCGGGCGGTGTGCTCGTCGGCCAGCGAGGCCGGCGACAGATTCATCACCGCCGTGACGGCGGCCTGGTACTTCGGCGGCAGTTCGACTCCGCTGTCGTAGAGCTGCCGCTCCCCCTCGGTGAGCGTCAGCTGGAACTGGTCCATGCGGGCGTGGCCGGCCAGGAAGACGGCCTTGCGGACGAGGTCGGGACGGGCGAGCGCCAACTCCTGCGCGACACGCGCACCCATCGACGTACCGATCACGTAGGCGGGACCGCCGAGCAGTTCGATCAGGCCGGCAGTGTCCTTCACCAGGTCGTCGATGGTCATGCCGCCGAGGCTCTCGCCCGACGGTGCGATGCCGCGGTTGTCGAAGGTGGCGACCCGGTAGCCGGCCTTCACGAGCGCGGGCACCTGGTGCAGATCCCACACGCGCCCCGGACTACCCGTTCCCATGATGAGGACGACGAGATCGCCCGTTCCCTTGACCTGGTAGTTCAGCGGGATGCCGTTCACGGTGGCAATGGGCATGAATACCTTCCTCGACGAGAGCGCGGTTGTGCGCCGCGGGTCGGCGCCGTGACGTCGCGCACCGGAAACACACACGGTGTACCTACAGCACGACCGTCCTACGGTACCGCGACGTAGACGTGCAGGACCGTGCCAGGACCGACCTCGGAAGGCGGGTGGCGGCGAGCTGTCCGATTCTCCTAGAGTCGAAGGACGATGCGTGCTCGCACAGAGCAGCGACCCCGGGAGGACATCATGGCCGCGGACCCGACCACCGCGAACGACATCGCCGACGAGGATCTCGAACCCGTCGCCGACGAAACCGCACGACAGGCGCAGCGAGTCGTCGCCGCCTACGCAGAGAATGCGGACGAGTGCCGCATGCTGCTGTCGATGCTCGGCATCGGTCCCAGCGACAAGCACTGACGAGCACGACACCCACCACGGTGCCGGTGACGGCACCCACCCTGCCGGGCCGGCGACGGCACCGGCCCCGAAAGAGGACCACAACGTGACAGCAGGCGAAGCGGACGCAGCGGGGAACCACGACTCGCACGCCGGGTCGGACTTCGTGGTCGTCGCCAATCGCCTGCCGGTCGACCTCGAACGGCTTCCCGACGGCACCACCCGCTGGAAGCGCAGTCCGGGCGGCCTCGTCACCGCGCTCGAGCCGATCCTGCGTTCGAACAACGGCGCCTGGGTCGGCTGGGCCGGTGTGGCCGACGCCGAGTCCGGCGTCATCGTCGAGGACGGTCTGACCCTGCACTCGGTGCGGTTGAGCACCGAGGACATCGCCGACTACTACGAGGGGTTCTCCAACGCCACGCTGTGGCCGCTCTACCACGACGTGATCGTGCGCCCGGAGTATCGGCGCGAATGGTGGAACTCCTACGTCGAGATCAACCGCCGCTTCGCGGAGGAGACCGCGAAGGCCGCTGCGGAGGGCGCGACCGTCTGGATCCAGGACTACCAGCTGCAGCTGGTGCCGAAGATGCTGCGGATGCTCCGCCCCGATCTGACGATCGGCTTCTTCCTGCACATCCCGTTCCCGCCGATCGAGCTGTTCATGCAGCTGCCGTGGCGCACCGAGATCGTCGAGGGCCTCCTCGGCGCCGATCTCATCGGCTTCCACCTCCCCGGTGGTGCCCAGAACTTCCTGTATCTCGCCCGACGTCTGGCAGGGGCCCAGACCTCCCGCGGCAACATCGGTATCCGGTCGAAGCTCGGCGTGGTCCAGGTCGGCTTCCGCTCGGTGCGCGTCGGTGCCTTCCCCATCTCCATCGAATCGGGCCGGCTCGACCAGCAGTCGCGCAGCAAGGCGATCCGCGATCGTGCCAAGGCGTTGCGCAAGGAACTCGGCAACCCGAAGAAGATCCTGCTCGGCGTCGACCGGCTCGACTACACCAAGGGCATCGACGTGCGGCTCGATGCGGTGCACGAACTCCTCGCCGAAGGTCGCATGGACCCGAAGGACACCGTGATGGTGCAGCTCGCGACCCCGAGCCGGGAGCGCGTCGATTCCTACGTCCACATGCGCGGCGAGATCGAGCGGACGGTCAGCCGCATCAACGGCGAGTACGCCGAGGTGGGGCGTCCGGTGGTGCACTACATCCACCGGCCGGTCCCCCGCGACGAGCTCATCGCGTTCTTCGTCGCGGCCGACGTCATGCTCGTGACCCCCTTGCGCGACGGTATGAATCTCGTCGCCAAGGAGTACATCGCGTGCCGCAGCGATCTCGGCGGCGCGTTGGTGCTCAGCGAGTTCACCGGTGCCGCAGCCGAACTGCGGCAGTCGTTCCAGTGCAACCCGCACGACCTCGAGGACGTCAAGGACAAGATCCAGGCCGCGATCGAGGTGCCGCGTGAGGACGGCCGCAAGAGGATGCGTGCGCTGCGCCGTCAGGTGCTCACGCACGATGTGGACCGTTGGGCCCGTTCGTTCCTCGACACTCTCGCCAACACCAATGCCGCCGGGCGCGCGCTGATCGCGCCGGGTGAGGCCGGCGAACCCGACCCCACCTGACGGCTCTCTCCTAGATCGGCGTCAGCCGGCTGACGAGCCAACGCCCGTCCTGCTTTTCGAGTTCGACGCGCACGCGACTGCCGCTGCTCACCGCTTCGGGGTTCTCCGAACTCGTCGTGATCTGGTTGAGGAACAGCAGGGTCACGGCGCTGTCGGCGTCGGCGGAGACCACCGACGACGCCTGCACGCTCACCTGCACGCTGATCGCCTTCTCCTTGGCGCCCGGCGCGATGATGTTCTTCATCAGATTCGTGTACTCGTCGCGGAAGTCGCCGGTGAGGCCCTCCGCGGCGGCCTCGGTCTGCGCATCGACCTGATCGTGGGTGTAGGCGAGCATCGCGACCGCCTGTTCCTCCGCAGCGACCCGCGCGTCGGTCCGCGCCGTCTCGGCGGCGGACTGCTGGACGGTGCCGTAGGCGAGCCACCCCACCAGGACCGCGAAAACCAGTGCCACGATCGACAATCCGATTGCGATGTGCGGCAGGTACGAGGCCTTCGGATCCGAAGTCGCGTCCGGGACCGAGGGGGCGGCCGAGGCCTCGGCGGCGGTGGATCCGCCCGTCTCCTCGGTCTTGTCGGCCACAGTGCCGGACACGGCTTCGTCGGTCTTGTCGAGCGTCACGCGATCGTCCTTCTCGTCGGTCACGGCACGAACTCCACCTTCGACGCCAACAATCTGCCGTTCTCGTCGCAGATCGTCACCCGCAGACGGAAGTCGCGCGCTTCGGGTTCGGTCTGGTCGGCGTTGCTCACCATCGCGCGGGAGGCGACGAGCGACGACGCGCACGTGCCGTCCTCGTTCTGGATCCCCGCCTCGAGGACCTCACCGGTGGTGTCGACACCGGCCTGCTGCACGACCTCCACGAAAGGTCCTTCGCGGCCCTCGAACTCGGCCTTGAAATCACCCGTCGCGCCTTCGAGCAGACGCGCGACGTCGGCGTCGGCGGTGTCGGCGTTGATGGTGGTCAGGTTGAGCACCGTCTGCCGCGCGGCCTGCAGGTACGCCTCCCGACGCTCGTCGCGTTCGTTCGCGGACTGCCGGTCGACGATGAGCCAGGCCCCGACCGCCACGAGTGCGATCACCAGCACGGACGCGATGATCGCGACCGGCTTGGCCCATCTCGGCTTCGTCTTCTTGTCGATCTCGTCTGCCATCAGCCCTGCTGCGCCTTCATGTAACTCTCCAAGCTCCGATCTCCACCGAGATCGGCGTGCGTGTACACGGTGCCGTCGGGACCAATGTACGTCCCGGTCTGCGGATCGATCCGTCGCGCCGCGACCCCGGCGGGAGCCGTGTCGTCTCCCCCGCCGTAGGAGGCGGGTGTGGGTGCGACGTTCTCCGAGGCCACCGGCGTGGGCGGCCCGGTCCACGGATTGTCCGAGTAGGTGGGGCTGTATCCGGTGCGGCACATGTCGGGCGTCGGTGCGCGACGGCCCGGGTACTCCATGCACGGCAGGTTCCGGGCACCGCGGATCGCGTTCGGATAGTCCTGCGGCAGTTGGCAGAAGACGTCGCCCGGGGTGTCGACCATGGACGTGTCGGCCGGGCTGCGCCACTGTTCCGGCGGCACGAAACCGGCCAGGCACGGCGGCGGGTCGTGCAGCTGCAGATGGAAGTCCACCACGGCACCGTCCTCCGGTGGGCCGTCGCCGGCCGCGGTGATCAGGGCCGTCGTCATCGGCGGGTACAGCACCAGGATCTGCTCGATGCCGGCGTTGTAGATGACGCCCACCTCGCCGACGCTCACCAGATTCGCGAGCAGCAGCGGCAGCGTCGGTTTCAGGTCCTGCAGCAACGATTCGGCTTCGGCGGCGGCACCCGGCCCGACGTCGAGCAGGGCACGAAGGTCGGGATCGCTCTCGCGCAGACGATCGGTGAAGGTCACCATGTCGCGTGTCCACGACCGGATGGCGTCGCTCGTGACCACCTGCGTGTCGAGCAGCGGACCGATCTGATCGATCAACTGCCGTGTCTCGGCGCTGTTCGCCGAGGCCTCCTGCACGAACAGGCGCGTCGAGTCGATCAGTTCCTGCAGTTCGGGTCCGGAGCCGTTGAACGCGTCGAACGCCTCGTCGACCACCGTCTGCAGTCGCGTGTCACCGATGGAGGCGAGCAGCACGTCGGCCTGGTCGAGCAGGGCACCGACCTCCTGAGGCACCGTCGTGCGGTCGATCGGGATCACGTCGCCGTCGGCCAGACGTTCGCCGCCCGAGCCGTCGGCCCGGGGCACGAGATCGACGTACTGTTCGCCGACCGCCGACACGCTGCGCACGGCCGCGTCGACGTCGGCGGGGATCTTCGCGTCGCTGTCGATGGACAACTTCGCCTCGACGCCCACCGGCGACAGCGAGACGCTCCGGACGGTGCCGACGGTGTTGCCGCGGTAGGTGACGTTCGAATGCGGGTACAGGCCGCCGGTCGACTGGAGTTCGACGACCACCTCGTACCGCCCGACCCCGAACAGGGCGGGCAGCCGCACGTACATCAGCGACATCACGACGAGTCCGAGGACCGTGAGGATCGCGAAGATCGTGAGCTGGATGCGGACGAACCGCGTGAGCATCATGGTGCGGGCACCCCCAGGGGAAGGCCGGGAATGGTGATCTCACCGATGCCGGGGATCGTCAGTTTCCCTTCGGGACCGGGCGGTGGTGGCGGTGGCGGTTCGAGCGGTGCACGGAACGGATCCGTCGCCTGCGCAGCGAGTCCCGCGTCGCGGCCGAGGATCCCCTCCGGACCCGCGAGACGTCCCGCGAGCGGCGTCCCGGACAGGAAGTTCAGGTCGAGACGTTCGAGACTGAGGTCGATCGTCATCGCGAGGTTCGCGTAGTCGCCGCGGATGATGTTGTTGATGCCCGCCTGCGGGAAGGGATAGGTGAGCAGCACACCGAGCACCTCGGTCAGGGCACTGCCCGAATCGGCCAGCGCCTTCAACGTCGGTGCGAGCCCCTCGAGATTCGCCTTCAGGTCATCGTTCGAGGTCTCCACGACCCGGCTGGCCACGGTGCTCAGCTCGCCGAGCGAACTCATCGCGGCCGTGAGGTTCGAGCGCTGATCGGCCAGGACCTCGATCGCGGGCGGCAGTTCCTCGAGAGCCCGGACGAGTGTCGCGTTCTGGTCGTTCACGGTCGCCGCCAGACGGTCCATGCCCTCCAGCGCTGCGATGATGTCGCCGCGCTGCGTGTCGAGGGTGGACACCAGTTCGTCCAGGCGCGGGAGCAGGTTCCGGATCGAGTCCTCCCGGCCGACGAGCGCAGCGTTCAACTCGGTGGTGATGTCGTTGATCTGCGCGAGTCCACCACCGTTGAGCACCACCGACAACGACGAGAGCGTCTGTTCGGTGGTCGGATACGCACCGGCGCGCTCGAGCGGGATGACGTCGCCGTCCTCGAGCCGGCCCTCCGGGGGTTCGCCGACAGGCGGGATCAGTTCGAGGTGCTGCGATCCGAGCAGACTCGTCTGCCCGATCCGGGCGAGCGAGTTGGCCGGAACGATCACGCCTTCGTCGAGCGAGACCGTCACGAGCGCGTGCCAGCCGTCGAGTTCGATCCCCGAAATCGACCCGACGGTGACGTCGTCGATCCGCACGGGCGAGTTCTGGGTCAGGGTCGTCACGTTGGGCATCTCGATCTGCACCTGATAGGCGCCTTCTCCGCGTCCGGCGGTGCCGGGCATGGGAATCGAGTTGAGCCCACCCCACTCGCACGCGGTGAGTGTCGTGCCCACCGCGACGGCGGTGACCGCGACGCCGAGGCGGCGGAACATCGATCGGCCGGTCATCGTCCTCCTCCCGGCTGCAGCAGGGAACCGAGATCCTGCGGGACCTGCAGCGACGGCAGGCCGCCGAGGATCCCGTCGAGCGGCGACGCCGCTTCCGACAGCGACGGACCGGGTGCGGTGCCGCGTCCTTCCGACGCCCCTTCGAGCCAGGGTTCGGAGTAGACGATGTCGCCGTCGAAGGCCTGCACACCGGCGAGCGGGTTGACCAGCAGCGGAAGGTAGTTGGCGTTGATGGACGACAGCACCGGTCCGAGCTGCTGGCGGCACAGTTCCTCGCTGCGTTCGGAGGTCGCGTTGGCGGCGGCCGCGACCGACCCGCACATCCACTCCACGGGGTTGGCGAGGTTGTTGATCGCGAGTGCGCCCGTGAGCGAACCCTGCGCCGGCTTGTAGATGTTGTAGAAGTTCGCGAGGGAGGTCGGGCCCGAGTGCAGCACCCGCTCGATCTCGGGTCGCTTGCGGGCGAGCACCTCGGTCGCGTCGGCGAGTCGCTGCACCGATTCGGTGAGACCGGCGCGGTTGTCCTGCACGAACCGTTGCACGTCGCCGACGGCGATGTTCAACTCGGACAACGAGACCCCGAGCTGGTCGGAGCTCTGCGCGAGCACGTCCGAGACCGACGCGAGACGACCTCCGAACTGCACGATCTGCTCGTTGCTCGACGAGAGGACCGACACGAAGGTCTGCAGGTTGCGGATCGTCGAGAACAGGTCGGTGCGCCCCTCGGAGAGCGTGCGCATGGTGTCCGACAACTCGCGCAGCGTCGCACGCACGGTCTGCCCGTTGCCCTCGAGATTGTCGGCCGCGGTGTCGATGAACCGGCCGAGGGATCCCTGCGGGTCGAGTTCCTCGGGACCGAGTGCTTCGGACAGCCGCATCAGTTCGGTCTTGATCTGGTCCCATTCGACCGGAGAGGCCGTGCGCTGCATCGGGATCGTGGTGCCGTCCTCGATCGTCGGACCACCCGAGTAGACCGGGGTGAGCTGGACGAAACGCGCCGAGACGAGGCTCTGCGCGATGACGACGGCCTTCGCGTCGGACGGGATCTCGACGCCGCTGTCGACCTGCATCGTCACGCGCACGAGGTCGTCGCGGGGTTCGATGTCGCTGATGCGTCCCACCGACACTCCGAGCACCCGCACGTCGTCGCCCTCGTACAGGCCGCTGGTGGAAGCGAATTCGGCGTGGATGGTGCGCTTGCCGAGGTCCGGCAGGACGAACACGGCGAGGGCGCCGAGCACGAGCACGACGACGGCACCGATGATCGCCGCCATCAGCCAGGGTGGGCGCCGCCGGGTCGTTGCGGCGGTATCGGTACTCATTCGCCGTCCCTCTTGATCGTCGGGGGTTCGTCCGGGATCACGTCCTGCAGATCCTCAGGGAGGAGATCGGGTGCGACCTGACTGTCCACCACGGCCTTCCACCACGGTGCCGGCAGGATGTTGGACACATAGGCGTTGAAGAACGGTCCGCTGGCGACGGATTCGCCGAGTGCGCTGATGTACGGGCCCAGACCGTCGAGTGCGCCGGCGATGTTCTCCTTGTTCGCCTGCAGGTTGGCCGTCACGAGGTTGAGCTTCTCGAGCGTCGGTGCCATCTGCGCCTGGTTGTCCTGCACGAGGCCGGTGAGCTGACGCGAGACGGACGAGATGTTCGCGATCAGTTCGGTGATGGCGTCGCGGCGCAGACTCAGCTCGCCGAA
Source organism: Rhodococcus sp. BUPNP1 (assembly GCF_002215235.1). Taxonomy (NCBI): domain Bacteria; kingdom Bacillati; phylum Actinomycetota; class Actinomycetes; order Mycobacteriales; family Nocardiaceae; genus Rhodococcus; species Rhodococcus sp. BUPNP1. Next base: position 149,725 of record NZ_NERM01000006.1, read on the forward strand.
CAGCGCATTCGCGTCGACGATGAGCGCGTTGACCTGGTCGCTGCGCTCGGCGAGGATGCTCGTCACGCCCTCGGCGCGTTCGAGCAGCTGGTCCAGCGATTCGTCGCGGGCGTTGATCGACTGCGACAGGCGGGTCATGCCCTCCAGGGCACCCTGGATCTCGGGTGGGGTGTTCTCGAGCGACTGCGACAACGCGTCGAGCGACTCGTTGATCCGGTCGGTGTCGAGTTCGGAAACCGACGTCGTGAGGTCGCCGAGAGCGTCGGTCAGCGAGTACGGCGAATTGGTGCGTTCGAGCGCGATCACCGAGCCCGGGCGCATCACGCCCTCGCCGCCGGGGCGCAGCGCCAAGGATTTCCGGCCGAGAACGGTGTTGGTCTTGATGTCGGCACCGGTGGTGTCGCCGAGCCCGATACCGTCGCGGATGCGGAAGGTGACCAGCACGGCCTGATCGTCGAGCCGCACGTCGGTGACGTCGCCGACGTTCACGCCGGCAAGCATGACGTCGTCGCCGGGGACGAGACCTCCGGCGTCCTGGAAACGGGCCGAGTAGCTCAGGCCACCGGAGAGGAAGTGCAGCTGGTCGTACTGCAGACCGGCGAGCACGATCGCGGCGGACACGGCCAGGCCGATGATGCCCGTCCGGATGTAGTTGGGGTCACGAGGTGCACTCATTCGACCTTCGCACACCTTCCCGTGTCGTGGTTCGCCGTGGTGTACCGGATGGTGGTGCCGTCCGGTCCGGAGAACTTGAAAGTATTGGCACAGAGGAAGAATTGGAAGAAGTTTCCGTATGCACCCACGCGGATGAGTTTCTTGTAATCGGAGGGCAGGCGTTCGAGCGTGCGGTTGATGTCGTCCTTGCCGAGGTCGAGCTGGGTCATGGTGCGGTTCGTCTCGGCGATGACCGTCTGCAGGTCGGGCCGGTTGTTCTGCAGCAGTGCGGCGAGATCCGCAGTGCCGGTAGCGATCTGCGGGATCGACGCGCCGATGGGATCACGGTCGGCGGACAGCCCGCCCACCAGGGTGTGCAGCTGTTCGATCGTGTTCTCGAACTCGCGATCGTGATCGTCGATCGTGCCGAGGACGGCGTTGAGGTTGTCGATGACGTCGCCGATCAGCTGGTCGCGGTCGGCGAGGGAGTTGGTGAACGAGTTGGTGTTCCCCAGCAGCGACACGAGCGTGTCGCCCTGACCCTGGAAGACCTGCAAGAGTGCTCCGGAGAGGTCGTTGACCTGCTGCGCGTCGAGGCCCTGCAGCAGCGGCTTGAACCCGCCGAGGAGCAGGTCGAGGTCGAGGGCCGGTTCGGTCTGTTCGATCGGGATGCTGCCACCGGCGGGCAGGACGTCGACGCTGCCGGCGCCTTCGAGCAGTTCGAGATACCGGTCGCCGACGAGGTTCTCGTACCGCACGGTGGCGCGGGTGCCGGTGAACAGCGTGTGCTTCGCGTCCACGTCGAACTCGATCTCGGCGGTGTTGTCGCGGCCGATGTCGACCTTCTTCACGGAGCCGACCTGCACCCCGGCGATGCGGACCTTGTCGCCGGCACCGAGACCGGAGACGTCCGTGAAGGTGGCCCGGTAGTTCTCGGTGCCGGTGAACCGTGCCTGGCTGAACACGACGGCGAGCCCGGCGAAGATCAATGCCATCGTGACGGCGAAGATCAGGAACTTGACGGTGGTCGCTCTCATGGTCACCGCCCGCCTGCGAGATGGTCGCCGAACAGGTACTGGAAGATCGTCGGGTAGCGGATCCAGGCCTCCGTTGCGGGCTTGTAGGGCGTTTCACCGGTGTTCGTCACGACGAACGGTGCGTGACCGTCGCGGCGCGGGTCGAAGTTCGGCAGACCCCAGCAGTTCGGTCCGCCGCTCGCGCCGACCACGGGCAGATCCTGGGCGTCGTTGTACGGCGTGGCACCACCCATGAAGCTCGTGCTCAGGGTCAGGGCCGCGTACTCGCCGGTGCCGGCCATCGGTTCGAACGCCACCCGGGCGTCGTTGAGACCGACGATGAAGCAGGTCAGTTCGGGCGAGTACTCACCGAGCAGGCCGGTGGTGTGGCTCAGGCTGTCGAGTGCGGTGGTCAACTGTGCTTCGTTCTCCCCCAGGACGTCCCGTCCGGTGTTCGCGAGACCGGTGAGGTTCATGAGCAGCAGGTCGAGCTGCTGTTGTTCGTCGACGACGGTGTTTCCGACGTCGGTGGCGTTGCCGATCGTGGTCATGAGGTCGGGTGCCGTGTCGGCGTAGACGTCGGTGACCTGCGCGGCCGAGACGAGGTCGGCCTGCAATTGCGGCAGCGACGGATTCATCTCGGCGAGATACGCATCGGCCTCGGACAGGGCGGCGCCGAGGGCGTCGCCGCGTCCGTTGAGCGCCTCCGACAACGCGCCGAGGGTGGCGTTGAGCTTCTCGGGCTGGATCTGGGCGAGCACGTCGGACAGGTGCTCGAAGACGGTGTTGAACTCGACGGTGACGTTGTCGGCCGCGATCACGGCGCCTTCCTGCATCGGCACGGAGGACGGATCGTCGGGGACGACGATGTCGACGAACTTGGCACCGAAGACGGTGGTGGATTCGATCGCCACCCGCGCGTTCGACGGGATGAGTTGCATCTGCCCGGGTTGCATGTCGAGATGCAGGACCGCGCCGGCGGGTGTGTGCTCGATCGACGCCACGCGGCCCACCTCGACGCCGCGCATCTTCACCTTGGCGTCGGGCTCCATCACCAGACCGGAGCGGGGTGAGGTGACGGTGAGCGGGACCGTCGAGGTGAATCCACCGGCGAACATCGTCAGTGCCACCGCGACGATCGCGGCGAGGCCGCCCACGAGACCGAAGGCGGCGAGCTTCTTCTTCCACGAAGGAGTGTCCATGTCGCGCGCCCTATCCCGACAGGTTGAAGTTGCCGGTCGCGCCGTAGACGGCGAGCGAGATGAGCAGGGTGACGGTGACGACCGCGACGAGCGAGGCCCGCACCGCGTTGCCGACCGCGACACCCACACCGACGGGGCCGCCACCTGCGGTGAAACCGTAGTAGGTGTGGATGAGCATCACGGCGATCGCCATCACGATGGCCTGGACGAACGACCACAGGATGTCGGTGGGTATCAGGAAGGTCGTGAAGTAGTGGTCGTACACGCCGGCCGACTGGCCGTAGAGCACCACCGTCGCGAAACGACTGGCGACGAACGAGGCGATCACGGCGAGCGAGTACAGCGGGACGATCGCGATCATCCCGGCGAGCACGCGTGTGGACACCAGATACGGGATGGACGGGATCGCCATGGTCTCGAGCGCGTCGATCTCCTCGGAGACACGCATGGCGCCGAGCTGGGCGGTGGAGCCGGCGCCGATGGTGGCCGCCAGTCCGATACCGGCGATCGTCGGGGCCGCGATACGCACGTTGATGAAGGCCGCGAAGAAGCCGGTGAGCGCTTCGACGCCGATGTTGCCGAGGGAGCTGAAGCCCTGCACGGCGATGATGCCGCCGGTGAAGAGCGTCAGGAACCCGACGATCACGACGGTGCCACCGATGACGGCGAGTGCGCCGGTGCCCATGCTGATCTCGGCGACCAGACGGACCGTCTCCTTGGGGTAGTGCATCAGCGCCCGGGGGACCGTCGCGAGGGCGCGCCCGAAGAACAGCGCCTGCTCCCCCACCCGGTCCACCGTGGACGACGCACGTGACATGCGCCGAACCGCACGGGGGAAGCGCCAGGACATCACTGCCATGAAATCTCCGCTCCCCTCATCCCGCGGTCAGCTTGATGCCGACGGCCGTGACGAGGAGGTTGACCACGAACAGCGCCATGAACGCGAACACGACCGTCTGGTTGACGGCGTCGCCGACACTTTTCGCTCCACCTTTGACATTGAGACCGAGATAGGACGCAACCAGCCCCGCGATCATGCCGAACAGCCCCGCCTTGACCTGGGAGATCATCAGTTCTCCGAAGCCGGTGAGCAGGGTGATGCCGTTGATGAACGCGCCGGGGTTGACGTCCTGGAGGAAGACCGAGAAGGCGAACCCGCCGAGGATGCCGATCGTGCACACGAGACCGTTGAGCAGCAGGGCGACGACGGTGGACGCGAGCACCCGGGGCACGACGAGACGCTGGATCGGATCGATGCCGAGCACACGCATCGCGTCGATCTCCTCGCGGATGGTGCGCGCCGCGAGATCGGCGCAGATCGCGGTGGCACCGGCGCCGGCGACGATGAGCACGGTGACCATGGGACCGACCTGCGTCACCGCGCCGAGGGCCGCGCCCGCTCCACTGAGGTCGGCCGCGCCGATCTCCCGGAGCAGGATGTTGAGGGTGAAGCTCACCAGGACCGTGAACGGCACCGCGACGAGCACGGTGGGCACGAGCGAGACGCGGGCGACGAACCATGCCTGGTCGATGAACTCGCGCCGTTGGAAGGGGCGACGGAAGGCCGCCCGGGCGGTCTCGCCGGTCATGGCGAACAGTCCGCCGACGGCCCGTAAGGGGACCTCGAGGAGGTCTACCATCGTGTGCCCCCTTCGATCCTCACGTCGTCGGCGCGCGGCCGATCGATGGCGTGTGCTGTGACCCGGGTCATAGTAACTAGAACGTGTTCACCTGTCAAAGATCCGCCGAGGGGCATCTCGATCCATTTCCGTCCGAACGGACACACGGGCGTCGACCGACGCGCATCGACACGCTCATAAGTGGTTTTACGCTGGGGTTTCGGTGAGATTTTCGACGCCGGTTCCGAGCTCGACCGCCTCGGCACGAGAAGCCGTCACGACCCGATCGGGTCGTCGCAGGAGGGAAAAACTAGAACACGTACCAGACGAAAATGCGGGGTCCGGCGAGAGCCGGAGGAACGGCCCGAGTGGGCGTGACGCTACCGGAATCCCCGGTGTCCGTCACCCGTGGTTGCAGGATCCGGCCCGGGGGCGAAGACACGGACCCCTGCTGTCCCCGAGCGGGAACAGCAGGGGGCCGGAACTAGAGATCGAGTGCCGCCGAGGCCGAGAACGTCCGGCCCGGGTCACGATCGGCGAAGTAACCGCCGAGCTCGTCGGCGAGCGCGGCGGGGGTCCACTGCCCGGCGGCATCGAAACGCTGTTCGACGACCGGTGCGGCCATCAGGGCCACCATGGGTCCGTAGACGATGAAGACCTGCCCGTTGACGCGATCGGCCGCCGGGGAGGCGAGATAGGCGACCAGATTCGCGACGTGGTCGGGCGAGAGCGGATCGATGCCGTCGTCCGGTGCGTCGCCGAAGACCGCTTCGGTCATCGACGTGCGCGCGCGGGGGCAGATCACGTTCGCCCGGACCCCGTACCGCTCGAGACCACGAGCGGCCGAGAGGGTGAGTGCGGTGATGCCGGCCTTGGCGGCGCCGTAGTTGGGCTGCCCGGGCGGACCGAGCAGACCGGCCTCCGAGGACGTGTTGACCAGGCGCCCGTAGACCGGTCCACCCTCCTGCTTCGACCGGTCGCGCCAGTAGGCCGCGGCATTGCGGGAGAGTAGGAAGTGACCGCGCAGGTGCACGGCGACCACCGAGTCCCATTCGTCATCGGACATGTTGGGCAGCATCCGATCCCGCGTGATGCCCGCATTGTTGACGACGATGTCGAGACCGCCGAACTTGCCCTGCGCCGCGGCGAGCATCGCATCGGCCGTCTCACGCTCGGCGACGCTGCCGGGCACGAACTCCGCCTCGGCACCGAGATCGCGGATCCGCGCGAGGGTGTCCTCCACCGCGTCGTTCTCCACGAGATCGTTGACCACCACCGATGCTCCGGCCCGCGCGAGCGCGAGCGCCTCGGCACGTCCGAGACCCGCTCCGGCTCCCGTGACGACGGCGACCCGTCCTTCGAGAGACACCCGATCGTCGTTCTCCACGCCACCGTTGGCGTCCGCACTCATCCACGTACTCCTCGAGATTCGGGCCGATTGCCGGCCGTACGCCGGTACTCTCCCCACCAGGACCCGGGGGCACCGAAAATGTAGAACTTGTTATTTTTCCTGACAAGGGCCGGGGCCGGTCACCGTCCGGCGCTCACGCCTCGGCGAGCGCCGCACGCGGGCACTGGGCGACGGCCTCGCGGACGGCGTCCTCACTACCCTCGGGTACGGGATGCGTGACGATCAGCTCGTCGTCGTCGTTGAGATCGAAGACGTCGGGCGCCAGCCCGACACACACGCCGTTCGCTTCGCAGCGGTCGAAGTCGACCTTGACATCCATTCCGGGACCTCGTTTCACATTCGCGCCGACCGATCGCGTCCAGACTAGAACGCGTTCCAATTCTGTGCAATGATTCGCGATGATCCCACAGAGACGATTCGCGGGGACACGCAGCGACGAAACGGAGCGTTCGTGGACATCTCCTACACCCCTGGGCAACAAGCCCTCCGCGAGGAATTGCGGGCCTATTTCGCACAGATCATGACACCCGAGCGCCGCGAGGCGCTCGCGGCCACGACCGGGGAGTACGGCTCCGGCAACGTGTACCGCGAGGTCGTGCAGCAGATGGGCAAGGACGGCTGGCTCACTCTCGGGTGGCCCGAGGAGTACGGCGGTCAGAACCGTTCCGCGATGGACCAATTGATCTTCACCGACGAGGCGGCCATCGCCGGCGCGCCCGTGCCGTTCCTCACCATCGACTCGGTCGCGCCGACGATCATGCACTACGGCACGGACGAGCAGAAGGAGTTCTTCCTCCCCCGCATCTCCGCGGGCGAACTGCACTTCTCGATCGGCTACTCCGAACCCGGCGCCGGTACCGACCTCGCCTCCCTGCGCACCACCGCGGTGCGCGACGGCGACGAGTGGGTCATCAACGGGCAGAAGATGTGGACGAGCCTGATCGCCTACGCCGACTACGTCTGGCTCGCCGCGCGCACCAACCCGGATGTCAAGAAGCACAAGGGGATCAGCGTCTTCATCGTGCCGACCGACGCTCCGGGCTTCTCGTACACCCCCGTGCACACGATGGCCGGCCCCGACACGAGCGCCACCTACTACCAGGACGTGCGTGTCCCGGCGTCCGCGCTCGTCGGTGAGGTCGACGGCGGGTGGGCGCTCATCACCAATCAGCTCAACCACGAGCGGGTCGCGCTCACCTCCGCCGGTCCCGTGCGCACCGCGCTGACCGAGGTCCGGCGCTGGGCGCAGGAGACGCATCTGCCCGACGGGCGACGGGTGATCGACCAGGAATGGGTGCAGATCAATCTGGCACGCGTCCATGCCAAGGCCGAATACCTGCAGCTGATGAACTGGGACATCGCCTCGAGCGCCGGCACCACCCCGCTCGGCCCGGAGGCCGCCTCCGCCAACAAGGTGTTCGGAACCGAATTCGCGACCGAGGCCTACCGGTTGCTCATGGAGGTCCTCGGCCCCGCGGCGACAGTGCGGCAGAACTCGGCCGGCGCACTGCTCCGCGGCCGGATCGAACGCATGCACCGCAGTTCCCTCATCCTCACCTTCGGTGGCGGCACCAACGAGGTCCAGCGCGACATCATCGCGATGACCGCTCTCGGCCAGCCGCCCGCCAAGCGTTAGAAAAGGACGCGCACGTGGACTTCACCCTTACCGAGGCCCAGCAGGATCTCGCAGAACTGACCCGCAGCATCGTCGCGGACATCGTCACCAACGAGCATCTGCGCACACTCGACGCCTCCGAGGACCGCATCGACCGCACCCTGTGGGACACGCTCGCATCGTCGGGCGTGCTCGGCGCCGCTCTTCCCGAGTCGCTCGGCGGAGACGGGTACGGGCCGCTCGAGCAGGCGAGCATCCTGCGCGAACTCGGCCGCGGCGTCGCCGCCGTTCCGTACATCGGCTCGATCGCCGCGTGCGCGTCGGCGATCGCGGAGTTCGGCACCGCCGAGCAGCAGGCCGAGTGGGGACGCCCCGCGGCGACCGGCGAGCAGATCCTCTCCGCCGCGCTCGCCGAGGAACTGAACCCCGACCCCACGGCCCCCGCGACCCGGGCGCAGGCCACGGGCGACGGGCACGTGCTCGACGGCGTGAAGATCGTCGTCGACGCCGCGCCGGTCGCCGACGGTTTCCTCGTCCCGGCCACCGTCGGCGACTCGGTGGCGGTGTTCCTCGTGCGACCCGACGATCCGGGTGTCTCGATCACCCGCCAGCAGACCACCGACTTCGACAGTCGCGGCATCGTCACCCTCGAGCAGGTCGCGCTCCCGGCCGACCGTGTCCTCGGCACCGACGGCCTCGCCGTGGCGACGTGGTTGCGCGACCGCAGCCTGCTCGGCTCCGCCGCCTACCAGTGCGGCGTCCTCGAACAGGCGCTCGAGCTCACCGCGCAGTACGCGCGCGAACGCGTCCAGTTCGACCGCCCGATCGGCAGTTTCCAGGCCGTCTCCCAGCGACTCGCCGACGCCTACATCGACGTCAAGGCGGTGCGACTGACCTTGTGGCAGGCCGCTTTCCGCATGGCCTCGGGTGAGCGTCACGACGACGCCCTGCGCACCGCGGCCTTCTGGGCGGCCGATGCGGGACACCGTGTCGCGCACACGACCGTGCACGTGCACGGCGGTGTCGGGCTCGACGAGGACCACCCGGTGCACCGCTACTTCCTCGCGGCCAAGCACCACGAGTTCCTGCTCGGCTCCGCCACCGACCAGTTGCGCGCGCTCGGACGCGAACTCGCCGACGTCCCGGCCTGATCGCATGACCGCCCTCACCGTCACCGAACTGCTCGAACGACTCGCCGACGTCGACGATCGGGGTCTGCGCTTCGAGGAGACCGAACTGTCGTGGCGCGAGCACGTCGCGCAGTCCCGGCGACGCGCCGCACTGTTGCGCGACCTGCTCGACGGCCCGGCGCCGAAGCACATCGGGATCCTCATGGACAACGTCCCGGAGTTCTCGTTGCTGCTCGGCGCCGCAGCCTTCTCCGGTTCGGTGGTGGTGGGCCTGAACACGACCCGGCGCGGCGCGGCGCTCGCCCGCGACATCGCGCTCGCCGACTGCCGGGTCGTGTTCACCGAGGCCGCCCATGCGTCCCTGCTCGACGGTGTGGATCTCGGCGACGTGCGGGTGATCGACGTCGACTCCCCGGAGTGGACGACGATGCTCGCCCCGTTCGCCGATACCGTCGTGGAGACTGCCGCGCCCTCCCCCGACGACCTGTTCATGCTGATCTTCACGTCGGGCACGAGCGGCGACCCGAAGGCCGTGCGGTGCACGCACCGCAAGTTCACCGATCCCGCGACGATGCTCGCCACGCGGTTCGGTCTCGGCCCCGACGACACCGTGTACGTGTCGATGCCGCTGTTCCACTCCAACGCGATGATCGCCGGTTGGTCGATCGGGCTCGCGGCGCGCGGCAGCATCGCCCTGCGTCGCCGGTTCTCGGCGTCGGGTTTCCTTTCCGACGTCCGCCGCTACGGCGTGACCTTCGCGAACTACGTCGGCAAGCCGCTGTCGTATGTGGTGGCGACTCCCGAGCAGCCCGACGACCACGACAACCCGCTGCGCATCGTGTACGGCAACGAGGCGTCGGCCGCCGACGTCACCGAGTTCACGCGGCGCTTCGGCGCGCGGGTGGTCGACGGGTTCGGCTCGACCGAGGGCGGCATCGCGATCGCGTCGGCACCCGACGCACCGGCCGGCGCCCTCGGTCGGCTTCCCGAGGGCATCGAGATCCTCGACCCCGAGACGGGGCGACCTTGCCCTCCCGCGGTGTTCGACGCGAACGGCAGGATCACCAACGCCGACGCCGCGACGGGCGAACTGGTCAACGTGCGCGGCGCCGGTCTGTTCGACGGCTATTACAACAATCCCGAGGCCGACGCCGAACGACTCCGCGACGGGCGCTATCACAGCGGCGACCTCGCCTACCGGGACGAGAACGACTTCGTCTACTTCGCCGGACGCAGCTCGGGCTGGCTCCGGGTGGACGGGGAGAATCTCGGTGCGGCACCCATCGAGCGCATTCTGATGCGGTACGAGGGCTTCGCTCAGGTCGCGGTGTACGGGGTGCCCGACCGCAACGTCGGCGACCGCGTGATGGCCGCGGTGATCCCGGCGGCAGGCTCCGACTTCGATCCGGTGGCGTTCGCCCGTTTCCTCGATGCGCAGACCGATCTCGGACCCAAGCAGATGCCCGGTCTGATCCGTGTCTGCAGCGAGTTCCCCCGCACCGCGACCTTCAAGGTCCTGACCCGTTCCCTGGCTGCCGAACGCTGGTCCTGCAGCGATCCGGTGTGGCTCCGGGAACGTGGTGATTCCGAATTCCGGCTGTTGTCAGACGAACTGGTGCACCTTCTCGAACCCGCCTCCGTCGGCACTTCTGCGCGATAGCGTCGTCCCGGGACCCGGGATCGCTCCCTTGCCGCTCTACATACCCTGGGGTATGTTCGGCGCACCCGAGAGGTCGGGACGCGGTTTCGTCGATGCGACCGTGGAAGAAGCGAGGATTCATGGGATCGGTGCCACGCGCGACCGCACACGCACTCGGCGGTTTCTATGCGCTGTCCCTCGACGCGTTCACCGCCCTGTTCCGCTCCCGCTTCCAGTGGCGCGAATTCCTCACCCAGTTCTGGTTCATCGCCCGGGTGTCGCTCGTGCCCACGATCCTGATGTCCGTCCCGTTCACCGTCCTCGTCGTGTTCACGCTCAACTCGCTGCTGCTCGAGATCGGTGCCGGCGACCTGAGCGGAGCGGGCGCCGGGCTCGGCGCCATCACACAGATCGGCCCGCTCGTGACGGTGCTGGTCGTCGCCGGGGCCGGCGCCACCGCGATCGCCGCCGACCTCGGTTCCCGCACCATCCGTGACGAGATCGCCGCGCTCGAGGTACTCGGCATCGACCCCGCCGCCCGGCTCGTGCTGCCGCGCGCACTGGCGTCGACCGCCGTCGCGGTCACGCTCAACGGGGCGGTGTGCGCGATCGGCCTGATCGGCGGGTTCTTCTTCTCGGTGACACTCCAGAACGTCGACCCCGGCGCGTACGCCGCGGGGGTCACGTTGCTCGTCGGTCCCGGTGAGCTGCTGCTCTCGGAGATCAAGGCGGCGGTCTTCGGTCTGCTCGCGGGCCTGATCGCGTGCCATCGCGGACTCTCGGTCAGCGGCGGCCCGAAGAGCGTCGGCGAGGCCGTCAACGAGACGGTGGTCTTCGCGTTCGTCGCGTTGTTCCTCGCGAACATGCTGCTCACCTCGATCGGTATCGCAGTGATGGGTCGGTGAACGCGATGAGCGTGGTGATGAGCCGATGAGTGTCACGGGGGCGGCCACCGGGCGGACTGCGCAGGTGGTGCGCCGCGTCGGCCATGGGATCTCGCGCAGCATCGACACCCTGGGGCGCCAGGTCGTCTTCCTCGTCGGCGCGCTGTTCTCGACGGTGCGAGCGGCCCGGCACTATCCGCGGGAGACACTGCGCGTCGTCTCGGAGATCGGTCTCGGCACCGGTGTGCTCGCGATGGTGGGCGGCAGCGTCGCCATCATGGGTTTCCTCACCCTGTTCGCCGGCGCGACCGTCGCCGTTCAGGGCTTCACCTCGCTCGGCAACATCGGTGTCGAAGCGCTCACCGGTTTCCTGTCCGCCTACGTCAACGTCCGGGTCGTCGCGCCCGTGACGGCCGGTGTCGGTCTCGCCGCGACCATCGGCGCCGGCACCACCGCGCAACTCGGCGCGATGCGGATCAGCGAGGAGATCGACGCGCTCGAGGTCATGGCCATCAAGTCGGTGCCGTATCTCGTCGGCACCCGGATCCTGGCGGGCCTGATCGCCGTCGTGCCGCTGTACTCGCTGTCGGTGCTGGCGTCGTTCCTGTCGAGCCGCATCGCGACCGTCGTGGTGCTCGGCCAGTCGCCCGGCGTCTACGACCACTACTTCGCGACCTTCCTGCGTCCCACCGACGTGTTGTGGTCCTTCGGGCAGGCGATCACCATGGCCGTGGTCGTCATGACCGTGCACAGCTACTACGGCTACACCGCCACGGGCGGACCGTCCGGTGTCGGTGTCGCGACGGGTCGCGCGGTGCGGATGTCGCTCATCGCGGTGGTGACGGTGACCCTGCTGATCTCCCTGGTCCTCTACGGCAGCAGCCGCCAGCTGCACCTGGCGGGGTGAGGATCGTGCCCACCTGGTTGCCGAAGGTCGCTGCGACGTGCTTCGTCGTCGTGTCCGCGCTCGTTCTCGTGTTCGTCTACCACGGCTTCCGCGGCTCGTTCACGCCCGGCGTGACGGTGACCGTCGAGAGCGGCCGTTCCGGTCTGATGCTCGAGGACGGCGCCATGGTCAAGGCGCACGGTGTGCACGTCGGCAGCGTCACCGCGGTGCAGCAGACGGCGTCCGGCGCGGTGATCGAACTGCGCCTGGATCCGGACGCCGCCGCCCGGCTGCCCGCGGACCCCGGCGCGGACATCCGTGCGACGACGGTCTTCGGGGCCAAGTACGTCACCCTCACCGACCCGCCGTCGCCCGGCCCGGTCGGCCTGGCCGAGGGCACGGTGCTGCGCGCGTCGAGCGTGACCGTGGAGACGAACACCGTCTTCGAGTCGCTGTCCGACGTCCTGCAGGCGGTCGATCCGGCGAAGCTGAACCGCACGCTCGGTGCGCTGTCGTCGGCGTTGCGCGGACAGGGTGAGTCGCTCGGCCGCGCGCTCGTCGACACCGACGCCGTCCTCACCCGGATCGAACCGCGCACCGAGACACTGCGACGCGATCTCGCCGCCGCCGAGACGACCGCCGACATCTACGCCGGAGCCACCGACGGGATCGTGGCGTCGTTCGACAATCTCGCCGTCACCGGCACGACCCTCGTCGACCGCGCCGACGACCTCGACCGCGTCCTGCTCGCCACGATCGGCGTGGGCGACGCCGGTCGCCGCGTGGTCGAGCCGAACAGCGAGCAGATCGTCGACGTGCTCGACCTGCTGCGGCCGACGGCCTCTCTCCTCGAGGAGTACTCGCCGGTCCTCCCCTGTTTCCTGCAGGGCGCCGACCGTGCCCGGCAGCTCGCCGAACCGGCGTCGGGCGGCAACGGCTCGTCGATGATGCTGAAGTCGACCTTCCTGCTCGGCACCGACCCGTACGAATATCCGCGCAACCTTCCGGTGGTCGAGGCCACCGGCGGGCCACGCTGCGGTCCCCTGCCGATCGTGACGGCCGACGAGACCCCCGCCCCGTACGTCGTGGCGAACACCGGCGCCAATCCGTTCGAGGCCGGCAACACCTCGCCGGTCTTCGTCCCCGACTCGCTGTTCGAACTGCTCACCGGAGGGGCCGGATGACACGCACCGCGATCGCCGCGGGCATCTACGCCCTCGTCATGGTTCTGATCCTCGCCGGACTGTTCGTCGTCTTCGGCCAGGTCCGGTTCGGTGACCACACGCGCTACCACGCGGTCTTCGACGACGTCTCCGGTCTCGAGGAGGGCCAGTTCGTCCGCGTCTCCGGGGTCGAGGTCGGCAGGGTCACCGCCGTGGAGTTCGGCGAGAACAACCGCATCGACGTGACCTTCGAGGTCGACTCGTCGTACACCCCGACCCGCGCGAGCATCGCCACCGTGCGCTATCTCAACCTCGTCGGCGACCGCTATCTCGAATTGTCCGACGGCGCCGGTGATCCCACGCCCATGGCGGCGGGCGAGACGATCGGCACCGACCGGACCCGGCCGGCACTCGATCTCGACGTGCTCATCGGCAGCTTCACACCGCTGTTCCGCGCGCTCGAACCCGAACAGGTCAACCGCTTGTCGGCCGATCTCATCACCGTGCTGCAGGGTCAGGGCGGCACCGTCGAATCCGTCCTCGCCCAGGCGGCCTCGCTGACCTCCCACATCGCCGACCGCGACGTGCTCGTCGGACAGGTGATCACGAACCTCGACTCGGTGCTCGCGACTCTCGCCGCGCACCGCGACACCTTCGACACCGCCCTGGTGCGTGCCCACGAGGTGGCCGCGCGACTCGCGCAGGATGCCACGCTCGTCGGCGACGCCGTCACCCACCTCGATGCGATCGGCGGGTCGCTCACCGATCTGCTCGCGCAGTCCCGCACCTCGCTCGCCGGCACGATCCGCGAAACCGGCAACGTCGCCGCGCAGGTCGACTCGCGCAGCGACACCGTCGAACAACTGACGACCGAGCTCCCCGACGCCTACAAGGCCCTCACGCGACTCGGCGCCTACGGCGGATTCTTCAACTACTACCTGTGCGGCATGCTCATCGAGATCAACGACCTGTCCGGGAACAAGGTCACCTCACCGCTGTTCGGGCAGACGACGGGCAGGTGCGCTCCGGCATGACCCGGTTCCGCGAGATGAATCCCGTGCGTGTCGGCGTCGTCGGCACGATCGTGCTCGTCGTGCTCGTGCTCGGCGCCCTGAACATCCGCTCCCTGCCGTTCCTCGACGGTGGCACGACCTACCGGGCGAGATTCGTCGACGCCGGCGGTCTGAACACCGGCGACACCGTGCAGGTCGCGGGCAAGGACGCCGGGCGGGTGACCGACATCGACATCGACCACGACGCCGTGGCCGTCACGTTCACCGTCGACGAGGCGGTGGTCCTGGGCACCGACACCACCGTCGAGATCGCCACCGCCACCGCGCTCGGGGCACGGAACCTGCGTGTGCGTCCCGCCGGTCCGGGACGACTCGAGGACGGCGCCACCATCGACCTCGACCGCACCGTCGCGCCCTATCAGTTGACCGACGCCCTCGGCGATCTCACCGACACCGCCGCGGCGATCGACACCGAGCAACTGCGCGAGTCGATGGAAGTGCTGTCCGACACCCTGCGCGAGACGCCCGACGACGTCGGAGCGGCGCTCGACGGTGTGCGGCGACTGTCCGAGACCGTCGCGTCGCGGGACGAATCCCTGCGGGCGCTGCTCGCGCACGCCGAACAGGTCACCGAGGTCCTTGCCGAGCGCAGCGACGCGATCGACGCCCTGATCGTCGATGCCGACCGCATCCTCGGCGAACTGCACCGCCGCCGAGCCGCTCTCGACACCCTGTTCGCGAACGTCGATGCGCTGTCGATCCAGATCTCGAATCTCGTCGCCGACAACGAGGCACAACTCGAACCCACCCTCGGCAAGCTGAACGCCGTCCTCAGGATCCTCGAACGCAACCGCGACAACATCGCTCTGGCCATCGAGCGGCTGGGCCCGTACGCGACCGAACTCGGCGAGGCCGTGGCGTCCGGCCCGTTCTTCAACTCGTACATCCAGAACCTGTTGCCCATGCAGATCATCGAGCCGGCCCTGACCGCCGCGCTCGAGAACGCGGGCATCACGCCGCCGGGAGGTACACCGTGACGCGACTGCGTCCCCTGATCTCGTGGGGTGTCCCGATCCTGCTCCTCGCCGTCGTCGCGGTGGTGTCGTTCACCGTCGCGCCGTGGCGGCCGGCCGACGAGTACGCGGCCGAATTCACCTCCAGCCGTGGCCTGTACGTCGGCGACGACGTGCGCATCATGGGTGTCGAGGTGGGACGCGTGACGAAGATCGAGCCGCGCGGCGATCGCGTGCTCGTACGCTTCGACGTCGACTCCGACCGCCGCATCCCCGCCGACGCGCAGGCCGCGATCGTCGCCCCCACCCTGGTCTCGGCCCGCTTCGTCCAGCTCACCCCACCGCACACGGGAGGACCCGAACTCCCGGTGGGAGCAACGATTCCCGTCGAACGCACCGCGGTCCCGGTCGAATGGGACGAGATCACCGAACAACTGACGCGGCTCACGACCGAACTCGGGCCCGACGACACCGACCCGCAGGGCGCGCTCGGTGAGGTCCTCGACGTCGCGGCCGCCAACGCCGAGGGACACGGTCCCGCCCTGCGCGACAGCCTGCAGCAACTCGCGATGGCGATGCGCACGATCTCCGACGGCCGGCACGACCTGTTCGGCACCCTCGGCAACCTGCAGGTGTTCGTCGAGGCGCTGTCGATGAGTGGCGATCAGATCGTCTCGTTCCACGACCGGCTCGCGTCCGTCACCGAGATCCTCGACGCCAACCGCGACGACATGGGCGCCGCCCTGGCGGGACTCGACGCCGTCCTCGTCGACGTCGAGCGGTTCGTCCGCGACAACCGCGAGCGCGTCGACACGACCGTCGATCGCACGGCCGCACTGACCGAGACCCTGGCGGCACAGCGTGACGGGATCGCGCAGGTACTGCACGTCGCACCGACGGCGTTGTCGAACCTGCAGGGCATCTACCAGCCCGCGCACAACACGGTGGTCTCGGCGTTGTCGCTGACCAACTTCGCCAATCCCGCCCAGTTCGTGTGCTCCGCGCTCGCCGCGGCCGAGCAGGTCGACGCGCACACCGCGTCCGAGTTGTGCGTGCAGTATCTCGGCCCGATCCTGCCGCTGCTCGCGATGGACTACCCGCCCGTGCGCATCAATCCGACGCGCGGCGTGGGCGCGCTGCCCGACCAGCTCGTCTACACCGAGCCCGAGTTGATGCCGGCGCCCGGTGCGCCCTCGCCGACCTCGCTGGCCGACCTGCTCTCCCCGGGGGCGCCGTGAGAACACGAGTCCTGCGCGTGGTCGGTGTCCTCGCCTGCCTGGCCCTCACCGCCGGATGCGAGTGGCGCGGCCTGAACAGCCTGCCCCTTCCCGGCACGCACGGTCGCGGCGACGACGCGTTCGCCGTGACCATCGAGATGCCCGACGTCACAACCCTCGAACGCAATTCGCGGGTCCGCGTCGGCGACGTCACCGTCGGGCGGGTCGCCGACCTGCGACTCGGTGACGGGCACGCACTCATGACGGTGATGGTCGACGGCGGCACGGTGCTCCCCGGGAACACGGTCGCGAAGATCGGGCAGACGAGCCTGCTCGGGTCCGCCCACGTCGAACTCGCTCCCCCGCTCGCCGAGCCCGCCCGCGGTCGTCTCGGGGACGGCGACGTCATCCCCCTCGAGCGGGCCGGGGCGTTCCCCACCACCGAGCAGACACTGTCGTCGCTGTCGCTGGTGCTCAGCGGCGGCGGCCTCGCCCAGGCCCAGGAGATAACCCGCGAACTCAACCGGGCGATGGACGGGCGGCAGGAGTCGGTGCGGGCCCTGCTCACCCGCCTCGACGCGGTGCTCGCCGGACTGGACGGTCAGAAGGAGCAGATCGTGAGCGCGATGGAATCGCTCGACGCACTCGCCGTCGAGGTCGCCGAGCACAACGCCGAGATCGCGGCGGCGACGGACGATCTCGCGCCCGCCACGGAGGTGTTGTCGTCCCAGCGCGACGACCTGACCCGCGCGGCCGACGCGCTCGGGCAGTTCGGGCGCGTAGCGAACGAGGTCGTCGAGTCGAGCGGAGACGACGTCGTCGCGAACCTGCGTGATCTCGAACCGGTGCTGGCGTCGCTCGCGTCGGCAGGCGACTCGCTCACCGAGTCGCTGCGCTACCTGCTCACCTTCCCGTTCCCCATCGACACCTACCGCAACGCGGTGCGCGGCGACTACGCGAACGGCACGGTCATCCTCGACCTCACCCTGCCGACCCTCGAGAACGCACTGCTGCTCGGCACGCCCTTCGAGAACGCACTCACCGGTGGCGGGCGACCCGTACCGGATCTGGTGTCGCTGCTCGTCCCGCCCGTGTCGGAGCCGACCCGATGAGCCCGCCCGCGGTGCTGCGCCGCAAACTGGCGGTGTTCTTCTCGGTCGGGATCGCGGCGGTGCTGATCGTCGCGCTGTTCATCGTCGAGGTGCCCGCCCTGTTCGGGGTGGGACGCTACGAGGTGCGTCTCGACCTCGCCGACGCCGGGGGTCTGTATCCCTCGGCGAACGTCACCTACCGCGGCATCGAGATCGGCCGGGTGACGTCGCTGACCATGACCACCAGCGGCGCCGAGGCGGTCCTGTCACTCGACTCGGATGTCCCGGTGCCCGCCGATTCGGCAGCACAGGTCCGCAGCATGTCGGCGATCGGCGAGCAGTACGTCGAGTTCCTGCCCGACGGCGAGGACGGCCCGTATCTGACCGCGGGGTCGATCGTTCCCCGCGACCGCATCTCCGTGCCCGAACCGATCGGCGGTGCACTCGACCAGCTCGACGCCACGCTGCAATCCGTGGGTCCCGACCGCCTCGCCCTGCTGCTCGACGAGACCCACACGGCGGTGGCAGATTCCGGCGACGCCCTGCGGATCCTCGTCGAGGCGGGCGCGGCGGTGAGCGCCGAGGCCGCCGCGAGCGCGGACAGCACCGCGGCACTGATCGATCAGGTCGGCCCGTTGCTCGACACGCAGGTCGCGTCGTCGGATGCGATCGCCCGCTGGGCGTCCTCCCTGGCGGGCACCACCGCGCAGCTGCGCGACTCCGACAGCGACGTGCGCACGCTCCTCGGCGTGACGGCCCCTGCCGCCGCGCAGGTGCAGGCACTGTTCGAGGAGGCAGAACCGACCCTCCCCCTGCTGCTCGCCAATCTCGTCACCGTCGAGCAGGTCGCCGCGGTGTACCGGTCGTCGCTCGAACAGATGCTGGTGCTGTTCCCGTCGATCATGGCGTCGACCCAGTCGGCGGGTCTGCCCAATGTCGACAACCCGTCGCAGAACACCTACTTCACCGCGACCTTCAACGACCCGCCACCGTGCATCACCGGCTTCCTGTCGCCGGAACAGCGGCGCTCACCCACCGAGTTCGACGTGCCCGACACCCCACCCGATCTGTACTGCAAGCTGCCGGCGGACTCCCCCATCGCGGTGCGCGGAGCACGGAACATGCCGTGCATCGAGTACCCGGGGCGCCGCGCCCCCACGGTACAGTTGTGCCGCGACGGTGGTTATTCGGCGACAAGCCTGGAAGGGCTTCTGTCGCCGCCGAACTGAGCGACGGGCGGGGCCGATGGACACCGACGGGTCATCCGGCGAGGCGGAACGCACGCCCGACGGCAGATATGTGGTGGTGAAGGGGCGGCGCTGGCGTGCCACCGATCCCGCGATTCCCGAACCGCTGCGGAAGCAGCTGGTGGCGGAGCTGATGCGCGCCCGCCGTCTCGTGAAGAGCGAGGGCGACGCCGCGCGACATCGTGTCCAGGACGCCAAGGTCGCGCTCGGTGAGCGCGGGCATCCGTGGTGGGAGCCGCTCGACGACGACGCGGCCCGCGAACGGCTCGCGGCCACGATCTGTGCGCTGCTCCGGGAACGGACTCCGTCGACCATCTGCCCGAGCGACGCCGCGCGGGTCGCGGGCGGACAGTCGTGGCGCGACCTGATGGACACCGCCCGCTCGGTGGCCGCCGAACTCGAACGCAGCGAGCACGTGGTGATCACGCAGAAGGGTGAGCCGGTGGACGTGGAGACGGCTCGAGGTCCGATCCGGATCGCCCCCGGACCGAACCTCGAGCATCCTCGTCCCTCCCCGTGAGACGAATCCGAACGGATCAGACGCTCGCGGCCTCGTTCAGCTTCTCCAGCGTGCCGGTCGCCTCGAGGTACTCCTGCACCCAGCGTTCGATGACGGCGGAGGTCTTGTCGACCTTCGTGAACTGCCCGACGACCTGACCGACGGGGTTGAACGCGACGTCGACCGACTCGTCGGGGTACTTGTGGGTGGCGGCGACGGCCATACCGGACACCATGTACTGCAACGGCATTCCGAGGGGCTTCGGATTGCCCTCCTGCTCCCACGCTTCGGTCCAGTCGTTGCGGAGCATG
Organism: Rhodococcus sp. BUPNP1; assembly: GCF_002215235.1. Classification (NCBI taxonomy): domain Bacteria; kingdom Bacillati; phylum Actinomycetota; class Actinomycetes; order Mycobacteriales; family Nocardiaceae; genus Rhodococcus; species Rhodococcus sp. BUPNP1. Next base: position 169,335 of record NZ_NERM01000006.1, read on the forward strand.
CGGCAGGGCTTGCCGGTGAACGACCGGCTGCGGACGGTGTCGCGGCTGCTCGCCTTGATGTAGGCCTCCTGCTGCACCGGGGTGTTCTCGGCCTCCTCGACCATGAGCCACTGCGAACCGGTCCACGCACCTTGGGCACCGAGCGCGAGCGCCGCGGCGATCTGCTGGCCGCTGCCGATACCGCCGGCCGCCAGCACCGGGACCGGTGCGACCTCCTTGACGACCTGCGGCCACAGCACGATCGAGCCGACCTCACCGCAGTGCCCGCCGCCTTCGCCGCCCTGGGCGATGATGATGTCGACTCCGGCGTCGGCGTGCTTGCGGGCCTGCTTCGGCGAGCCGCACAGTGCCGCGACCTTGCGACCGGCCTGGTGGATGTGCTCGATCATGTCGGCCGGCGGGGTGCCGAGCGCGTTGGCGATGAGCGTGACCTTCGGATGCTGCAGCGCCACCTCCACCTGCGGGGTCGCGGTGGCCTCGGTCCAGCCGAGAAGCTGCAACGCGTTATCGTCGCCTTCGGGCAGCGGGACGCCGTGGTCGGTGAGGATCTTGCGGCCGAATTCGAGGGTCTCCTGCGGCACCATCGACTGCAGCATCTTCGTGAGTTCCTCGGCGGAGAGGTTCGCGTCCATGCCTTCGTACTTGTTGGGGATGACGATGTCGACGCCGTACGGGCGGTCGCCGATGTGCTCGTCGATCCAGTTCAGCTCGATTTCGAGCTCTTCCGGCGTGAACCCGACGGCGCCGAGGACGCCGAAGCCGCCGGCCTTGGCGACGGCGACGACGACGTCGCGGCAGTGGGTGAACGCGAAGATCGGGAACTCGATGCCGAGTTCGTCGCAGATGGGCGTGTGCATTCGGCACTCCTCGATAGAAAGGCGCAAGACTGGAACACGTTCTACCTTAGTGCCAGATGGGTCTGTGCGGAAGGCACGCAACAACGGACGAAGGCTCGCAACATCGGCAGTCACTGCCGACGTTGCGAGCCTTCACCTCGCGTTGCGTACCTCAGATGACTCCCCGCTCGCGGAGTTCCTTCTGCTCGATGTCGCTCAGTCCGAGGATCTCGCCGTAGACCGCCGCATTGTCGTATCCCGCGACGGGCGGGCCGGCACGACGCACCGAACCCGGCGTCCCGGTGAGCGTCGGCACCACACCGGGGCCGAGCACGTCTGCGCCGGTGCGCTCGTCGTGATGCGGGACGATCATGTCGCGCGCCTGGAACTGCGGATCGGCGACGACCTCCGCGACCGTGTTCACCGGACCGGACACCACACCCGACGACGACAGGTGCGCCAGCAGGTCGTCGAGCGTCCACGTCGCCGCCCACTCACCGATGAGGGCGTCGAGCTCGTCCTGGTTCACGCCACGCGCGAGGTGGTCGGCGAAGCGCGGGTCGTCGGCGAGCTCGGGGCGTTCCATCGCCGCGCACAGGCGACGGAAGACCGTGTCCTGGTTGGCGGCGATGACGATCCACATGTCGTCGGACGTCCGGTACAGGTTCGACGGGGCGATGCCCTCGAGCCGGGTGCCGGAGGGGCCGCGGACGACGCCCGCGACGTCGTAGTCGGGGATCACCGATTCCTGGATGGCCAGGCACGCCTCGGTGAGCGCCACGTCGACGACCTGCCCGCGCCCGGTCCGTTCGCGGCCGAGAAGCGCGGCGAGGATGCCCTGCACGGCGAACATCCCGGCGAGGGAGTCGCCGAGGGAGAGCGCGAGTCGCGGCGGTGCCTGGCCGGGATAGCCGTTCAGGTGCCGCAGGCCGCTCTCCGCCTCGGCCACGGACGCGTAGCCGGCCTGCCCGGCCTTGGGACCGGTCTGCCCGTAGCCGGAGACCCGGGCCAGCACGATGCCCGGGTTGATCTCGGAGAGCACGTCGTAACCGAGTCCCCACTTCTCGAGCGTGCCGGGACGGAAGTTCTCGACCACCACGTCGGACTCGGCGACGAGACGCCGGAACAGTTCCTGTCCGTCGGGTGCCCGCAGATCGAGGGTGACGCAACGCTTGTTGCGCGCGTGCACCGTCCAGAAGTAGCGGTGCCCGTCCCGCTCGCCCTGTCCCCAGGTGCGGAGCGGGTCGGGACGCTTCGGATCCTCGATCTTGATGACGTCGGCACCCATGTCGCCGAGCAGACGTCCTGCATACGGGCCGGCGATCAGGGTTCCCAGTTCGAGCACCCTGATGTCCGCCAGCGCTCCCGCTGCCTGCGACGCGGCTGCCTGCGACCCGTCTTGTGTCGACTCGGCTTGTGTCACTGCCTCTTCCGTCCTCTGGTCAGTAACCGAGGTGAACCGTCTTCTCCTCGGTGAACGCTTCGAGCCCGCTGCGGCCCAGTTCACGCCCGATGCCGCTCGCGTCACGTCCACCCCAGGGTAGTGCCGGATCGGGCACACCCCAGCCGTTGACCCACACCGTGCCCACGCGCAACTGCGGGATCACGCTGTGCACGGTCGACAGGTTCTGACTGAAGATGAACGCGTTGAGACCGTACTTCGTGGCGTTCGCCAGCTGCACGGCCTCCTCGGTGGTCCTGAAGGTGATGACCGTGGCGACGGGGCCGAAGATCTCCTCGCGCGCGATGGTGAGGTCGTTGGTGCCGCGGAAGACGGTCGGCTCGACGAAGAAACCACGCTCCCCCACCCGCGACCCGCCGGTCAGCAGCTGAGCACCTTCGCTGCGGCCCTTCTCGATGTAGCCGAGGATGCGGTCGAGCTGCTTGCGGTTGACGATGGTGCCCTGCGTCGTCGATGCGTCGAAGGGATCACCGATCACCGCGCCGCGCGCGAACTCGACGAGTCCCTCGACGACCTGATCGGCGATCGACTCGTGCACGATCACACGCGTGCCCGCCGCGCACACCTGACCCTGGTGGTAGAAGTTGCCCATCGCGATCCACGGCAGCGACGCCTCGAGGTCGGCATCGGGGAAGATCAACTGCGGGGCCTTGCCGCCGAGTTCGAGGGTCACCTTGCGGAACTTCTCGCCGGCGAGCGAGGTGATGGTCTTGCCGACGGCAGGGCTGCCGGTGAAGGTGATCTTGTCGATGCCCTCGTGGGCGGCCAGCGCCGCACCGGCTTCGGAGCCGAGACCGGGCACGACGTTGAACGCGCCGTCCGGCACCCCCGCCTCGGCGAGCAGGTCGGCGAGCTTCAGGGTCGACAGCGAGGCGTCCTCGGCGGGTTTGACGACCACCGAGCATCCGGCGGCCAGGGCCGGGGCGATCTTCCAGGCCGCGACGACCGTCGGGTTGTTCCACGGGGTGATCGCACCGACCACGCCGAGCGGCTGGCGCAGGGTGAATCCGAAGCGGTGCTGCGGACCCACGTCGGGCAGGATCATCGCCTCACCGGCGATCTTGTCGGCCCAGCCGGCGTAGTGCCGGAACGACGCCGCAGCGGCGGGGATGTCCCCCGCGACGGTGTCGGCGTAGAGCTTGCCCATCTCCGCGGTCTCGAGCGCCGACAGTTCGGGGGCGTGCTCCTCGATGAGGTCGGCGGCGCGGGAGAGGATCCGGCCGCGTTCGGCACCGGCCATCCGCGACCACGCACCGGAGTCGAAGGTGTCGCGCGCGGCGAGGACGGCCGCGTCGACGTCGGCGGCGCCACCGGCCGCGACCTCGGCGACGACCTCTTCCGTCGCCGGGTTGATCGACGAGAAGTGGGCACCCGAACGGGCGGGCACGGCCCGGCCGCCGATCCGCAACTGCGGGTCGGGTACGACGACGGGTGCGGGGGTGGACAGTTCGGTCATCACAACTCCTGGGGAGAAGGTGGGGTGAAGCGTCGGGTGAGGCCGGACCACGAGGAGTCGTAGTTCGGCTGACGATGCGCTGCGCGGTGGGCCGCGTCGGTGACGGACAGGGCCAGTCTCGTCTCGAACATGAACGACAGGGTGTTCACGAGCTTGACCGGCTTCAGTTCGGCCGACGTCGCGAGGTCGAAGGTCTCGACGTCGGGTCCGTGGGCGCCCCATTGGTTGTGGAGCGAGGCGCCACCGGGAACGAATCCTTCCGCCTTCGAGTCGTGCTGTCCACGAACGAGTCCCATGAACTCGGTCATGACGTTGCGATGGAAGTGCGGCGGCCGGAAGGTGTGCTCTCCGACCACCCAGCGGTCGGGGAAGACACAGAAGTCGACGTTGGCCTGCCCCGGAATCGGGGTGGGAGAGGTGAGCACGGTGAAGATCGACGGATCGGGATGGTCCCAGCCGGCCGTGGTCATCGCGTTGAAGCGACCGAGATCGTATTTGTAGGCACCGTGCGTGCCGTGCCAGGCGACGACGTCGAGGGGCGAGTGGTCGAGTTCGGTGGCCCACAGGTGCCCACCGAACTTCTGCACGAGTTGCACCGTGCCCGAACGGTCCTCGTACCAGGCCGTCGGGTACAGGAAGTCGCGGGCGTGGGCGAGACCGTTCGCGCCGATGGGGCCGAGTTCCGGCAGGGTCAGGGCGGCACCGTAGTTCTCGAGCAGGTAGCCGGTCGCCTTCTCCCCCACCAGGTCCACGCGGAACCGCAGGCCCCTCCCGATCACGGCGATCTCACCGGGTTCGACGAGCAGACGTCCGAGTTCGGTGCACAGCAGCAGCGCACCGCCCTGGGGCACGAACAGCAGCTCCCCGTCGGCGTCGACGAAGTACCGGTCGGTCATCGACTGCGACGCCGCGTACAGGTGGATGGCGATGCCGGTGCGGGACCGCACGTCCCCGTTGACGGCGTAGGTCGTCACGCCGTCGAGGAAGTCCGTGCCCGGCGCCGGTTCCGGCTGCGGATCCCATCGCAACCGGTTCGGGGTGAGCACTCCCCCGGCGTCGGGTGCCGACACCCAGCCGGCGTCGTCGATGCGCTCGAAGGGGCCGTGCGCGGCGGACGGCATGATCCGGTACGTCCATGTGCGGCGGTTGATCTCGCGGGGCTCGGTGAACGCGGTGGCCGAGTGTTGTTCGGCGTAGAGCCCGTACGCGACCCGCTGGGGCGAATTCTGTCCCCACGGAAGCACACCCGGGACGGCCTCGCTGTGGTGCTCGTTGCCGAAGCCGTGCAGATACTCGATGCCCGCGCAGCCGGGCTCCGCACCGACGTCCGCGCGCTCGCTCATGTCAACGCGACCATCTCGTGCAGCGTCGAACCCGAACGCTCGTAATCGGTTCCGTCGACGGTCACCGTCATCGTGAAGTCCGACCGGAATCGGAAGTAGCCGGGATGACCGACGAGCCGGTTGACGAGCGGCTTGAGCAGCCTGCTCGACGCGAGCGGGACGTCCTCGAGCAGGTTGTGGGCGTGCACGATCTCGCGGACGGTGAGCTTGACGTCGAGCGAACCCGGGATGCGGAGGCGGATCCACGCCGGGTAGGTGCGGTCGGCGACCGCGTTGTGCACGATCGGCCCTTCCGTCAGTTCCACCTCGCCGTTGCTGAGGATCACGTCGCGTCCCTGCGCGACCATCACCGGCTGCGACCAGTGCGAGCCGTACTTCTTCTGGGTGTGCACCATCGCGTAGACGAGGGTGAAGTCCTCGGTGTACAGCCGGCCCCAGTACCACTTGTCGATGAGGCGCTTCATGTCGCCGACGCCCCAGTTGTGGTCGTGGTAGCCGCGACCGGTGACCTCGGTGGTCTTCCCGTCCACCGTCACCGTCCCTGCGACCCGCGCTCGGGGTGCGCCGACGACCCACGCGAAGAATTCGCGTTCGTTGTAACTGGTCTGGCCACGACCGGGCATCCACGGCGGGACCTCGGCGGTGAAGGTCAGGTCGAAGGCGAGGTCTCCTTCGGACACCGACACATGGTAGACGGGCAGCCCGTCCTCCTCGCCGACGAGCTTCGCGAAGCTCTGACCGACACGCACGTCACACCGTTCGGTGGACACCGAGAGGTCGGCGTCGGTGTACGACCGGCTCGCCTCGCGTCGCTTGCCGTCCGCGCTGTAGACGTGGATCTCCACACCGGGCTTGCGGTGCACCAGCTCCCGGGTCTGGATCATCGCCACGACGATCCGTCCGTCGTCGAGATGGGCGTCGAAGTACCAGTGTTCGAAGGCGTGCTTGTCGGTGGACGGGTGGGCGCCGTTGTCGGCGGCCTCCACGGCGGTGATCTCGCCGTCGCGTCGTCCGGGGCCGTTCCAGGCTTCGATGATCTGCAGGGTCATTGGGTTCTCTCCGTACGAGGGTGAAGTGGGGCGGGCCGGTTATCTCCGGAGCGCTCCGCTGGCGTCGAATTGCGCTTCGCGGCCTTCCATCTGGGCGCGGTACCAGTTCTCGCGGTGGGCGCACATGATCTTCTCGTGCACGCCGGCCGCGCCGGGGACGAACCGCCGGGCCAGTTCCATCGCGGTGATGAGCGGGAAGCGGACGATCGGGATGATCATCCACGGAAGCACTTTCGGCATCGAGTACTTGCGTCGCGTGCCCGGTCCCATGAACATCGCCGAGTACACCGAGTTGATGCGGAAGTTGTAGTGCTCCCGCAGTCTCTTCAGACCGCGGTGCCCGTCGCGGGGCGCGAACGCCTGCGGGTAGGACTCGATGAGTTCCTTGCCGTGCTCACCCGAGTCGTACGAACGGGAGATCACGGTGGTCATGAGCGCGCGGATGCTGTCGGCGATGGTCTCGGGGTACCACTGCATGCGCACCCCGAGCAGGTAGCCCATGTACTTCTGGAAGTGGATGAGCGCGCGGATCTCTCGTGGGGTGGTGTGGTAGCCGAGGGTCCACAGGGCCAGGCCGGGGGTGAGGCTTCCGGCGATGAGGGTGAGCAGCATGTAGGTCTGGCTGATCGGCAGTCCCCACTTGGCGATGTCCCATTCGGGGTGCTTCGCGACACGGGAACGCACCGACACGTGCATCACGCGGACCTTCAGGGCGGTGGCCCGCCCCTTCGAACCCGGGGTGAGCAGGGCACCGGGTTCGGATACGTCGATCCAGAACCGGCAGGTCTCGAGGAAACGTCGCAGGGCGTTGTCGCCGGCATAACCTCCGGCGAGCGACAGCGGTGTCGCGACGGCCGCCTCGGTGTAGATCTCGAGGGTCTCGGCTCCGGCGAAGCTGAACAGCATCGTGCCCCAGCGACGCCAGATCGCGGCGCCCTGTTCGACGAGTTCGGGTTGCACCCAGTCGGGCACGGTCTCGAACTCCTCGAACAGTGCCTTCATCGCGTCGGGCACGTCGTCGAGCGAGTCCATGCCGTCGACGAGGGCCTTGTCGAGCATCTCGCGGGTCTTCTTCGGCCCGAGTTCACCGTGGTAGACCTCGTCGACGAAGCGCTCGGCCGTGGGGTCGCCGCTGAACAGGTCGTTGCACAGGGCCCGGGCCTGCTCGTCGGTGGGCAGGAAGTCGAATCCGGTGAGCCGGCGGACGAGGTTGCGGGTGCGCTTCACACCGGGCTTCTCCAGCGCCTGCCAGTAGGGGAAGGCGCTCGGGCATCGGTCCTGTGCGGTGGTTCCGGGACTTGCGAGAGTTCGGGTCATGCCGATACCTCCTCGAGTACCGTTCGGCGGATCCACGCGACGAGCCGTCCGACGACGTCGGAGAGACCGTCCGGTTGATCCACGAGATAGTGGTTGAGGTTCCGCATCTCGATCAGTTCGTTGTGGCTGCCCGCCAGCGCGTCGTACATCGACCGGGAGTCCTCGGCGAAGGCCGCCTGGTCGCCGAGCAGGCTCATCACCATCGTCGGGGTGGTGACGTTGCGGAGATCGGTGAGGGCGTCGGCGTGGGTGTGGTCGACGCTCCACGTGCTGAGCCAGCTGCGCACGGTGACGAAGCGGGCCAGGCCACCGGCAGCGGTGTTGGCCGCTTTCGGATCTCCGTACATGGAGCCGAGTTCGCGGTCGCTCGGGTCGAGGTTCAGGTCGACGAAGCGCGGGTCCGCGACGGTGCGGTGCACGACGAAGCCACGATCGGAGGCGCCGGTGCGTTCGAGGTCGGCGAGCTGTTCGAGCGCCCACGCGTCGATGCGGCGCATGCGTGCGAGCTGCGCGTCGCGGTAACGCTCCACCCATTCGGGATCGAGGGGTGCGGTGCGCTCGGGGGCGTAGAGGTCGAGTTCGGGATCGGTGGCGTAAGGATCGGATTCGTCGGTGACCGCGCCGTCGATCCAGTGCCGGAGAACGCGTGCCCGGCCGGGGTGTGCGCCGACGAGCATCAGGGCGTCGGCCGGTCGCAGGTTCGCCTCGGCGAACGGTGCGGGGTCGCCCGCGGGTGTGGTCGTCACGGTCGGGTTCTGTGCCTGCGACTGGTAGAACGACGCGAGCGATCCACCACCGCTGAACCCGAGCAGCACGACCTTCTCGAAGCCGAGTTCGTCGGCCATCCACCGCACTCCGGTGCCGAGGTCGAAGGCGGCCCGCTCCATGATGAGTGCCGGTTCGTTGGACGAGTAGCGGGTGTTGAGTCCCATTGCGGGGACACCTGCTTCGGCGAAGGCGCGGAACAGGAAGTGGCTCAGGAAGTTCGAGGCCGGGTGGCACATGACCACACCGACGTCCTTCGAGTACCCGGGTTGTGCGACGAGGTTGCCGTGCAGCGTCGGGTAGTGGCGGCTGAGCCCGGAGTGCATCTCGACGCGACCGTCGTTCGCCGGTTCGTACGGGATGCGCTGGAAGTGGTCTCGGGTCGTGGTGGAACTGGTGGAAGTCATGTCACCGTCCGGTATTTGAGCATCATGTCGTGGTCTTCGTGGTCGAGGATGTGGCAGTGCCACACATATCCCTGCAGGTCGCCGCCGGCAGTGCCGGCGGTGCCGGCGGTGTCGCCGTGGCCGGCGTGGTCACCGTGTCCGCCCTGCCCGGCGCGGTGCGGATCGAAGGTGTGCACCTCGCGCGAGAACGTCGCGTCGGGGTCGAAGCCGAGTTCGTCGGCCGTCGGGAAGTACGCGACGATGCGCGTCACCGAGTTCGGGTCGCAGATGACCGTGTCCTTGTAGCCGGTCTCCCACGGCTCCGGTCCCCGCATCGGTTCGACGACGTACGGGTCGGGATCGGGCGTCCACTTGAGCCCGATGGGCGGCTGCGGCTGCCGTGCACACATCGCGAGGGTGTTGATCGCCTGCCGTCCCAGCACGCGGAAGTGCACCAGGTGCAGGTGGATCGGGTGCGGGTCGGGCGTCGCATTGACGATGTTCCACTGCTCGACGGTGCCCTGACGCGGCATCTCGATGTCGGTGCTGTGGTACATCAGGTTGTTCAGCGACATGATCGACGGCGGGATCCGCACCTCCGAGGGCTGGCTCAGCGACACGTTCCGCACGTTCTGCGGCGCCGGGATCGGCCCGACCGCGGGCGGAAGGCCGGGACCACCGCGCAGGCGGTCCGGGACCGGTCCGGTGAAGCCTCGCGAGCGATCTGCCCGGAACCGCATGAACAGCGGCATGAGCACGGCACCGATCTGCGCGGCCTGCGGCGCGGCGGGTTCGGAGTTGCGTAGTTCGACGGTGGCGTCCGCATCGAGCTGCGCGAAGTCGACGAGCAGGTCCACGCGTTCGCCGGGCGACAGTCGCACGCGGGTCGTGGGGACGGGGGCGTCGAGCAGGCCGCCTTCCATGCCGATCACCCAGAACGGCATGCCGTTGGAGAAGTGCAGGTCCCAGATGCTGAACGACGCCGCGTTGAGCAGCCGGAGCCGGTAGAGACCCCGCGCGACCCGCGCCTCGGGCCAGATCTTTCCGTTCACGACACCGACATCACCGACCGCGCCACCCTCCCAGCGCCCCTGCGGGACGATCGGGGTGGATCGGATGCTCTGCGAACCGTCACCGTTGACGATCTTCTCCTGCAGCACCAGATCGAGCTCGAACTCCCCGGCGGGCAGGCCCAGCGGGTTGCCGGGCAGACCGGTGTCGTAGTCGTCGCGGAGCAGGTACATGCCGGCCAGTCCCGCGTAGGCGTTCAGTCGGGTGACGGCCATGGCGTGGTCGTGGTACCACAGCGTCGTCGCGCCCTGGCGGTTCGGGAAGCGGTACGTGAATCCCTGTCCGGGCCGGGAGATCTGCTCGGGGTTGCCGTCGAATTCCGGAGGCGTGACCCCACCGTGCAGGTGCATCGAGGTGGGGACGTCGGTGCGGTCGCGTTCGCTCAGACCGTGCAGCGAGGTGTCGAAGTCGACGGCGAAAGGGTGCGCGTCGATGCGGTTGCGGTACTCGATCGCCGTCTCCTGCCCGCGGTGCGCCACGAGAGTCGGCCCGCCGTAGGTGTTGTCGCCGTAGGCGAGGGCGGGACCGGGCGGAAGGTCGCGGTGGAAGCTGTGCATCGTGCTGACGGCGTCGATCCGGTAGGACGCCGAGTCCAGACGCGGCAGGAGGGGCAGGTCGTCGACGAAGGGTTCGAGTCGCGGGGAGTGGAACAACAGGGGGCGGGAGATGTCCGGCCCGTCCGCGAACGCTCGGCCGCCGAGAAGCACCGCACCGGTTCCTGCGGCGAGCCCGGCGAGAAGGGTTCTACGGGTGAGTCTCTGCATGACGCGGCTTTCTGTGTTCCGGATCGGGAGTCGATGCGGACAGTCATCGTGACCGCCGCCACAGTACCATACGGTATGGTTTGGTCAATAGTGCGCACGGAGGAGTACAGATGGCTCGATTCCCCTGGTCGGCGATGGTTTCGACGGTCGCTGTTCTCACCCTCGGCGCGGTGGCTCCGGCGCCCGCAGCGGCCGATCCGAGCCCTGCGCCGTGCTCGGGCGCAGACGCTGCGGTAGTGCTCGTCCACGACCTCGCGAGCACGCCGGACGTGTGGTCCGATCTACGCACGGACCTCACCGCGGCGGGCTTCTGCACCGTCCCGGTGACCTGGGGCGAACCGGCGGGCACCGATGTCCCGCTCCCCCTCGCCGGCCTGCGCGGGGTCGAGGCGGGCGCACGCGACCTGGCCTACGCTCTGGACGGGCTGTGCGGGCAGCGATCGCGGTGCACGGTCGACGTCGTGGCGCACGGCGCGGGGTCCCTCGTCACCCAGCGATACCTGCAGGATCACGGCAACGACCGGGTCCGGTCGCTGACCACACTCGGCCCGATGTGGCACGGCACGGAGATCGCCGGGCTGGCCGCCGCCGAGCAGATCAGCCGCGACCTCGGCACCTACAATGCGGTCCTCGCCCTCGAGAAGCCGCTCGTCGACCCCCTGTGCGCCGGATGCCGCGAGATCATCGCCGGATCGGATCTCCTCCGCGACCTGCATGCGCGCGGCGTGCCCACGGCCGGGATCGACTACACCGACATCGTCTCCCGCTGCGACGGACTCGTCGTCCCACCTGGGATCGGGGCACTATCCACCTCGACGGTGGTCACGTTGCCCGGGCCGGATTCGTCTCCATGCGTTCACCATTGGGAACTTCCGCACGACGGCTCGGCACGCGACGCCGTCCTCACGGCACTGTCCGGTTCGGGCATGTAGTCTCGATTTCGGATCCGATCGAGACGAGGTGACCATCCGTGGCAGAGCAACCGGCGAGGAGTGGTCGCCGGTCGGGCAGACGACCACGGTTGTCCCTCGACGACTGGACCGAGGCGGGTCTGCGCCTGCTCGTCTCCGAAGGACGCAGCGCCGTGAAGATCTCGCGCCTGTGCGACGACCTCGGAGTCACCAAAGGTAGCTTCTACTGGCACTTCTCCGACATCGACGACCTGATGAAGGCCATCGCCACCCGCTACACCTCGCAGGACAACGACGCCGCCCGCGGTCTGACGAGCCTCGAGGAACTGCCGGTCGACGAACGGCTCGCCCACATGGGTGCGATGCTCGTCGACGAACGCGCCTGGGAGGCCGAGGTCGCGGTGCGCGAATGGGCGCGCAGCGACCCGCAGGTCGCCGAGTCGGTCCGCGCACTCGACCAGCGCATCCTCGCCGTCGTCCGAAACTGTTTCCTCGAACTGGGTTTCGACGAGGAAGAGGCGGAGCTGCGTGCAGGCACCCTCGTCTACGCTGGGATCGGCTTCCTGTACGGCCGCGACAGTCTGCCCTCCCCCACGGCCACGCAGATCCAGGAACTGTTGAAGATCCTGGTCCGCCGCTGATCCCTGTCCGGCGCTGATCCCTGTCCGGCGCTGATCCCTGTCCGGCGCTGATCCCTGTCCGGCGCCGATCCCGAAACGGGACGATGCCCGGGGCGGATCACTCCGCCCCGGGCATCTGCCACCCCACCACCGTGGTCCTGTCTAGCGCGCCTCGTTCAGCCGCTCGACCGCCTCGTCGTAGCCCCGGACGAGTTCGGCCATGATCTCCGCGACGGGACGAATCTCGTTCATCCGCCCCACCACCTGCCCGACCGGCATCGCGACGGCCTCGGGGTCGTCGGCCGCCGACATGCGCTGGTGCGCCTCGCTCACGAGGATGTTCTGCAGCGGCATCGGCAGCGGTTCGGGCGCATCGGGTTTCGACCACGCCTCGGTCCACTTGGTCTTGAGCAGGCGCGCGGGCTTGCCCGAGTAGATCCGCGACCGCACGGTGTCGGACGAGCTCGCTCCGAGCAACGCGCGCTGGATCGACGACGGGCCGTGCGCGGCCGCCCCGAGCTTGTACTCCGAGGTGGTGAGCCAGTACGAACCCATCCACACACCGGAGGCACCGAGGGCCAGTGCCGCCGCGACCTGCCGTCCCGATCCCACACCGCCGGCGGCGAGCACGGCCGCCGAATCGCCGAGTGCATCGACGATTTCGGGCCACAACACCATCGACGCGATCTCACCGGTGTGCCCGCCGGCCTCGTAACCCTGCGCGATCACGATGTCGACACCGTTCTCGACGTGCCGCTTCGCGTGCTCGACCGCACCCGCGAGTGCCGCAACCGGCACTCCCTTCTCGTGTGCGAGGTCGATGACGTCCTTCGGCGGCGATCCCAATGCGTTGGCGATCAGGGCCGGCCGGTGCGCGAGGGCGACGTCGACGTGCGAGCGTGCGACCGAATGCAGCCAGCCCAGAACACCGCTCGCCTCACCGACGTCGTCGGACAGCGGCGGCACACCGAGTTCGTCGAGCGTGCGGTTGACGAAGGCACGGTGCTCGGCGGGGATCAGTTTGTCGAGGTCCACGGCGGTGCCCTCCGTGGGCACCTTGGCGGGCATCACGATGTCGACGCCGTACGGCTTACCGTCGGTGTTCTCGTCCATCCAGGTCAGGACGGCGTCGAGTTCCTCCGGGTCGTTGAACCGCACGCACCCGAGGACGCCGAGTCCGCCTGCGCGGCTGATCGCCGCCGCGACGTGTTCGGAGGGCGTGAATCCGAAGATCGGATACTCGATACCGAACTTCTTGCTGAGGCCGGTCTGCATGTGTCCTTCTACCCCGTCGCCGCGGCGCCGTTGCCGTCGCCGTTGTTGTAGACCTCGTCGGCCGGACGCAGCCCGGTCTGGTCCTTGGCCCACCGGTAGTCGGGCTTACCCGCCGGCGACCGCTTGATCTCGTCGACGAACCACACCGCGCGCGGCACCTTGTACCCCGCGATCTTCGACCGTGCCGTCGTCATGAGTTCGTCGAGCGTCACCTGCTCGCCGTCGCGCAGCGCGACGACGGCGGAGACCCGCTCACCGAAGCGCTCGTCCGGCACACCGACCACCAGGGCGTCGAAGACGGCGGGGTGCTGCTTGAGTGCGCCCTCGACCTCTTCGGGGTAGACCTTCTCGCCACCGCTGTTGATGGAGACCGAACCGCGACCGAGCATCGTGACGGTGCCGTCGGCCTCGACGCGCGCGTAGTCGCCGGGGATCGAGTAGCGGATCCCGTTGTACTCGCGGAAGGTCGCTTTGGTCTTGGCCTCGTCCTTGTAGTAGCCGAGCGGGATGTTGCCGGTGCGCGCGACCATGCCGACCTTGCCGGAGCCCGGTTCGATCGGGTTGCCGTCGTCGTCGAGGACGGTGGTCGATTCGTCGATCTTCACCGTGGGTCCGCCACCGAGGGTCTTGCCCTTCTCGGCGATACCGATGCCGCCGAAGCCGGTCTCGGACGAGCCGATGGAGTCGGTGATGACCTTGCCGGGCAGCAGGTCGAGGAAACGGTCCTTGATGGACGGGGAGAACAGAGCAGCACTCGACGCCATGGCGAACAGCGTCGAGAGGTCGTAGGGCTCACCGGTCTTCGGGTTGCCCTCCTCGAGCGCGTCGAGCATGGGGCGGGCCATCGCGTCGCCGGTGATGAAGATGACGTTGACCTTGTGGTCGTCGATGATGCGCCACACCTCGTGGCCCGAGAACTCGGGATGCATGATGACCTTGCCGCCGCTGAACAGCGACTGGAACAGCGCCCACTGCGCGCCACCGTGGATCATCGGCGGGATGGGATAGCGCACGAGACCGGGGTTCTCGGCGCCCTCCTTCGCCAGCTGCCATTCGTCCTTGACCCACTCGCCGGTCATGAAGTTGATGCCGCCGCCGAGGACGCGCCAGACGTCCTCGTGACGCCACATCACGCCCTTGGGGTGGCCGGTGGTGCCGCCGGTGTAGAGGATGTAGACGTCGTCGGCGCTGCGGTCTTCGAAGTCGCGTTCGGGCGAGCTCTGCGCCAGTGCCGCTTCGTATTCGATGCCGCCGTAGGCCGAGAAGTCGACGTCGGTGCCGTCCTCGACCACCACGACGGTCTTCACCAGCGGTGTGCTCGGGAGGACGTTCGCCACCTTGTCGGAGTACCGGCGCTCGTGGATGAGGGCCACCATGTCGGAGTTGTCGAAGATGTACTGCAACTCGTTCTCGACATAGCGGTAGTTGACGTTGATCATGATGGCGCGGATCTTGAAGACCGCGATCATCGCCTCTACGGCCTCGATGGTGTTCCGGGAGTAGATGCCGACCTTGTCGCCCGGCTCCACTCCTTGTTCGCGCAGGTAATGAGCAAGTCGGTTGGCTCGTTCCTCCAGCTGTGCGTAGGTGACCTCACGTCCGTCCGAGGCCAGCGCGACGCGCTCGGGAACGAGGTCGATTGCGTGTTCGACGAGGTCTGCGATGTTTAGGGCCACGCTGACAAAAGTAGAACGTGTTACCGTTTCTGACAAGACCCGAATATGATCCAGTTCACAACACCGCGAGGAGTCCTGCCAGTGTCCGCTACCGAAGCCCCCGGCGCAGCCGATTCGGACATCTCGTCCCGCGAACCGCACTGCCTCGTCGAGCAACGCGGCCACGTCCTGATCGTCACGCTCAATCGCCCCGAAGCACGAAATGCACTGTCCGGCGAGATGATGGCGATCATGAACGAGGCCTGGGACCGCGTCGACAACGATCCCGAGATCCGCGTCGCGATCCTCACCGGCGCCGGTGGCGCGTTCTGCGCGGGTGCCGATCTCAAGGCCATGAATGCAGCGCCTCCCGGAGACAAGTTCGAGCAGGGCGAGCGGAGCGACCGGAATGGCAACGGCGGTGGGTGGGACCTGTCGCGCCTGCCGGCGTTGCTCAAGGGTCGCCGCCTGACGAAGCCGCTGATCGCGGCCGTCGAGGGCGCCGCGATCGCCGGCGGCACCGAGATCCTGCAGGGCACCGACATCCGCGTCGCCGGGGAGAGCGCGAAATTCGGCGTCTCCGAGGCGAAGTGGGGACTGTTCCCGCTCGGCGGATCCGCCGTGCGCCTCGTCCGCCAGATCCCGTACACGATCGCCGCCGACATCCTGCTCACCGGCCGCCACATCAAGGCCGCCGAGGCCAAGGAGATCGGGCTCATCGGTTACGTCGTCCCCGACGGCACCGCACTCGACAAGGCCCTCGAGATCGCCGAGACGATCGCGAACAACGGCCCGGTCGCGGTGCAGGCCATCCTCCGGACCATCCGCGACTCGGAGGGTCTGCACGAGGAGGAGGCATTCCGGATCGACGCCGAGCTCGGCGCCGCCGTCTTCAAGAGCGCAGATGCCAAGGAGGGTCCGCGGGCGTTCGCCGAGAAGCGTGCCCCGAAGTTCACCGGTTCCTGACCTGCGCTGCTGTGGACCGCGCTCCCATCCGTGAGAGCGCGGTCACAGTCATGTTCTTAGCTCTGCTACATTGCCCGCTGTGACCCACAACACAGGGCCACAGCGTTCGCCGAGGTAATGAGGAGCCCCATGTATCCAGGAGTCCACGCCCGCACCGCCCCGGACAAGCTCGCCGTCGTCCTGGCCGACAGCGGCCGGAGCCTGACCTACCGCGAACTCGACGACCGGTCGGCAGCGCTCGCCCGAGTGCTGCACGACGCCGGGCTCCGCTCCGGCGACGTCGTCGCCCTCCTCACCGAGAACCTGCCGGAGGCCTTCGAGGTGTTCTGGGCCGCAATGCGGTCCGGGTTGTACATCACGGCGGTCAACAGTCATCTCACCGCCGGCGAGGTGGCGTACATCGTCGAGGACAGCGGCGCGAAGGCATTGATCGTCTCGGCGACGCTGGGTGAGCTCTCCGAACAGGTCGGCGAGAAGGTCACGATCGGTTCCGCGCGACTCGCGTTCGGCGGCGCCGTGCGCGGTTTCGAGTCGTACGAGGATGCCCTCGCCGCGGCCGGCCCGCGACTCGAGGAGGAACCGTGCGGCGCCATCATGCTGTATTCGTCCGGAACCACGGGCTTTCCCAAGGGAATCCAGCCGGATCTCCCGGACCGTCGCGTCGACGAACCCGGTGAGCCGCTGGTGACGGTAGCGCAGTTCCTCTTCGGCCTCACCGACTCCGACGTCTACTACTCCCCCGCCCCGATCTATCACGCAGCGCCACTGCGCTGGGGTGGGGCGATCCACGCGCTCGGCGGCACGGTGGTCCTCGCCGAGAAGTTCGACGCCGAGACCGCGCTCCGGCACATCGAGGAGCACAAGATCACCGCCGGGCAGATGGTGCCGACGATGTTCGTCCGCATGCTCAAACTCGACGAGGAGATCCGTGCCCGTCACGACCTGTCGAGTCTGCGCGTGCTCGTCCACGCCGCCGCGCCGTGCCCGCCGGAGGTCAAGCGCGCGATGATCGACTGGCTCGGACCGGTGATCTACGAGTACTACAGCTCCACCGAGGCCAACGGGATCACGTTCATCAACAGCCAGGAATGGCTCGAACATCCGGGCTCGGTGGGCAAGAGCGTGCTCGGGCCCGCGCACATCTGCGACGAGGAAGGGCGGGAACTCCCGGCCGGCGAGGTAGGGACGATCTATCTCGAATACGAGAAGGTTCCGTTCTCGTACCACAACGATCCCGAGAAGACCGCGGCGTCGCAGCATCCCGAGCATCCCACCTGGACCACCGTCGGCGACCTCGGTTATCTCGACGAGGACGGTTATCTGTATCTGACCGACCGCAAGTCGTTCACGATCATCTCCGGCGGGGTGAACATCTATCCGCAGGAGATCGAGAACGTGCTCGCCCTGCACCCGGCCGTCGAGGACGTCGCCGTCATCGGCGTACCCCATCCGGAGATGGGCGAGGAGGTCAAGGCCGTCGTGCAGGTGTCGTCCGGTACCACCGCATCACCCGATCTCGCCGACGACCTCATCGCGTACGTCCGCGAGCGGGTCGCCCACTTCAAGGTGCCGCGGTCGGTGGACTTCGTCGACGAACTGCCCCGCACACCCACGGGCAAGCTGGTGAAGGGCAAACTGAAGGCCGCCTACGCCTCCTGACGCCACACGCGGCGGGCGGAAGCCGTCCTCACGGAACGGTTTCCGCCCGCCGTGGCGTTCAGCCCAGCGCCACGGTCTAGCGCAACACCACGTCGGCGATCGTGCGGACCTGGTCGACGTCGCGGCAACCGACCAGCAGCATGGTCACGCCGGCCTCCTCCCACCGCTTCACGCCTTCGCGTACCTCGTCGGCGTTGCCGACGATCATCGTCTCGGTGATCATCTCGTCCGGGATGGCGGCGGCCGCCTCGTCCTTGCGACCGGCGCGGAACAGCGCGGTCACCTCCTCGACCACGGCGTCGTACCCCATCCGCCGGTAGACCTGCGCGTGGAAGTTCAACTCCGGCGCGCCCATTCCCCCGACGTACAGCGCCGTCACCGGTTTCATCGCCGCGATGGTCGCCGCGCGGTCGTCGGTGACGACCACCTGGCAGGTCGCGGCGATCTCGAAGTCCTCGCGGCTGCGCCGCGCGCCCGGCCGGGCGAACCCCTCGTCGAGCCACTCGTCGTACATCGACGCCAGTCGCGGGGTGTAGTAGATCGCGAGCCAGCCGTCGGCGATCTCGGCGGTGAGTGCGACGTTCTTCGGGCCCTCGGCGCCGATCCAGATCGGAATGTCCGGCCGCAGCGGATGCGTGATGGGCTTGAGGGGTTTGCCGAGCCCGGTGGATCCAGCGCCCGCATAGGGCAGCGGGAAGTGTGGTCCGTCGCTGGTCACCGGCTCTTCGCGCGCGAGCACCTTGCGGATCACGTCGACGTACTCGCGGGTGCGCGCGAGGGGCTTCGCGAACGGTCGCCCGTACCAGCCCTCCACCACCTGCGGCCCCGAGACGCCGAGGCCGAGAATGTGCCGGCCACCCGAGAGGTGATCGAGCGTGAGCGCGTGCATCGCGCAACTCGTCGGTGTGCGCGCGGAGATCTGCACGACGGACGTGCCGAGCCGCACCCGTTCGGTGGACGAACCCCACCACGCGAGCGGAGTGAACGCGTCGGACCCCCACGATTCGGCGGCAAAGACGGCGTCGAATCCTTCGGCCTCGGCCGCAGCAACGAGTTCCGGTGCGTTCGGGGGTGGCTGGGCCCCCCAGTAACCGAGTTGCAGTCCCAGTTTCATTGGACGCCTTTCCTGTCGGACGAATCGCGGCGAGGTGCAGTTCGCGCGCCGCTCTTGCCAGCAACACTAGAACCTGTTCTACTCGAAATTGTGAGCCTGGGAAAGAGCGCGGTTGCCGAGCCACCGCTGAGCGCACCGCTGAATCTGAAGTTCGACTACACACGATCCACCGGGCCGACCGTCGGAGCCTTCGTCACCGGACTGCGCGACGGCCGCATTCTCGGCGCGCGCGGATCCGACGGACGGGTCCTCGTCCCACCCCCCGAATTCGACGCGGTCACCCATGAACCGCTCACCGATTTCGTCGAGGTCGGGCAGACCGGCACCGTGGTGAGCTGGACGTGGAACGCCGAGCCGTTGCCCGGACAGCCGTTCGACCGGCCGTTCGCGTGGGCGCTGATCCGTCTCGACGGAGCCGACACGACGCTGCTGCACGCGGTCGACGTCGCGTCCCCGGACGAGATCGAGACGGGTCTGCGTGTGCGCGTGCGCTGGGCCGCCGAGCGCACCGGCGAGATCCACGACATCGAGGCCTTCGAACCCGGCGAGGCGACCCTCACCGTACAAGCGGCCGACGGCGAACCGGTCACCATGATCACCACCCCCGTCGACCTGCACTACCGGCACTCGGCCTCGCCCGAGGAGTCCTGGTACCTGCGCGGTCTCAAGGAGGGGAAGATCATCGGTGGTCGCACCGGCCCCGGCGGGAAGGTCTACGTGCCGCCGCGCGGCGCGAGCCCGACCGACGGTGTGCCCACCAAGGAACCGGTGGAGGTGCCCGACAAGGGCATCGTCACCACCTTCTGCATCGTCAACGTCCCGTTCATGGGCCAGCAGATCAAGCCGCCCTACGTCGCGGCCTACGTGCTGCTCGACGGCGCCGACATCCCGTTCCTGCACCTGATCCTCGAGTGCGACGCCTCCGAGGTGCGCATGGGCATGCGGGTCGAGGCCAAGTGGCGTCCGCGCGACGAGTGGGACCACACGCTGCGCAACATCGAGTACTTCCGGCCCACCGGTGAACCCGACGCCGACTACGACACCTTCAAACACCACCTCTAGGAGCAGCGGACACCATGACAGACATCGCAGTCGTCGGCTTCGCGCATGCTCCGCACGTGCGCGAGACGTTCGGCACCACCAACGGCGTCGAGATGCTCGTCCCGTGCTTCCAGGAGCTGTACGACAAGCTCGGCATCACCAAGTCCGACATCGGATTCTGGTGCTCGGGTTCCTCCGATTACCTTGCCGGACGCGCGTTCTCGTTCATCTCGGCGATCGACGCGATCGGCGCGGTCCCGCCCATCAACGAGTCGCACGTCGAGATGGACGCGGCCTGGGCGCTCTACGAAGCGTGGGTCAAGCTCATCACCGGTGAGGTCGACACCGCCCTCGTCTACGGCTTCGGCAAGTCCTCGGCCGGCACCCTGCGGCGCACCCTCTCCCTGCAGCTCGATCCGTACCTCGTGGCACCGCTCGGCGTCGACTCCGTCTCGCTCGCCGGTCTGCAGGCCCGCATGGGTCTCGACTCCGGCAAGTGGACCGACCGCGAGATGGCCGAGGTCGCGGTGCGCAGTCGCGCGGCCGCGAAGAACAACCCGAAGGCCCAGCTCTCGGGCGATCTCGACATCGAGGACCTGCTCTCGCAGCCGTACATCGCCGACCCGCTGCGCAAGCACGACTGCGCTCCGGTCACCGACGGTGCCGCCGCGATCGTCCTCGCGAGCGGCGACCGGGCCCGCGAGCTGTGCGAGAACCCCGCGTGGATCACCGGGATCGAACACCGCACCGACTCACCGAACTTCGGCTCGCTCGATCTCACGGTGTCGGCCTCCGCACGGGCCGCCGCGCAGGCGGTCACCGGTGGCGACACCTCCTTCGACGTCGCCGAACTGCACGCGCCGTTCACGCACCAGGAGCTCATCCTCCGTGAGGCGATCGGCCTGGACGATTCGACGACGATCAACCCGTCCGGCGGACCGCTGACGGGCAACCCGATGTTCTCCGGCGGTCTCGAGCGCATCGGTTACGCAGCGCAGGCGATCATGGACGGCACCGCCGGACGTGCACTCGCGCACGCGACGAGCGGCGCTGTGCTGCAACAGAATCTGGTAGCCGTTCTGGAGGGACGCAACTGATGGCGAAGCAACCCGCAGCTGTCCTCGGAACCGGGCAGACCCACTACGTCGCCAAGCGGCACGACGTGTCGATGTCCGGCCTCGTCCGCGAGGCGATCGACCGGGCCATGGCGGACGCCCAGGTGGGCTGGGACGACATCGACGCCGTCGTGATCGGCAAGGCCCCCGACCTGTTCGAGGGCGTCATGATGCCCGAACTGTCGATGGTCGACGCCATCGGCGCCACAGGCAAGCCGATGCTGCGCGTGCACACCGCCGGGTCCGTCGGGGGCTCGACGGCGAACGTCGCGGCAAGCCTCGTCCAGGCCGGTGTGCACCGCCGGGTGCTCGCGGTGGCCTGGGAGAAGCAGTCCGAGTCGAACGCGATGTGGGCGCTGTCCACACCGGTCCCGTTCACCATGCCGGTCGGCGCCGGCGCGGGCGGCTACTTCGCGCCGCACGTCCGTTCGTACATCCGCCGGTCCGGTGCACCCGAGCACATCGGGGCGATGGTCGCTGTCAAGGACCGCCTCAACGGCGCGAAGAATCCGTACGCGCATCTGAAGCAGCCCGAGATCACCCTCGAGAAGGTCCAGGCCTCGCAGATGCTGTGGGATCCGATCCGGTACGACGAGACGTGCCCGTCGTCCGACGGTGCGTGCGCGGTCGTGCTCGGTGACGAGGACACCGCGAAGGCCGCCGAGCAGGCGGGCCGCCGGGTGGCCTGGATCCACGCCACCGCGATGCGCACCGAACCGACCACCTATGCCGGTCGCGACCAGGTCAATCCGGAGGCCGGTCGCATCGCTGCCGCGGCGCTGTGGAAGCAGGCCGGTATCACCGATCCGCTCACCGAGATCGACTGCGCCGAGATCTACGTGCCGTTCTCGTGGTTCGAGCCGATGTGGCTCGAGAATCTCGGTTTCACCCCCGAGGGTTCGGGCTGGAAGCTCACCGAGGCCGGCGAGACGGCGATCGGCGGCCAGTTGCCGATCAACATGTCCGGCGGCGTGCTCTGCTCCAACCCGATCGGCGCGTCGGGCATGATCCGCTTCGCCGAGGCCGCGATCCAGGTGATGGGCAAGGCGGGAGACCACCAGGTGGACGGTGCCCGCAAGGCGCTCGGACACGCCTACGGTGGTGGCTCGCAGTACTTCTCCATGTGGGTCGTGGGCGCCGACCGGCCCACGAACTAGGAGGCGGGCATGGTCTCGTTCACCGTCGGGGTCGCGATGACCCCGCTCGACCAGCTCACCGGCATCGCACAGACCGCCGAGGAGTGCGGATACACCTCGATCGCCCTGCCCGACTCCCTGTTCTACATGGAGAAGCAGACGGTCGACTATCCGTACACCCCCGACGGTTCGAGGATGTGGACGCCCGACACCCCGTGGGTCGATCCGCTCATCGCCGCGGCGTCCATGGCGGCCGCCACGTCGACGATCCGGTTCTACACGCAGGTACTCAAGCTCGGCTCGCGTAATCCGGTGCTGCTGGCACGGCAGGTCGGTTCGGTCGCCAATCTCACCGGCAACCGGTTCGGTCTCGGAGTCGGGATCGGATGGGCGCCGGAGGAATTCGAGTGGTGCGGCGTCCCGTATGCCAAGCGCGGCAAGCGCGTGGACGAGATGATCGACGTGCTCAAGCTGATCCTCGGCGGCGGCATGGTCGAGCACCACGGTGAGTTCTACGATTTCGACCGGCTCCAGATGAGCCCCGCACCCACCGAGCCGGTGCCGTTCTACGTCGGTGGGCACACCGATGTGGCACTGCGTCGCGCGGCCCGGGTCGGGGACGGGTGGACGTCGGCGATGATCGAGTACGGCGATCTCGTCGAGGTCATCACGCGCCTGCGCGAGTTGCGTGCCGAGTACGGCCGCGGCGACGAGCCGTTCGAGATCCAGGCCGTGTGTGTCGACAGGTTCGGCAGCTCCGGCTATGCCGAACTCGCCGACGCCGGGGTCACCGACATCATCGTGGTGCCGTGGATCTTCGACGGGCACGGATTCGACTCGCCGCTCGAGGCGAAGCAGGAATCGTTGCGGAAGTTCGCCGACAAGTACATCCACGGAAAGGATGCGGCATGAGCGAGGAACATCCGGCGCGCGTGGCGGCCCGGGCGTCGCAGGCGGCGGCGAGCGGGAAACGCAAGGACGAGTGGCTCGCGCTGTTCGCCGAGAACGCCTGCGTCGAGGATCCCGTCGGCCCGTCCGGTTTCGACCCCGAGGGCAAGGGGCACCACGGCCACGAGGCGATCGCGAAGTTCTACGACATGACCATCGCGAACACCGACAAGCTCGAGTTCCTCGTCGACGACGTGCTGGTGTGCGGCAGCGAGTGCGTCAACATCGGCACGATCCGCACCACGATGGCGGGCAATCTCATCGACGCGGAGGGCGTGTTCGTCTATCGGGTCGACGACGACGGGAAGATCGTGTCGCTGCGTGCGTTCTGGGAAGTGGATCGCGCGATGAAGACTCTGCGGCCGGTCTCGTAGCATCGGCGGTATGCCGACCGCCGGAATCGTTCTCGCAGCAGGGGACGGCTCGCGGTTGGGTGGGCGCGCGAAGGCGCTGCTCCCCCACCGTGGCCGTCCCCTGCTCCATACCGTCGTCGATGCGCTGCTCGGCGGTGGCTGCGACGAGGTCGTGGTGGTGGTCGGGGCGTTCGGCGACGAGGTCGCCGCCGCCTGCCCGGCCGGCGTCACAGCGGTGCACAATCCCGACTGGCCCGACGGCATGTCGACCTCCCTGCGCCGTGGGGTCGACGCTGCGCGCACCCACGACCGGGTCGCGCTCACCGTCGTCGACTTTCCCGGCATCACGGCCGATCTGGTGCGCCACGTCCTGGCAGAGCACCGGCCGGGCACGGTCACGCTCCCCGTCTTCGAGGATCGTCCCGGTCACCCGGTGGTGTTCGACCACGCCGACGCGCTGACTGCGGCCGACGAGGCCACCGGCGACGAAGGTGCGCGGTCGTTCCTCGCCCGCAACCGGGATCGGGTACGCCGGGTGGACTGCAGCGATCTCGCCGAGGCCGGCGACGTGGATACGCCCGAGGATCTTCGGCGCCTGCGCTGAGGCCGCCTCGCGACACCGAGCCCGCTCGGCTTTGGTCAATTAATTGACTGACCAGTCGATCAATTAATACAGTGGAGTCATGGCACGCACCGTCGACCCAGAACTCCGAGCCCGCCGCCGCACCGCGATCATCGACTCCGCCGCCACCCTGTTCGCCGAGCGCGGCTTCGACGCCACCCCGGTGACGGCGATCGCCGAGGCGGCAGGTGTCAGTTCCGGCACGGTCTTCCACTACTTCGGCGACAAGCGCGGAGTGTTCCGCGCGATCTTCGAGCAGGGCCTACCCGAGACCCGAGCCCTCGTGGAGCGTCATCGCGACGCCGACGATCCCCTGGAGGCCCTCCTCGACATGGTCGCCGAACTCGTCGGGCAGGCCACGGATCCTGCAGCCGGAGGACTCGTGGTCGAGGTGATCCGCCAGGTCGGCCACGACCCCGTCCTCGCCGAGATCCTCGACGAGGACGACGGCATCGTGATCGAGGGTCTCACCCACCTCCTACGCAGAGCGGGCGACCGGATCGACCCGTCGCTCGATCCGGTGGCCACCGCAACCTGGATCAGCGCGATCAAGGATTCGGCGTTCCTGTACGCGGACAACCCCGCGGCCGTCGATCCGGTCGGGACGATCCGGACGATCGTGCAGCGCTATCTCACCGGACACACGAAAGGACCACGATCATGAGGATGCACGACGACGCCACTCGCGTAACCGTCTCCCCCGTCGTTCCCTGGGTGCTGGGAATCCTGAGCGCTCTCGCCGGTCTCGGACTCGGCTTCGTCGCGCCGGCCGTCTCGAAGTGGGCCGTCGAGACCCTTCCGGCGGTCCCCGGTCCGCTCGAACTCCTGGCCGGTCTCACCACGACCTGGACGATCCCGATCCTGACGGTCGTCGGGATCGGCGTGGGACTCTTCCTCGCCTCGTCCATGATCCACGAATCCCTTGCCCTTGCCGTGGATTCCGAAGGAGCACTGCTGACTCAGAACGACCGCGATCTGTACGTGCCGCGCGCGAAGGTCGGATCGGTGTTCCGCGAGGGCCGCGATCTCGTCCTGCTCGATTCTGCGGAGCGAGAACTCGCGCGACGCAAGGCCGACGACCTGAACGACCGAGCCGTCGCCGACGCATTCACGGCGCACGGTTATCCGTGGAGCGAGAAGAACACCCACGAGGAATCGTTCACCCGGTGGATCGAGGGAGACCCCGGCCTGGACGAGCAAACCCACACCCTGCTGCGGGAGCGACGGGAAGCGCTGTCCGGCAAGAACACACATCTTGCCACCGCACTGCACGAGCAACTGCAGGAACTCGGCGTCGTCGTACGCGACCGGGGGCATCACCAGGAGTACCGCCTCCTGGCGTAGATCCACCTCTCAGCAGTGGGCCGCAGTGCGCAGCTTCTGCGCCCACTGCTCTGCGTCGTCGGCACCCAGCACGAGCGCGGTGCGCTTGCGCCCTTCCAGTTCGATGCGCAGCGCCGGCTGCCCGCGCCGGACCGAGACGAGGTCGTTGCGGCCGGGCCCGCGCCACGAGCCGATGTTGCGCACACCCGGCAGACCGAGCCCCGGAGCACGGATGCCCCGCACCGCGGCGAGTCCGTCCTGATGCACTTCCACCTTCCGGATCGACGCGAGGGGCACGTCGACGTTGCCGAGGAGTCCCGCGATCTTCTCGAAGGTGGTGAGCCGCACTCGCAGGGTTCCGTTGTCGATACGCATTGTCGTCATGACAGCGATTATTCTCATTGTTGAGATCAATGTCAACTGTGAGAAGGTTGGGACGGAAGGGGGAGCATGACCACCGCAGAACTGCTGCTGCATCCGGTCCGGCTACGCATCGTCCAGGCACTGCTCGGCGACCGCACCGCGACCACCGCTCGGCTGCGCACACTGCTCGACGACGTCTCCACCGCGACGCTCTACCGCCAGATCTCGACCCTCGTCGACGCCGGGGTACTCGAGGTCGTCTCCGAACGTCGGGTGCGCGGCACCGTCGAGCGCACGTTCCGGCTCGTCACCGAACGCGCCCAGGTCACCGGCGCCCAGGCCGAGGAGATGAGCGCCGACGACCACCGGCGCGCCTTCCTCGTCTTCGCCGCGCAGTTGCTCGACGACTTCGACGCGTATCTCGTCGACCCGAACCGGCGAGGCATGGCCGACGACGTCGTGGGCTATCGGCAGGTCGCGCTCGAGCTCACCGACTCGGAGGCCCTGGATCTCGTGGGTGAGATGGCGCAGTTGTTCGCGCGCTATGCCGAACTCGGCCCGGGCCCCGGCAGGCGACGGCGGCTGATCAGCCGCGTCATCATGCCGGCCCGCGATCCGGGAGACCCCCCATCCGAGGAGTGATCGGCACAGAGACAACGAGATCCCCGGACGCCTGACGGCGTCCGGGGATCTGCGCTGTGGTCGCTCAGTGCTTGACCGGGCATCCTCCCGAGGTCTTGTAGTCGACCTGGAACTCCTTGATGCCGTTGAGCCAGCCCGACCGCAGACGGTGCGGGTCGCCGATCTTGGTGATGTCGGGGATGTGATCGGCGATGGCGTTGAAGATCAGGTCGATCTCCATGCGGGCGAGGTTCGCGCCGAGGCAGTAGTGCGCACCGGTGCCACCGAAGGCGAGGTGCGGGTTGGGATCCCGGAGAATATCGAACTCGCGGGGATTCTCGAACACCTCTTCGTCGTTGTTGGCCGAGGCGTACAGCATGACCACGCGCTCGCCCTTGCGGATCGTCTGTCCGCCGAGCTCGGTGTCCTCGAGCGCCGTGCGCTGGAACGAGGTGACCGGGGTGGCCCAGCGGATGATCTCGTCGGCGGCGGTCTTCGGCCGGTCGCGCTTGAAGATCTCCCACTGCTCGGGGTTGTCGAGGAAGGCCGCCATGCCGTGGGTGATGGCGTTGCGGGTGGTCTCGTTGCCAGCCACCGCGAGGACGATGAAGAAGAAGCCGAACTCCTCGGGAGCCAGCTCGTCGCCGTCGATGTCGGCCTCAATGAGGGTGGTGACGATGTCGTCGGCCGGGTTCTCCTTGCGGGCGGCGGCCATCTGGTAGGCGTAGCCCAGCACCTCCATGGAGGCGGCCGCCGGATCGGCGGTGTTGTCCGGGTCGTCGTAGCCCGTCATCTGGTTGGACCACTCGAAGATCTTCGCGCGGTCCTCCTGCGGGACGCCGATGAGATCGGCGATCGCCTGCAGCGGTAGTTCCGCGGCGATCTGCGTGACGAAGTCGCCCTGACCGGCCTGGCAGGCCTCCTGGACGATCATCTTGGAGCGACGGTCGAGCTCGTCGCGCAGGCCGTTGATCGCACGGGGCGTGAAGCCTCGGGCGACGAGTTTGCGCAGCTTGGTGTGCTCGGGAGCGTCCTTGTTGAGCAGGACGTGACGCTGCAGTTCGATGGCCTCGCGCGGAATGTCGTCGTTGAACCGCGGAATCGCAGTGTTCTCCCAGTTGGAGAACACGTCGCTCCGGCGGGAGACCTCACGGACCTCCTCGTGCCGGGAGACAACCCAGAAACCCTCGTCGTGGAAACCACCGACGTCGGGAGACTTCTTGTTCCACCACACCGGTGCCGTCTTGCGCAGTTCCGCGAACTCTTCGAACGGCATACGGTCTGCGTACAGATCGGGATCGGTGAAGTCGATGTCTTCGGGGATGTTCGGCTGCGCCACTGATATCTCTCCTGCCCTGGCGAGTACCGCTCGCGTGATTTGGAACACGTTCTAGAACCATTCAAACACAGGTGCGCCGTGCGACCAAGAGATCCGCACGTCCCGTGGGATAATCAGGTTCTGTTGCCTATCGGGGAAACCTGTTCTATTTTGCGAAGAACGTAGGAGAAAGGAGCCCGAAGTGGGCACACCAGTCATCGTCGAGGCCGCACGGACCCCGATCGGCAAGCGGGGTGGATGGCTCGCGGGCCTGCACGCTGCCGAGATCCTGGGCGCCGTCCAGGCCGGACTCGTCGAACGCGCCGGCATCGACGCCGAGCTCGTCGAACAGGTCATCGGTGGCTGCGTCACCCAGGCGGGCGCCCAGTCCAACAACATCACCCGCACCGCGTGGCTCAACGCGGGCCTGCCCTGGCAGGTCGGCGCGACCACCATCGACGCCCAGTGCGGATCGGCGCAGCAGGCCAACCACCTCATCGCAGGCCTCATCGCCACCGGCGCCATCGACGTGGGCATCGCGTGCGGTATCGAGGCGATGACCCAGGTGCCCCTCGGCGCCAACGTCGGCGACCAGGCGGGCCCGCGTCGGCCGGAGTCCTGGAACATCGACATGCCCAACCAGTTCGAGGCCGCCGAACGCATCGCGCGGCGCCGCGGCATCACCCGCGAGGACGTCGACGCACTCGGCGTGCGCTCGCAGCAGCTCGCGAAGCAGGCCTGGGACGAGGGCCGGTTCGACCGCGAGGTGCTGCCGGTCGTCGCACCCGTCGTCGACAAGGAGGGCAACCGCACCGGCGAGAAGGCGACCGTCACCCGCGACCAGGGTCTGCGCGAGACGTCGGCCGAGTCGCTGGCGAAGCTGAAGCCCGTGCTCGAGGGCGGCATCCACACCGCCGGCACCTCGTCGCAGATCTCCGATGGAGCCGCGGCCGTGCTGCTCATGGATTCCGACCGCGCGAAGGCACTCGGATTGAAGCCGCGGGCGCGGATCGTCGCGCAGGCACTCGTCGGCGCCGAACCCGAGTTTCACCTCGACGGCCCCGTCCAGGCCACCGCGAAGGTTCTCGAGAAGGCCGACATGAGCATCGGCGATCTCGACCTGTTCGAGGTCAACGAAGCGTTCGCGTCGGTGTTGCTGTCCTGGGCGCAGGTGCACGGACCCGACATGGACAAGGTCAACGTCAACGGTGGCGCGATCGCCCTCGGTCACCCCGTCGGATCCACCGGTTCCCGCCTCATCACCACCGCGCTGCACGAACTCGAGCGCCGCGACGCATCGACCGCTCTGATCTCGATGTGCGCCGGTGGCGCGCTGGCGACGGGCACCATCATCGAGCGCATCTGACATGGGTACCGAAGCGGCACCGAAGGGCCTCGATTCGAAGGCCACGGTCTCGATCATCAAGTGGATGTCGCGGTTCAACGTCGCGGCGTACCGGGCGACCGGCGGTCGCATCGGCGGGAAGTGGCGTGTGGGAAGCGCCTTCCCGTGGGGCATCCCGGTGTGCCTGGTGACCACGATCGGGAGGAAGACCGGGCAGCCGCGGACGGCCCCGCTGTTGTTCCTCGAGGACGGCGACAAGGTGGTCCTGGTCGCCTCCCAGGGCGGACTGCCCAAGCACCCCTTGTGGTTCCGCAACATCCAGGCGAACCCGGAGGTCACGGTGCAGATCAAGTCGCGCATCCGGACCATGCGGGCGCGGGTCGCGAGCGACGAGGAACGAGCGGCCTACTGGCCGCGCCTGACGGCGATGTACCCGGACTTCGACAACTACCAGTCGTGGACCGACCGTGTGATTCCCGTCGTCGTGTGCGAGTGAGCATCCCGGTCGGCACGGCTCGCCGGGACGGTCCCGTGCGGGAATACTGAGTCTCGTACGTCCAGGTTCTCGACGAAGGGATGTCGCACGATGGCAACCACGAATCACGACAAGGTGCTCGACCGGCGGGAGATCGCGGCCGCGCTGCTCCGGGCGCTCGAACAACGCCACGAGGTGCTCGACGTGATCGTCGAGAGCAGGGATCGGGGCGATGCGGTCGCGAAGCTCGCCTCTCTGCTCGACACCGACGAGTTCTGCGCGGAGGCCGTGCTGAACCTTCCCTTCCGCCGCCTCACCCAGGCGGAGCGGAAGAAGATCCGTGAAGAACTCGACGATCTCGATGCGGTGCTGCAGTGGACGACGGCAGCGCGTCCGTACGCGACCGGCGCGCATTTCCGGTTGCGGCCCATCTCCCACAGTGCGGCCGACACCGCGCTGTTCAAGCAGCGCTGCGCCGACCAGCTGGGCGACGACAGCGACGAGCGGGTCGAATCCGAGCGGCAACGCGGCAGCGAGCTGATGGACGACGAGTCCGGGATGTGGCTTGTGGCCGAAGATCTTTCGGGTGACGAGCCGAAGGCCATCGGGTTCGCGTTCGGTGAGCTGACCGGCAACGAGGTCGACGTGCGGATCTGGGTGCATCCCGAGTTCCGCAAGCAGGGTTACGGCACGGCCACGCTCAAGCAGGCGCGTTCCGAGCTCGCTGCCTACTTCCCCGGCTCCACCCTCACCATCCGTACGCCCGCCTAGACCGGCGGCGCCGTCCGTGCGCGTTTCCGGTGACGATCACCGGAAACGCGCACGGGACATCACGCTCCGTAGACCGGCGTCGGCGGCTGCGACGCTGCGATCAGCTTCTCGACGACGGGACCGAGTTCCTTCGGATCCCAGCGGTCGCCCTTGTCGATCGCCTCACCGTGCCGCCATCCGTCGGCCAGCGACACCTTGCCGCCCTCGGCCTCGAACACGCGACCGGTCACGTCCTTCGATTCGGCACTGCCGAGCCACACGACCAGCGGCGAGACGTTCTCCGGCGCCATGGCGTCGAAACCCTCTTCGGGTGCGGCCATCGCCTCGGCCATCGCGCCACCGGCGCCGACGGTCATGCGGGTGCGCGCCGACGGTGCGATCGCGTTGACGGTCACGCCGTAGCGGCCGAATTCGGCTGCGGCCTGGATCGTGAGCGTCGCGATGCCGGCCTTGGCGGCGGCGTAGTTGCCCTGACCGATGCTGCCCATCAGTCCGGCACCCGAGCTGGTGTTGATGATGCGGGCGTCGACGGGGTTGCCGGCCTTGGACTCGGCGCGCCAGTAGCTCATGGCGTGACGCATCGGCGCGAAGTGCCCCTTGAGGTGCACGCGGATGACAGCGTCCCACTCCTCCTCGCTCATGTTGGCGAGCATGCGGTCGCGCAGGAATCCGGCGTTGTTGACGAGCACGTCGAGTCGGCCGAAGTTGTCGAGGGCGGTCTTGACGAGGTTCTCGGCGCCGGCCCAGTCGGCGACGTCGTCGCCGTTGACGACGGCTTCTCCCCCGGCCGCGCGGATCTCCTCGACGACCAGCTCGCCGGGCGACTCACCCGTGGCCGAACCGTCGCTGCCGACACCGATGTCGTTGACGACGACCTTCGCACCCTCCGCGGCGAAGGCGAGGGCATGGGCGCGACCCAGTCCTCGCCCGGCGCCGGTCACGATGACGACGCGCCCGTCCAGCAGTCCACTCACTTCGTCTCCTTCGTTTCGGCCGCTGCCATGTAGGCAGGGCGTTCACCGCCACCGTGGACGGTCAATGTCGATCCGCTGACGTAGGCCGACAGCGGAGAGGCCAGGAATGCGGCGCAGTGGCCGATGTCCTCGGGTTGGGCCAGCCGCCCCAGCGGAACGGTCTCGCCGACTGCGGCGACGCCTGCCTTGTCGCCGTAGAACAGATGCGACTGTTCGGTTTCGACGAGCCCGACCACCACCGAGTTCACCCGTACCTTCGGTGCCCACTCGACGGCGAGCGACTGTGCGAGACTGTCGACGCCCGCCTTGGCCGCACCGTAGGCCGCGGTTCCCGGCGAGGGGCGCGATCCGCTCACGCTCGAGATGTTGACGATCGAGCCGCCGGTGTCCTGCTTCTGCATCACCGCGTTGGCAGCCTGCGCGACCAGCAGCGGGGACAGCAGGTTCAGTTCCACGATCTTGGCGTGGAACTTCGGGCTGGCATCGGCCGCCAGTGCGTACGGCGACCCGCCGGCGTTGTTCACCACGGCGTCGAGCCGACCGTGACGCTCCACGATGGTCTCGATCAACGTGCCGACCTGATCGGCGTCGCGAACGTCGCACTTCAGGAACTCCGCGGTCCGCCCGTCCACTTCGACAGGCTGTTCGGGTTCGTTGCGTGCGCATGTCACGACGGTCGCTCCGGCGCGCAGGAACACCCTGGTGATGCCCGCACCGACTCCTCGTATCCCCCCGGTGACGAGCACGACCGCGCCGTCGAGTCCCAGATCCATTCGCTGCCTCCACGTCGTTCACCCCGCAGGATGCGCGGGTCTCGCGTTGACAACTTACCAAGCAATCGCTTGGTTCGGTACTGCTCCCTCTCGTCCTCCGCCGCTGCTCCTGCTCAGTGGGAATCACGGGAACTTGCTTGTCGGCCCCACTTAGCGTGACGACGAACGCGCGTGTCGAAGAGGAGTGACTGGGCCATGCAGACCGTCGAGCAGGATTACGAGAAATACGTCGGGCAGGTGGCCGAACCACCCCGCGTGGCCCGGTACGCCGTCAACGACGCCATGATCCGCAACTGGGTCGAGGCCCACGACGACTTCAACCCGATCTACGTCGACGCCGAGGCCGCCCGCGAAACCGGGCGCGACTCCATCGTCTGCCCGCCCGCCATGATCTCCACTTGGATCATGGCCGGCTACCGCCGCTGGCGTGATGTGCAGCGCAAGCGGGCCGAGGGCGTCGTGGAGGATTTCGCGTACTCCCGGATGCTCGCCGACCTCGATCGCGAGGGTTTCACCTCCGTCGTGGCGACGAACGTCGAGCAGGACTACCACCGCGAACTCGTCCCGGGCGATCACATCACTGCCCACTACACGATCGAGTCCGTATCTCAGATCAAGCGAACGGGTCTCGGCGACGGCCGATTCTTCACGCTGTACAAGCGCTACGAGGACCAGAACGGCGAAGTCGTCGCCGAGGAACGCTTCCGGATGCTCCGGTTCAACCCGAACACCGACAAGGAGACGCGATGACCGCCGTCCCCCGGCTCACCATCACCCAGGACAACCAGTTCTGGTTCGACGCCGTCCGTGAGGGCCGACTCGAGATCCAGCAGTGCAGCGACTGCGGCACTCTGCGCCATCCCCCGGGCCCGGCCTGCCCCGCGTGCCGCTCGTTCGAGTGGAAGACCGTCGAATCCTCGCGGCGCGGAACGCTTCACAGCTGGACGATCATCCACCACCCGCAGGATCCGGCCTTCGAGTACCCGCTCGCCGTCGGGCTGATCGACCTCGACGAAGGAATCCGCATCGTCGCCGACATCGCGGGCGTCGACCACGACACCCTCGAGATCGGCATGGAACTCGAGGTGGGATTCTCCGAGCACGCGCACGGCGAGATCCTGCCCCAGCTGCGCAAGCCCGGAGGAGACGCATGAATCTCACCGAATGCACTGTCGGACAGTCGCTTCCCGAACTCGTCCTGCCGATGGATCGCACGACCATCGTGGCCACCGCGATCGCGTCACAGGATTTCGAGGACGTGCATCACGACCCGGCTGCCGCACTCGGACGCGGCACCCCGGACGTGTTCATGAGCATCAACGCCACCAACGGTTTCGTCGACCGGTACGTCACCGACTGGACCGGGCCGTCGGCGCGTGTACGCCGCGCGTCGCTGCGCCTGGGCGTGCCCTGCTTCCCCGGCGACCCCATGCACATGAACGGTGAGGTGACCGCAGTCGACGGCGCGGCCGTCACCCTGAAGGTGCAGGGCCGCAACAGCAGAGGCGTCCACGTCACCGCCGAGGTCGTGGTGGAGCCCTACGAGAGGAAGAGCCGATGACCGTCAAGGGCTTCTCCGGAGCCGCCGCTATCGCCGGTATCGGAGCCACCGAATTCTCCAAGAACTCCGGCCGCAGCGAATGGCAACTCGCGTGCGAGTCGGTCCTCGCCGCTCTCGAGGACGCGCAGATCGGCGTCGAAGAGGTCGACGGCTTCGCGCTGTTCACCATGGAGACCAACCCCGAGATCGCCGTCGCCCGCGCGCTCGGCATCCCGGAACTGAAGTTCTTCAGCCGGATCCCGCACGGCGGTGGCGGCGCCTGCGCGCCCGTGCAGCAGGCCGCCCTCGCCGTCTCGAGCGGTGTCGCCGACGTCGTGGTCGTCTATCGCGCCTTCAACGAGCGCTCGGGCCATCGTTTCGGCGCCGGGCCGCCGCCCTTCGCGTACAACTCCAGCACCGACCAGGAATACCGGAACTGGATCAACCCGTACGGTCTGCTCACTCCCGCTCAGCAGGAGGCCTTCCTGGCCCGCACCTACATGCACAAGTACGGGGCGACCAGCGCGGACTTCGGGCAGATCTCGGTGCTCTCGCGCAAGCACGCGGCGAACAATCCCAAGGCCTGGTTCTACGAGCGGCCTATCACCCTCGACGACCACCAGAACTCGCGGATGCTCGCCGACCCGCTGCGTCTGCTGGACTGCTGCCAGGAGAGCGACGGCGGCCAGGCACTGGTCATCGTGAGTGCCGAACGCGCACGGGATCTTCCGCACCCGCCGGCGATCATCACCGCTGCAGCGCAGGGTGTCGGCCCTCAGCAGATCTCGATGAGCAGCTACTACCGCGAGGACATCGACGCGATGCCCGAGGTGGAGCTCGTCGCCCGGCAGATGTGGGCACAGGCCGGTTTCGGCCCCGAAGGTATCGACGCCGCGATCCTGTACGACGCGTTCACCCCCATGGTCCTGCTCCAGCTCGAGGAGTACGGCTTCTGCGGTCGCGGTGAGGCGAAGGACTTCATCGCCGACGGCAACCTCGAGGTGGACGGGCGACTGCCGATCAACACCCACGGCGGTCAGCTCGGTGAAGGCTACATCCACGGCGTCAACGGCATCGCCGAAGGCGTCCGGCTCATCCGCGGCACCTCCGTGAACCAGCCGGCGAAGACACTCGACAACGTGCTCGTCACGGGCGGATCGCCGGTGCCGCACAGTGCGATCGTCCTCTCGGCCGACCGTTAGGCCCGCAACCCGGGCCCCGACCACCTCTCAGGAGACCACATGCATCCCGAGCTGTCCGACAAGTCACGGCGGCTGCGCACCGAACTGCGGGAGTACTTCGCCCGCATCATCGACGACGACGATCGACGCGCCCTGGTCGATCAGACCGAGGGTGGACCGGTCTTCGACAAGATCTACCGGCAGATGGGCGCCGACGGCTGGCTCGGCCTGGGATGGCCCGAGGAGTACGGCGGACGTGGTGAGGACCCTGAGGCGCTCTACGTCTTCTACGACGAGACGATCCGCGCCGGCGCGCCGGTCTCGTTGGTCACGCTCAACACCGTCGCCCCGGCACTGATGAAGTACGGCACGCAGGAGCAGAAGGACTTCTTCCTTCCCAAGATCCTCACGGGTGAACTGAAGTTCGCGATCGGGTACACCGAGCCCGGCGCCGGCACCGACCTCGCCGCGCTCCAGACGCGGGCCCGCATCGACGGTGACGAACTCGTCATCGACGGCAACAAGCTGTTCACGAGTTCGGCCATCTTCGCCGACTGGATCTGGCTCGCCGTGCGCACCGATCCGGACGCGCCCCGCCACAAGGGGATCTCGGTCGTGCTCGTGCCGACCTCGTCGCCGGGCTTCTCCGCCACCGAGATCCAGACCGTCGGCGGAATCAGCACGGCGGTCACGTACTACGAGAACATCCGCGTTCCGCTGAGCAACGTCGTCGGCGAGCTCAACGGCGGCTGGACCCTGATCACGAGCCAGCTCAACCACGAGCGTGTCGCGCTGGCCGCCCGCGGTGGCATCGCCAACGAGATGTACGACGAGGTGCTCGCCTGGGCGAAGCAGGAGCCCTTCGGCCCCGGCGTGCTGTTCGACGTCCCGTGGGTCCGTTCGACTCTGGCCGAGGTCTACGCGCTGTTGTCGGCCGCCGACCTGGTGAACCTGCGTCTGGTGTCGGACATCGCGGCCAACACCCTCGACGGTGGCGACTCCGCCGCGGCGAAGGTGTTCGGAACCGAGGGCGTGGTCGCGGCCTACGGCATGTTGCAGGAGGTGCTCGGCGCCCGCGGTCTGCTGCGTCCCGGTAGCCACGGCGCCGTGATCGAAGGCCGCGTCGAAGCGCTCGGCCGACGCGCGCAGAACAACACCTTCGGTGGTGGCAGCAACGAGGTGATGCGCGAGATCGTGGCGGCGAAGACCCTCGGAATGACCCTGGGCGCCCGTAGGCGCCCCGACGCGACGGCACAGGCTGCGGTGAAGACGCCGGCCGAGACGAGGAGCTGACATGGAATTCGAACTCGATGACGACCTGATCGCGGTCGAGGACCTCGCGTCGCAGGTCTTCGGTTCGCTGGCCAAGGTCGAGCGTGTGGTCGAGGTGGAGCGCAAGGAAGGCGGCTTCGACGCCACCCTGTGGCAGGCACTCGCCGACGCCGGGCTCCTCGGACTCGCTCTACCCGAGTCCGTCGGCGGCGCCGGCATGGGCATGCTCGGGCTCACGACGATCCTGCAGCAGCAGGGCCGTCGCGTCGCCCCCGTTCCCGTGTGGTCCACTGTGGCCGGTGCGGCTCTTCCGCTCGCACAGTTCGGCACGGAAACCCAGGTCGAGCGTTACGTTCCGAAGCTCATCGACGGGTCGGTCGTCCTGACCGGCGCGTTCGACGACACTCCGGGCGCGAGCCCCACCGTGACCGCGATCCGCAAGGGCGACGACCTCGTCATCAGCGGTGAGATTCCGTCCGTTCCGTGGGCTCCCATCATCGCCGGCGTCGTCGTCCCGGTCCGCTGTGACGACGACTCGGTCGCCGTGGTGGTGGCGCCGGCGGACGCGACCGGCGTCGAGGCCGTTCCGGTCGCCGTGACCGGACGTGGCGCCGAAGCGGCGGTGCGCTTCACGGACGTGCACATCGGAGCCGAGGACGTCCTGCCCGGTGACGGTGAGGAGATCGCGGCCTGGACCCGTCGTCGTATCCGCATCGCTCTTGCTGCCGTTCAGCTCGGGGTGTGCGAGGAGACGCTGCGGGCGACGGCCAAGTACACCTCCGAACGCGTGCAGTTCGGCCGCCCGTTATCCACGAATCAGGCTGTCGCGGTGCGCGCGGCCGACGCCTACCTCGACACCGAAGCGATCCGGCTCACGGTGCGCAAGGCGGCATGGTTGATCGACGTCGGACGCGAGGACGAAGCCGAGTCCGCGGCCCTGGTCGCCAAGTGGTGGGCATCCCGCGGCGGTGTGCGGGTCGGTCTGACCGGCCAGCACCTGCACGGTGGTATCGGCGCCGACATCAACTACCCGATCCACCGCTACTTCCTGTGGGGACGGCAGTTGGCGTTCACCTTCGGCGGGGCGGACGCGACCGCCGCTGCGCTCGGGGACGTCCTCGACACCGCACCCTCGATCGGCGCCGCCGGATAGCCGGCCCGCACTCACGACGCGAGTCCCTTTTCCACACGGGAGAGGGACTCGCGTCGTATCCGGACCTGTCGCTATTCCGTCAGATGGACGAGCAACAGCTCGCAGCTGCTCCGCACGTCCGCCTCGGTCTCCTCGAGCGTCGCTGCACCGTTGAGATACGCGACCAGCAGACCGGACCACATCATCGACAGCAGCCGCACGGCGTTCCGATCCTGTTCGGTCGGGTCGTCGAGGCCCGCCTTGTCGAACAGGATGCGGTGGAACGTCCGCCTCACCTCTTCGGAATCCGGCACCACCGCCGCGGGGGCGGTGCTGTTGGACAGCAACATCGCGGAGGCCAGGAGAGGCCGGTCGACGAACCGCCTGGTCATCTCGATCAGCACCTCGGTGATCGCATCCCGGGCACTCATACCCGGTTTCCGCGCCGGCAACCGATCCGCGCCGAGTTCGAGCCGGTGGAGCAGCACCGCCACGAACAGGTGCGTCTTCGACGGGAAGTACCGGTAGAGGGTCCCGATCGCCACCCCGGCACTCTTCGCGACCTCGGTCATCTGCACGCGGGCCAGTTCGTGTTCGGATCCCAGCCGTGCTGCGGCCTCGAGGATCCGCACCTGCCGTCGCCGCTGCTCGGCCGAGGTCGGCTCGGCTCCGTCCCGCGCCTTACCGATTCTGGGCACCGGTTCCCCTTTCCACGATGACGGCCCGTCGTTTCTGTCCCGCGCCGTCGGGCAGATTGTCGCATCGCGGTTTTTCTGCGGTCCCGAACGGTGGGAGCTCGGGGCCTCGCCGACCCGGGTCGTTCCGGCAGGAAGTCCACTCAGCGAGAAGCCGTTCCGAGGTGTCACGCGTCACCCATACGCTCGATTCGAAGGACGTCGCCGGAGGCAGCGACCAGAGCGAATCGGAGTGAGTCACATGCAGACCCGGATACCGACCTACGAAGCCGAGTTCGACGTCGACGTGCCCGGCCCGGACGAGATGCGCCGCGCCATGGGGCGCTTCGCGAGCGGCGTCACCGTCGTGACCGGCCTCGACGAGGACGGCCCCACCGGCTTCGCGTGCCAGTCGTTCGCGTCGGTCTCGCTCGAACCTCCCCTCGTGCTGTTCTGTGCCGATCACCGCGGACGGGCATGGCCGCGGCTTCGCCGCACCGGCCGGTTCACCGTGAACGTGCTCGGTGCGGACCAGACCGATCTGTGCTCCCGGTTCGGTTCGAGCCGCGGACTGAAGTTCGACGGTCTCGACTGGGAACTCTCCCGCTGGGGCACCCCGTCCCTGCCGGGTGTGCTCATGCGGGTGCACGCCTCGATCGAAGACGTGCACGTAGCAGGTGACCACGATGTCGTCATCGGACGTGTCGCCGAACTGGAGTGCGTCGGCGACCAGAGTCCGATGGTGTTCTACCGCGGTGGTTTCGGGCTCGACACGCGGTAACTCCGCCCGGCGCGATTGCGGGAATGGCGACGGTGAGGACGGCGGATACGGAGGACGTGCCGACCGACCGCATGAGACTGTTCACGCTGTCAGCGGCTGCGGTATACGTGGCGGGGACCTTCCCCATGATCAGGGCGGGCATCGCACCGTATGCGAATCCGACTTCCGTGCTGCAGAATCAGATCACCCGGCGCCATGCACGGACCTGTCATGATCATGGACTGCACCGTCTCCATACCACGAGCAGCAGGACGACAGCGGCGAGGAAACCGATCGTGAGGGTGCTCGACCAGCCCCGATCGACACCCTTGGAGATCGCCGGCAACAGGCACACGAGGGCCGCGCTCGGACCGAGCGCCCCCACCGCGTCGAAGCGTCCGCAGGACGGGAACATCGCGGAGAACCCACGACAACGCACCCGGCGCCACCACACCGAGTACCGCCACACCGAGTACCGCCACGCCCCAGAACAGGGTCCGGTGACCGGAGTCGCCACGGCACCGGCGAGCAAGGTCACGGTGATCACCGCAACGTGGCGACCTACTCGGGTGGCGTTCTTCACGAATGACTTCGGATGACCGAGCCGACCCACTCGATCTGGACAGCTCGACACTCAACCGGCACATCTCGGCGATGACCGCCGCCGGACTGGTCGAGCATATCCCCGAACCGGACGGTGGCATGGCCCCGCAAATTCCGGATCACCTCCTCGGGCGAGGAGAAGCTCCCCGCCGAGCGCGCCCACGGAGTCGCCGCGCTCGAGCGCGTGCTGACCGACCGGTCCGAGGACGAGGTCGCCACCTTCGCACGGTGATTCGAACGCTTCAACAACGACATCGAACGCTTGACGGGGCATCCGTGGCCGGCCGAGACCACCGGCAGACCGGAACACCTGCGGTACGGGTGATGCCACCGCCGTCGCGACGGCGGTGGCATCACTTCCGGTCACACGTCAACCACGATGCTTTCCGTGGGCAATACCTCCGGTGGGCGTCGTCGACGGCGCGAAGGACGGAAGCTCCTCGGTCCTGAGGCGGCGGGGACGTTCCGTCATCATGGCGGGCTGGACCGTGTGCACCTCGCTGAGCAGGGCTGCCGGGAAGTAGACCGACGCCGTGACACCGGCGTTCGTCTCGGTGTCGAAGGTCGGCCTCAGACGCACGCTCATGCCGTTGCGGGCCGCCAGACGCCCGATCACGAACAATCCCAATTGACGCGGGGCGTCGACGTCGGCATTCTCACCCGCCGCGAGACGGATATTGATCTCCTCCATGGCATCTCGGGGAATACCGATTCCGCGATCGGCGATATCGAGAAGCAGGCCACCCTCCACGGCGGAGGAGAACTCGAACCTGACGGGGCTGGTGGGCGGGGACGCCCGCAGCGCGTTGTCGACGAGTTCGGCCACCAGATGCACCACGTCGTTCACCGCCTTACCGACGAGATATCCGTTCGGGGTGTTCCCGATCTGCACCCGCTGGTAGTTCTCCACCTGGGACACCGCACCGCGGAGCACGTCGGCAAGCGGTGCGGGCCCACTGCGAGTACGCGGACGCGTGCCCGCGAGAACCAGCAGGGATTCGCCGGTACGCCGCATGCGCGTCGCCAGATGGTCGAGAGCGAACATGCTCTGCAACCGCGCAGGATCCTTCTCCTCGTATTCGAGAGATTCGATCAGCGAGAGCTGTTGTTCGACGAGGGTCTTGTTGCGACGCGCCAGCGTCTCGAGCATCACGTTCACCTGTTTTCTCAGGTGGGCCTGCTCGCCGGCGAGACGCAGCGCCTGCGCGTTCATCGAATCCACCGCGCGGGAGAGTTCACCGATCTCCTCGTCCGTATCGGTGCCGACGGGAGCGAGACGGACTGTTTCGATGTCGGCCCCGTCCTTGACCGCCGCGATGGCGGCGGGAAGCTCGGTGTTCGCCGCTGCGAGAGTGTTGTCCCGCAGACGTCCCAGGGGCACCGACAGGGAACGGATGACTGCTATCGCGAGGAGCAGGGCGAGTACGAGTGCTGCCGTGACAAGGAGTGCGTCGCGGGTGGCCGCGGTACGTGTCTCGTCCGCCAGTTCTTCGAGCGTCCCGATGATGCGCGCGCTGGCGCTGTCGATCCCCTCCGCATAAGGCTGGGACGCCGAAATCATGGCGTTGCGGAGGTCTTCCCCGAATTGCCTGCTCGGCGTGAAGTTCTCGATCAGCCTACGGCGCGCTTCGATATCGCCGAGCATCCCGTCGATCTGCCCGGTATCGAGCCCCGATCCTCGAAGGAGTCGCAGCGTCGACTCCTCGGTGTTCATGGCATTGGTCGCCAGGAGCCGGGCGGCCTCGGGATTGGTGGACAGCAGCCGGAAGGACTCCATCTGGTCGAGGAGGTTGAGCTGCGCGTCCCACATCAGGAGCAGGTTCGTGGCGTCGACGAGAGCATCGTGGTTCTCGAACAGGTCGAACAGGTCCCGGAAGAGATTCTTGCACCGCGCCAGGAAGTCGGTGGTCCGGCGACCGAGCTCCTCGGCTTCGAGGGAGGAGTTCATGACCGCGGCGTAGAGCTGGTCGCCGTCGGTCAGTAGCGCATCGAGTTCTACGGCGACCTCGGAGTTGAGATCGGTTCCTGCGGCGAGTTCCCTCAGAGCGGCCATGGACTGCGTCACATCGTCCGAGGTTGCGTTCTTGGGGGTGAATCCGAGGCTCGTGGCGGTAGCCACGCTGATAAGAGCGGTGGAGAAGTCGAGCAAAGCCGGCGCGACAACGGTCTGCTCGGACAATGCGGCCGACCGCTGCGCCTCGTCGAGTTGAGTCGTGACGCGCACGACACCGAGAGCGACAGCGACGACGAGGGGGATCGACAGCACGGCCGCGAGTCTGTATTTCAGACGCCAACGACCGATCTGCAGGGCACGTATTCGGCTCGGATCCACTTCTCGGATCTCCCTTTCACGATGAGAAAAACGTGCTTTTCGGACATAAGTAACATCTTTTCGGAACGTTCTACACCAGATCTTCGTGCGGGTAAATACTTCATCCCAGGCACGGAGACGAATTCCGTGCCGGTCACCCGAGTCCGAGGACCGGACCACCCTACGAACCGGTCAGGCGGACCGCCGATCGACGAATGGTGAGCACCGTCGTCGGGAACCGGGCCGGACACTTCCGTAGCGGAGACGACGACGAGGAATCCCGGCGGTCACCCGCCCCTGCCGGCTCCCGACAACCGTGCGCAGTCCCGTGTTCGTTCATCGATGCCCCCCCGTTTCGCGGCGTCGAACTTACACAATGCGTGGAGAGGGCGGTGAGGAGGTCCGCCCTTCGGTGCACGGCGACAACGCTCCTCGGGTGCCCGAATACCCGATCGGCCCGCACGCCCGGCACCGATGTCCGGTCACCGGCCGTTGGCGCGAACTGCAGAGTTCGCGCACGGCAAGGGTCGCGAGCACGACATCCCCCCGCGGCACGCCCGCGCGACACGAGATGTGGAGCCCTCCCGGACTCGGATCCGGAGCGCCCCGCTCATCGCACCCGAGGGGACATTCCGGTGCCACTCACTTCGTCGCCGCACGCCTGCCTGCGCGCCGGCCGAAGAAGCTACCGTCGCCGAGAGAGATGCCGCTGCAGTAGCCCCACGCGGAAAGACCGGATGTACAGCGACCCGCCGCATACAGACCGGGAATCGGTTCTCCGTCCACGTGAAGGACTTCCGAGTCCACCGAGGTCTGCAGTCCGCCCAGAGTGAAACCTCCGGTCATGCCGCGCAGATCGATCGCGGCGATCGGCGATCGGAGGGGCCGCACCCACTCCGACTCCTTTCCGAGTACCGGATCCGTCCCCGATTCGGCGTGCCGATTGTACAGCTCTACCGTCGAAACGAGAGTTCCTGCGGGAAGACCTATTTCGGACTCGAGTTCCGACACCGTTTCACACACCCAGGTCGGCTGGTGACGGAGTTGCGGACTCGAGGTCGGTGCGGCCATTCCTTCCTCGTAGGCTTGTTCGTCGATGACCAGGAATGCCTGATTGTCGTTCTGGTACATGGTGAGCTGGCCGATCCGCCCGGGATAGGTGTCCTCGGTGACGTAGCGCTGTCCCCGGCCGTTGACGAGGATGCCTCGCGCGATCAGTTGCGGGTCGCAGAAGAACGCGACCTCACAGGCGTCCATATGCGCCAGTCGCGCACCGAGTGCCTGAGCCATCGCGATACCGTGACCGTCGTGCTCCTCTACGGTCGCGGCCGGCCGCTTGTACAACCGCGGGGCGTGCGCCTGCATCATCTCGTCGTTGTAGGCGAACGACCCGGTGGCGAGTACGACACCGCCGCGCGCACGTACCGTGAGCGGAGCACCGAACCTCGTGGCGACGATCCCCACGACACGTCCGGTCTCGTCGACGACGAGACGCTGGACCCGAACATCGGATTCGACACGCACGCCGAGATCGGCGGCCTTCGCGATCAGGGTGGTCATGAGCACGTAGCCGGCAGCCTGATCACCGTTGCGCGGCATCGGCACCTGAGCGAGATGCCCACGGGGAGCGGGGTCGACGAGTGTGGCGAACGGCGCGGCGTTCTCACCACCGCTGTACATGAGCGAGTCGTCCACGGGGCACTCCCACCCCGGCTGCGACCAGAAACTCTCCTTGTAGGGCACGCCGCATGCTTCGAGCCACTCGAAATGGCCGACGCTGCCCTCGCAGTAGACGTCGAGTTTGTCCTCGTCCACCCCCGGACCGAGAGCCGCGGCGAGAAAGGTCTTCATCTGCTCGGGGGTGTCGTCGAATCCGCAGGCCTTCTGCAGTCGCGTGCCACCGCCGAGATAGACGATGCCGCCCGACAGCGCCGCCGCTCCCCCACCGCCACCGGTACGCTCGAGCACCAGCGCATCCGCGCCACTCTCGGCCGCACCGATCGCCGCGGAGACACCGGCGATACCGAAACCGGCGACCACGACGTCGGCCTCGAGATCCCAGCGTTCGATCTCGCCCGCAGGAACAGGGCGAACCGGAGAAGTGCTCATGGGAGGTCCTTCCGAGAACGAAGAGCGGCACACGATTCCGCAGAGGGGTGGAGCGATCCCTTCGGACCGTAGACGCCGTTCCCCCTCGGCGGTGAGGACTTCCCGGTGTTCGGGAGGACGGGCAGAAACACTCGCGGCGTCCCCACCGCGAGCGCAGAGATCAGACGAGGTTGTCCTCGACCGGCAACCCGAATGCGTCCCGTCCGTACAAGGCATAGGCCCGCTCCGGTTCGTTCGCGACGTGGACGCTTCCGGCATGCGCGTCGCGCCAGGCACGTTCGATGACTCCACCGAGGAACAACGACGTCCCCCCGGCCGTCTTGAACAACAGGTCGATCGCCTCGACCGCTCGTTCGGTGGCCCGCACCTGATCCCGTCGGGTACGCAAGCGCAGCTGCAGCGGAATCTCCGTGCCCGCCCGCGCCAGCTTCCACAGCTCACGCATATTGTGGTCGAGTTGGAGCGTCGCCGCGTCGATATCCGATGCTGCCCGTCCCACGGCGACCTGCGCGAACGGATCGTCCACGAAACGTCCCCCGCCCAGGCTCAGCCGCACGCGTTCGCGCATCGCCGACAGGTACTCGTCGTAACATCCGGCGACCACTCCCACGATGGGCACGGCGACGGTGGTGGTGAACATGGCGGCGAACGGAAGCCTATAGAGCGGACCGGTGTTGACCTTCCGGCCCGGACCCCGCAGCTGCGAGGTCTCGTAGTTGCTCTTGACCCGGTAGTCGGGGACGAACACGTCGTCGACGACGATCTCGTTGCTGCTCGTTCCCCGTAATCCCACGACGTTCCACACGTCGCGAATCACGTAGTCGCACTTCGGAACGAGAACAGTGACGAAATCGACGGGCCGCCCCTCCGACCCGACGATCACCGCACCCAGCAGCGCCCACGACGCGAACCCGCAGC
The DNA here is from genome assembly GCF_002215235.1 of Rhodococcus sp. BUPNP1. Taxonomy (NCBI): domain Bacteria; kingdom Bacillati; phylum Actinomycetota; class Actinomycetes; order Mycobacteriales; family Nocardiaceae; genus Rhodococcus; species Rhodococcus sp. BUPNP1. Next base: position 213,662 of record NZ_NERM01000006.1, read on the forward strand.
CGGAGGAGAACATCCACGTTCCGGACAGGCGGTAACCACCACCGTCGACGGGGACGAGTCTTCCGACCGGGGCGTACGCCGAGGAGATGAGCACGGAATCGTCCTCACCCCACACGTCGCGTTGCGCCCGATCGTCGAACAGAGCGAGATGCCAGGGGTGGACACCGACGATGGAGGCGATCCATCCCGTCGAACCGCACGCCTCCGAAATCGTCCGCACCACTTCGTAGAACCGTGCGGGTTCGGTCTCCCATCCGCCGTACCGGCGGGGCTGCAACATGCGGAACACTCCGGCCGAGACGAGATCGCGGATGGCCTCGTCGGGAATGCGGCCGAACTGGTCGACACGTGCGGCCCGATCGGCGATCCCCGGGGTCAATTCGCGGACCGCGCCCAGAACGTCGTCGGCGGTCATCGGACTCCTCGTGTCGTGTGTGCGTCTCCCCCGCAGCATATCCGGGTTCACGCGCCGACCCCTGTGCCCCCGTGTGCAACCACAGCGTCTCCCCAGTCACGGGGATGTTGAAGGCTCCGTGGATCGTGGCACGATGGCCGTGTTGACGGACGAGCGCGCGCAACGCATCGATGGGGCACCCGTGTAGTGGCAGGCGGGGTTGTACTTCACGGCGCTGTCGCATATCCACCAGTGGTCTCCGATTCCTCGGTGATCGCCTCACGTCGCACCGAACGGAATCTTCGAGCCTCGAAGAATCCCGGTTCGAGGTCGAGCCGCGCGGTCATGTCGTAGCCGACAGTGACAGGCGAGCGAACAGGCCGCCGACGCGACGATGCCACGGCGTCGTACGCCGTGGCATCGTCGGAAAGTACCCGGGTGAACGAACTCGATCAGCCCACCGGAGGCGAGAACGCCGCGAGCGGTTCGGAACCCGACCAGTCGTGACCCCAGTAACTGTCCGCGGTGATTTCCTCTGCGGTGTAGAAGGTCTCGTCGACGAGCATCCCCTCCGTGCCGAACTCGATGTCCCATCCGCCCGGAGCCCGGACATAGAACGAGACCATCTTGTCGTTGGTGTGGCGGCCCAGCGTCGACGAAATCGAGAAACCGAGCTTGTTCACCCGGTCCAGGGCCTGACCGACCGCGTCGAGGGTGTCGACCTCGAGCATCAGGTGCACGAGACCGGGTTCGGCGGTGGACGGCGCCGGGCACAACGCGAGGCTGTGGTGACGGCGGTTGACACCCAGGAACCGCACGCGTCGCACAGGCGGCGGTGCCGACAGACCACCGAGCCGCGTCGCTCCGCGCGGCAGGAAACCGAGTACCTCCGTGTAGAACTCGTAGGACTCCGCGAAAGCGGCGGTGGGTAGGACGACGTGGCCGAGCCCCTCCTCGCCGGTGTGGAAGACACCGGCGAAGGGCGTCACGACCGGGCTGTGGTCGAGCACCGGGCCGAAGAACACCTCGGTGCGGGTGCCGCCCGGATCGTCGAATGCGATGACCTGCTCGGCGTCGCGATAGGTCGACTCCTCCTCGGAGAGGACCTCGACGGCGACGCCGGCCTTCTCGACCGCTTCGCGCACGCGACGCAGCGCGAACTCGTCGCGCACCTCCCAGCCGACGGCGAGTGCCTTGTCGACCTCACCGGGCAGCACGATCAACCGTGCCCGCCGCTCGTCGACGCGCAGGTACAGGCCGTCGGTCTCGGGGCCGGCGCCGATCGCCATCCCGAGTCCGTCGACGACGAGTTCGCGCCACCGTGCGATGTCTGTGGTCTGGATCCTGAGATAGCCCAGTCCCCGGATGTCCGTCATATCCGAATGTTCCTTCGCCGTAATGGATGTGATGTCAGATCATCGACCGCATCATGCCCTGCGGTTCTTCACCGAGCTGGGTGAGCGTCGCGGCATGGAAGATCGAACCGGGCACGTGGATGGCGTGGCTCAGACCAGCGTGCGCGTCGCGCCAGAAGCGCTGCAGCGGATTGCTCAGCTGCAGTGCGCCGCCACCGGCCCGCGCGAAGATCTCGTCGACGGCGCGCACAGCCCGCCAGGCCGCAGCGACCTGTGTGCGACGTCCGATCGCGCGCTGCTCGAAGGTGACCTCGATGCCCCGCTCGGTCAGATCCCAGAAACGGTCGACGGTTTCGAGCAGGGCGGCGCGCGACGCGGCGATCTCCGCCGCTGCGTCGCCGAGGTTCGACAGCACGTACGGGTCCTGCTTGATCGCGGTGCCGGACACCGTGACCCGCTCGCGCTGGGACTCGATGTAGCAGTTCAGCGCACCCTCGGCGATGCCGATGAGCGACGAGGTGATGCCGAGCGGAAAGATGCACGAGAAGGGGAACTTGTAGAGCGTCTCGTCGCGTCCGGCGTCCTGCCACGCCACACCGCCCATGACGCGCTCGGCGCGCAGGGTCCGGTACTCGGGGAGGAAGGCGTTCTCGACGATGAGATCCTTCGAACCCGTGCCGCGCAGGCCGACGACGTTCCAGCTGTCGTGGTCGATCCGGTAGTCCGACCGCGGCAGCAACACGTGCAGGCTCTGCGGCGGATTCAGGCGGTTGCCGTCCTTGTCGCCCACGGCCGCGCCGATCATCACCCAGTCGCAGTGGTCGGTGCCCGACGAGAACGACCAGCGGCCGTTGAGGATGTACCCGCCGTCGACGGGGGTCGCGACACCCATCGGCGCGTACGGGGAGGCGATCCAGGTGTCGGGGTTCTCGCCCCACACCTCCTGCTGGGCCTTCGGGTCGAAGAAGGCCATCTCCCACGGGTGGACACCGACGATGCCGCTGACCCAGCCCGTCGCGCCGTCCATGGCTCCGATGGCCATGGCGGTCTCCGCGAACTCGCGCGGATGCGCCTCGAGGCCCCCGAATTCCTTCGGCTGCAGGAGCCGTACGACACCGGCGTCGCGGAGCCTCTTCGCGCTGCGGTCGGTCAGCCGCATCAGCGTGTCGCCTTCGGCGCCGTCCGCGCGGATCTCGTCTGCGAACTCCGAAACGGAGTCGAGCACCTGTCCCATGATCTCTCCAGCTCTGTGAGGGTGACGCCCCCGATACGGCGTGGTGAGCGTCGGTTCCGTTGACGCCTACGGTCCCAGGTGGACCGCTCCCGTATCGTCGTTTTTCCACTGAGCGGGAGCGGTCGATGGGGCTGAGCGGGATCGGGTCACGAGTCCGCGCGGACGGGGCCTACGCGTCGTCGCGGCGAAGGAACGCGAGCACCGCCGACAGCCACGCCTCGCGCGCCTCGATCATCGTCCAGTGGCCGCAGTTGGGGAAGACGTGGAGCTCGCCGCGGCGCAGTTCGCGCATGGGAAGCATCGCCATGTCGACGGGGCTGACACGGTCGTCGCGACCCCAGGTCAGCAGCACCGGCGCGGTGATCTTGTGGAGCTGCGCCCAGTACGGGGTGGCGTCGGAGGCGGCAGCGGCCTTCGCGCCCGCAGCGAAGGCCGCGGTGCTGTACATGCGACGAGCGATCTCGAGGGTCTTCGGTTCGGTGGCCAGGGCCCACCGCTCCTCGATGAGTTCCTCGGTGACGATGGTGGGGTCGTAGACCATCGACCGCAACCAGCGGACGAGCTTGTCGCGCGTGGGGTCGTCCGTGAACTCCATGAGTAGACGGATGCCCTCGCCCGGGGAGGGCGCGAAGACCGAACGGCCGGCACCACCGATGGTGACGAGCTTCTTCACCCGCTCGGGCTGCGCGATCGCGAACTGCGTCCCGACGATGCCCCCCATCGAGTTCCCGATGATCGACACGCGGTCGAGGCCGAGTCCGTCGAGGAAGTCGGTCACCGCGACCGAGGCCATCGCCATCGGGTGTCCTTCGCACGGGTCGCTCACGCCGAAGCCGGGGAACTCCAGGACGAGGCACCGGTAGTGCTGGGCGAGATCGGCGAGCACACCGCGGTAGTTCCGCCAGCCGGTGACGCCCGGCCCGGAGCCGTGGAGCAGCAGGAGTGGTTCACCCTGACCGGCTTCGTGGTAACGGAGGGTGCCGCGGTCGGTCGCGAGTTCTCTCGCCGTGTTCTCGAAAGTCGATTCCATCGTCATGACGAGAAGGTTTCCAGTGATCCACCTCACGCGGCTCGAACGTTCCCGATCACCGGGATGTTCCGCCCGCCAGGGGACGGTGCGTGATGCTGCCGGCTCCGGTCGTCAGATCCAGCCATTCGACTGCGTGGCGAGCATTCGCTCCATGACCTGCGGCGACCACGACGCTCCGGACGTGCGTGCGGCGCGATTGCGTCGAGGGGTGTCGAGTTCGGGATAGAGCGTGCGCGAGATCGTGCGGACCGCATCGGCGACCAGCGGCGCGATGCGTTCGAGGTGGCCGGGGCGGGTGGGACCGCACAGGGAGATCGCGGCGACCGGCGAGGCAGGGCTGCGGACCGCGGCGCCCACACAGGACATACCGGCGGTGGCCTCTCCGGTCTCGAAGGCCAGACCGTGGCGACGGCGGATGCGGTTGAGTTCGAGGTGCAGGGTCGACAGATCGGTGATGGTCCGCTCGGTGCGACGCGGCAGTTGCGGGCCGGGGTAGAGGGCATCGACCTGCTCCGGCTCGAGTCCGGCGAGCAGCGCCTTGCCGCCGGCGGTGGCGTAGGCGGGGACACGTCCGCCGACCCGCGACGGCAGTGCCGCGGCGAGCTGGCCGCCGATCTTGTCGAGGTAGACGCAGTCGGGCCCGTCGAGCACGGACAGGTGCGCGACCATCCCGGTTGTCATGTGCAGTTCGTGGAGGAGCGGTGCTGCGGCCTCACGGACGCGGATGTGCCCACTGTCGCCCTCTCCCATGGACTTCGCACGACGTCCGAGGCAATACCCGAAAGACGCGTGGTCGATCCAGTCGAGTCGCACCATCTGGTCGAGGATGCGGTGGACCGTCGAGCGCGGAAGCTGGGTGCGGCACGCGACTTCTTCCAGGGTGAGCCGCGACGAGAGATCGTCGAAGGCATCGAGGATGAGGGTCATTCGCTCGACCATCGATGCAGGCAGTTCGCGCTTCGGTGCCTGGGAGACCTGCGTACGTTGCGCCTCGGACATCGTCACCCTTTCTCCGGAATCCGATCACCCACGAAAGCAAGAATTGAAATTGATTCTTGTGAGTGATGCCCAGAGTACAAGGCGAGTGACCTGTTGCACAATTCCCGATCAGCGGACTCGATGTATCCCGCGATCCACGTCCCTCCCCTCGACCTTCCGCCGGCACGTCTCACTGAGCAGGAGGTCCCTGTCCCGCGGACCGGGCGGTGGGTACAACCTCGGATGTGGGCCGAACCGCCTGCACCCGTCGCCCGCACGAGCCGAAAGAGTCGAGACCGAGATGCCAGAGACCGAGTCCCCCCTCTTCCGCCCCCTGACGGTGCGATCCCTCGAGCTCCGCAACCGCATCGTAATGTCCCCGATGACCCGGTCGCACTCGCCGGGCGGCGTGCCCGGACCGGACGTCGTCGAGTACTACCGGCGACGCGCCGCGGGCGGCACGGCCCTGATCGTCACCGAGGGCGTCGCGATCGATCACCCGACAGCAGTCGACAATCCCCGCGTGCCCCACATGCACGGCGAAGAAGCCCTCGACGGTTGGCGTCGCGTCGTCGACGCGGTCCACGCCGAGGGTGGACGCATCGTCCCCCAGCTCTGGCACGTCGGCCCCCTCTGGGGCGCGATGACCGCAGATGTCGACCCCGACCTCGTCCCCATGCGGCCGTCGGGAGTCTGGGGTGAGCTCGGCGTGACGTCCTACGGCGAGGACTACATCTCCCGGGCCTCCGCGCCCACGCGGGCCATGACCGTGGAGGACATCGAGCAGGTCGTCGCGGCCTATGCCGACGCGGCGGCCGCCGCTGCCCAAGTCGGATTCGACGGCATCGCGCTGCACGGAGGGCACGGTTACCTGCTCGACTCGTTCCTCTGGGAGGGAACGAACCTCCGCGACGACGAATGGGGCGGAGATCTCGAGCGCCGCACCCGTTTCCCCGCCGCGGTGGTCGCGGCCATCCGCGCGCGCATCGGCGACGACCTGCCGATCTTCTACCGGTTCTCGCAGCACAAGCAGCAGAACTACGAAGCCCGGATCGCGCACACTCCCGACGAGCTGAAAGCCGTCCTCACCCCCTTGAAGGAAGCCGGCGTCGACGTCTTCGACGCGAGCATCCGCCGCTTCGACATGCCGGCCTTCGAAGGCAGCGACCTGACACTCGCAGGCTGGGCCAAGAAGGTCACCGGCGCACATTCGATGGCCGTAGGCAGTGTCGGAATCGCGACGACGTTGCGGGAGAGCCGCCTCCAGGGCAGCGCACCTGTGCGCAACAACGTTCCCGAACTCGAACGACGGCTGGGTGACGACGAGTTCGATCTGATCGCCATCGGACGTCTGCATCTCGCCGACCCGTCGCTCGCGACGACCCTTCGCAACGGCGCGGAACTGCCCGAGTTCGACCGCGCCGTACACGAGGCCGCGCTCATCTGACGCACCAAAACCGGTCTCGCTCAGCGAGATAGAACAGCGTGACAGCTCTCACCTGCGATACCAAGTGATCCGAGCCACTCCCATTCGTGGGGCAGGAAACACGGCCCGCGCCCGGGCCGCCGAGAGTCTGGAATGTGCTTTGACGTCCTACGCCAATGAACTCTCCCAGCCGGAATCCGCAACCCCGAAGGGGCGGAGCCGGTTCGACCGGCAGCAACCGGTATGGGTGATCGTGTCGGTCCTGATCGCCGTCGAGATCATCAGTGCGTTCGAAACATCGATGATGTTCGCCGCGATCCCGACGTTGATCACCGAATTCGACAGCAACGCATCGACGGTCGGATGGGCGGTAACGGCCTTCCTTCTCGTCTCGGCCGCCTCGGCCGCCGTGTGTGGTCGACTCGGCGACATGTACGGCCGGGAACGGATCCTGATGGTCCTGCTCGCCGTCGCGGCGCTCGGCTCGATCGTCAGCGCCCTCGGTGACAGCCTCACCAGCATCATCATCGGCCGCGCGATCCAAGGTGTGGCCGGTGCGATCCTGCCGCTGTGCATCGGGCTGGCGCGCGAGCATCTTCCCGCTTCCCGTGTTCCCGTTGCCGTCGCACTGATCTCCGGCTCGGCGGTCGCCGCAGGTTCGGCGTCGCTGCTCGTCGCCGGTCTGCTGATCGACAACGCCAGCTGGCACATGATCTTCGTCGTCGCAGCCGCATATGCGATCTTCGCCCTGCTGCTCGTCTGGTTCGTCCTCCCGTGGCGCCGGCCCACCGGGACCTCCGAGAAGATCGACTACATCGGGGCGGTCACCTTCGCCGGCGCGGTCGCCGCGATCCTGCTCGGCGTCAACAAGTCCCAGGCATGGGGCTGGTCGGACCCGCGGACCCTCGGTCTCATCCTGGGTGGGGCCGTCGCTCTGGTCCTGCTCGTGCGGTGGGAACTGCGCACCCCCTCCCCCATCATCAACGTGCGTCTGTTCGTCGACCGCAAGTTCTCGCTCACGATGCTGGCCACCGTCGCGATCGCGGCGGGACCGCTGGGCGTGGTCACCATGATCATTCCGATCATCATGCAGACGCCGTCCACCGGCGACTTCGGCCTGGGCCTGAGCGCGACGCACGCGGGTTGGCTCTCGTTCGTCGGCTCCCTGTTCGGATTCGTCTGCACTCCGCTGAGCGGCCGGATCTCCGCCGCGGTGGGTTCACGCGCGTCGATGCTGCTCGGCACCGCCCTGTTCATCGTCGGCGTCGTCGTCATGCTCACCGCGCACCACTCCGTGGTGGCCATGACCGCGATGGTCGTCGTGGTGTCGGTCGCGACCGCCTTCGCCTACACGGCGATTCCGAACCTGATCGTCGAGTCCGTGCCCGAGCACAACACCAGCGAGACGACCGGCACGAACGCCGTGCTGCGCACAGCAGGCCAGGGTGTCGGAACATCGATCGCGACCATGCTGCTCGCGTTCGCTGCGACCCCACTCGCGGGAATCAACATGGTCGGCGGCATGCTCATCGCGCTCTCCGTGGTGACCATCGGGATCACCTTGCTGATCCCACGCAGCGTGCGCACCGCCTGATCCGAACGTCCGTCTCCTCCTGTGTCCCGATTACCGGGAGGAGACGGGCGTCGGCGTCCGTCGGCGTTCTACCGTGGTCCGATCGAGAAGTATTCGTATCGAAGGGAACCCACTGCGATGACAGCCGTTGAGACACCGGTCGGTTCACGCTCCGTCGTACTGACCGTCGGTGCAGTCGTCCAGGAAACCGCCGACGCCGTTTCGCTGGTGTTCGACGTGCCCGAAGAGCGCCGCGCGGACTTCGCCTACAAACCGGGACAGTTCCTCACCCTGCGCATCCCGAGCGATCGGACCGGTTCCGTGGCACGGTGCTACTCGCTCGCGAGTTCCCCCCACACCGGCGAGCCGCTCAAGGTCACCGTCAAGCGCACCGCGGACGGGTACGGCTCGAACTGGCTGTGCGACAACATCACTGCAGGGCAAACCCTCGAGGTGCTGCCCCCGGCAGGTGTGTTCACTCCGGTCGATCTCACCGAGAAGCTCGTACTGTTCGCCGGAGGCAGCGGTATCACGCCGGTGCTGTCCATCCTCGAGTCGGCTCTGCACAGCGGCAATCGCAACGTGGTGCTCGTCTACGGCAACCGCGACGAGAAGTCCGTCATCTTCGCCGAGAGGCTGCGCGAACTCGCCGCCCGGCACGCCGATGCCCTCACCGTCGTGCACTGGCTTGAGAGCGTGCAAGGCCTGCCGTCGCCACAGCAGCTCGCGACCCTGGTCTCCTCCTTCGCCGATCACCGCGCGTACATGTGCGGACCCGGCCCGTTCATGGACACCGTCCGTGAAGGCCTGCTGCTGGCCGGCGTCCCGAAGGACCGGATCCACGCCGAGGTCTTCACCTCCCTGTCCGGCGATCCGTTCGCCGACGTACCTGCCGTCGAGATCGACGAGTCGGACACCGACGCCGCCTCCGTGACAGTGCAGCTCGACGGTGAGGAACACGACCTCGTCTGGCCACGCAGCGCGACTCTGGTCGACGTCATGCTGTCGAAGGGCCTCGACGTACCCTACTCGTGCCGAGAGGGCGAGTGCGGGTCGTGCGCGTGCACCGTCGTCGAAGGCGACGTCGACACCCCGCCGTCCGCGATCCTCGATGAGGAGGACATCGCCAACGGGTACGTCCTCGCATGCCAGGCCAGGCCCAAGAGCGACCGCGTGCGCATCGACTTCTGAACCCGTTGCACCGATCGAAGACCCCGTACCGCCTCTGCGGTGCGGGGTCTTCGATCGTCCGGACGGGATTCCCGCCGTCGCGGATGGGTCTCCGGGTGAACGAAGTCTCGTGAAATGGGGCGTCCCCGGGCGCCGTACGGCACCCGGGGACGAGTAGGTGGGATCTGCGGATCAGCGGTTCAGCAGGGCCCGCATCGCTGCTGCTGCACCCTCGACGAGCTTGTTCCGCGGGAAGCCGCTGCGCTTGACCGCAGCCTCGTAGTTGCCGCCGGCGACCCACACCGGGCCGTCCTGGAGGTGCTCGAGACCCTCACGTGCGACGTCCTCCGGCTCGGCGACGAGCATCCCCGGGATGTCGAAGTTCAGGCCCGCGCGCACCATCGCCGGGGTGCGGGTGACACCGAGGACGAGCTCGACCACGTGCACACCGTGCGGTGCGAGTTCGAGCCACAGGCTCTCGGCGAAGACGCGGCTGAACGCCTTCGACGCCGCGTAGATGCTCTGGTGTTCGGCACCCATGTACCCGGAGAGCGACCCGAGCAGCATGATGCCGCCGCGCCCGCGCTCCTTCATCGGCCCACCGAACAGGTGCGACAACTCGATCTGCCGGTGGACGTTCAGTTCGATCACGCCGCGGAACCCGTCCAGGTCGCCGGTGACGAACTCGTGGCCGTAGCTGTTCGCGCCGGCGTTGAAGATGAACAGGCCGACCTCGATGTCCTCGGTCGCCTTGCGGATCTCTTCCACGGCGTCGTCGTCGAGCAGATCCAGCGCCAGGGTGCGCACCTGCACGCCGTTGCTCCGCGCCTTGTCCGCCGTCTCCTCCAGCGGGCCCGGCTTACGCGCGATGAGCACGAGATCGAAACCCGCGCGGCTCAATTCGTCGGCGAATGCCGCGCCGACGCCTTCGGAGCCCCCGGCGATGACGGCCCACGGGCCGTAGTACGAGCGGTCGAGATCGAGGGTTTCGGTCATCACTGGTCCTTCGGGAGGTAGTCGGAAGCTGAAGAGGTCACTGCACGATGGGGGCTCGGATCGGGGTGTCGTCGAAGACCTCGATGACCCCCGATGCGGCCGCCTTGGCGATCGCGGCGTCGAGGTGCGAGCACGACATCCGGGGCGCACCGGGACGGCCGTCGCGCCCGTCGTCGTCCCGGACGACGGGGCAACGACGGCGCGCGTCGGTGTTCCACTGGATGGACGTGTGCTCCCAGCTGTTCTTCTGGACCAGCACCTGCGCGGCGCACTCGCCGCACCGCAGCGGCTCCATCCGGTTCTGCATGTTCTTCGCTCCTACCCCGCCGTCGTGGGTTGCTGCGCAGAGCCGGCCTGTCCTTCGAGGGCGGCGTTGCGGGCGATGTTCTCCTCGACCTCCTTCATCCACGCGGCCACCGGACGGGTGGTGTCCATCTCGAACTCGAAACGGTCGGTCATCTCCGGCTTGACGTCCTCGACGTCGACGTAGAACTGCTCGTACCAGCGTCGCAGCTGGTAGACGGGGCCGTCCTCCTCGCACAGGAGCGGGTTGTCGATGCGGGTCTTGTTCCGCCAGATCTCGATGTCCTGCTCGAAGCCCTTCGCGATGAAGTTCCCGAACTGCTGGGCGGTCTGCAGGGCCTGCTCGCCTTCGAGGCGATCGGACTTCTTGACGATCATGCCGTACATCAGGACGAACTTGTCCTGGGAGACCGGGTAGTGGCAGTTGATGAGGACCGACTCGACGTCGTAACCCTCGTACTGGTAGACGAGATCGTCGATCATGAAGGACGGTCCGAAGTAGCTCGCGTCGGAGCGGCTACCGAGCATCTTCGGCTGTCCGTCCGCGTGCGGACGAGCGTCCATACGAGCCTGACCCCGCATGAACTGGCTGGCCACGTGGCCTTCGAAGACGTTCTTGAAGTAGACCGGGAAGGAGTAGTGCACGTAGAAGAAGTGCGCCATGTCGACGATGTTGTCGATGATCTCCCGGCAGTTCGTGTCGACCTCGGTGGTGTACCAGACCCAGTCGGTCCACTCGTCACTCGTCGCACCTTCGATGCGCGGGATGGTCACGTCCGCGGGCGGCGGGTTCCCCTGGGGGTCGTGCCACACGAAGAGCATGCCGTCCTGGTCGAGGGTGTGCCACGCGCGGGTCTTGGCGATCGGGGGAACACGTCGCGCGTACGGGATGTTCTTGCAGCGCCCGTTGCCGCCCCAGCGCCAGTCGTGGAACGGACACGCGATCTCGTCGCCCTTGACCGTGCCCTGGCTGAGATCCCCGCCCATGTGCCGGCAGTACGCGTCGAGGATCTTGATCTCGTCGTTGCTGTCGGCCCACACCACGAGCTTGGTCCCGAAGGCCTCGATCGAGTGCGGCTTGCCGTCCTTGAAATCCTTCGACAGACCGAGGCAGTGCCAGCCTCGGGCGAAGCGGGCGGGAGCCGACCCGGCGACGATCTCGCGGATCTCGGATTGTTCGGAAGTGCCGATGCTCACGGTCGTCCGTCCTTTCGGGAGGGAAGCGTTGAGGAGGTCAGGCGGCGGAGTCCGCTGGAGCATTCCGTCGCGATACGACCGAAACGCTAGGTGATCGGTATCACCCCTGATGAGGACATCTCACTGGTCGAGACCTTCCGATGTCGTGAGACCGGGTCGGGCCACGATCACGCGACCGGTGCAGGCTCGGTGGTCGGCAGCAGGGCCGCCCGGCCGTTGGCCACGAACTCCTGCTCGATGTGGGCTCGTTCCGCATCGTCGAGCAGGACGTACTCGGAGGTCCGTCCGACACGCACGTAGACCGGGTCGGAGGTGTTCCACGCGACCGCCCGCAGCGGGGCCTTGTTCACCTTGTTGCTGCCCGTCAGCGGGATCTGCGCGGTGACGCGCACGAATCGCGGCCACCACTTGTCACCCATGTCGGGCTGCTCGGCCAGGGTCGACCCGAACACCGCCGGATCGAACTCCGCGCCGGGCTCGAGTTCGACGGCGCACATGACCTGATCCCCGGTCGTGGGGTCGGGCACGGCGAAGACCGGGGCGGACAGGATGCCCGGCACTCGCAGGATGATGCGCTCGACCGGAGTGGCGGAGAAGTTCTCGCTGTCCACGCGAAGCCAGTCGGAGGATCGTCCGGCGAAGTAGAAGAAACCGTTCTCGTCGCGGTACCCGAGGTCCCCCGACCAGAAATCGTCGCCCTTGACCCGATCGGCCATCGCCTCGGGATTCTTGTAGTAGCCCTCGAAGGTGTGGGCGGCACCGCACGCGACGATCTGACCGACGGCGTCACTGTTGAGGAGGCGACCGGTCTCGTCGAAACGGGCGCGGGGGCACTCCTGCCCGGTGTCCTCGTCGAGGATCCGCACATCGACGCCTCCGACGGCGACCCCGAGCGATCCGCTCGGGGTGTCGGGAGTGCGGTTGATGCGGAAGACGCCTTCGCTCATGCCGTAGCCTTCGACGACCGTGCAGCCGAAGCGTTCGGAGAAGCGGGCCACGTCGGCTTCGGACGCCTCGGTGCCGAACGCCAGTTCCAGGGTGCTCGTGCGGTCACGGGGGTCTTCCGGCCGACTCAGGATGTACGACAGGGCGCGTCCGACGTAGTTGACGAAGGTTGCGCCGTAGCGGTGGATGTCGGGGGCGAATCTGCTCGCGGAGAATTTCCGGATCAGACAGACGGTCGCACCGGCCTGCATGGCCGTGCCGAGGTTGAGCATGAGGGCGTTGCCGTGGAAGAGCGGCATGCACAGATAGGCGACCGAATCCTCGCGCATGCGCACACGTTCGGTGAGCGGCCCGAGAAGGCGGGCCAATCGTCCCTGACCGACGATGACGGCCTTCGGGGCACCGGTGGACCCGGAACTGAACAGCAGCAGCGCGATGTCGTCGGCGGACGGGATCGTCTCCGGCAGGTCTGCGCCGCGGAACGGCTCGAGGAACTGCCCGTACCGCGCGTCGTCGATGTCGTAGATCCGGTCGGCGGGCAATCCGTGATCGGTGCCCTCGAGGAGATGTGCGAGGCGGGACTCGGTGATCACGAGGTCGATATCCGCGTGCCGGATGTCCCGGGCGATCTCCGGACCGCTACGGCTGGCGTTGATACCCACCACGGCCGCCCCGGCCAGAGCCCCTGCACCGATCCAGAACACGAAGTCCGGGACGTTCTCGAGCAGCACTCCGATGTGACGCTGCCGGTCTGCCGGAGCGGGCACGGTCGCGACGATCGCGGCGGCACGATCGGCGCTTTCCTGGACCACCTCGCCCCAGGTCCACTGCTGGTCCTCGAAACGCAACCCCACCTTCGGGTCACCGTGACGAGCGCGCACTACTTCTGCGAACGTGTCCAAGTCTTTCCTCCAGACGGTTGTGGCGATCAAGCGAAAACGGCGCGACCGCCGGACAGGACGGCGCCGGTCTCCGTGACGACGTCGAAGCGGGCATCCGCTGAGTCACCCCAGGCGCGGACCTGTGCCGCATCACCGGGGAAGACAGGGGCCGCGAACCGCCCGAACAGCATCTTCAGGTCGGCTGGATGCGCTCCGAGCATGTCCGCCAGAGGCAACGTCGCGGCCGCCAGCGTGCACAGTCCGTGCAGGATCGGGCGGGGCTGGCCGATGCGCGCTGCAGCCTCGGGATCGATGTGGATGTGGTGCCGGTCGCCGGTCAGCCGGTAGAGCGCGGCCTGGTCGGCACGGGTGGTGAGCGTACCGATCAGGTCGGCCTCCCCCTCCGGCGCAGCCGGCGCCGACGGTCCGCGTTCGCCGCCGAAGCCTCCCGCTCCGGGTGCGAACAGCGACCAGGTCGCGACGAAGAACTCGCTCTCGACGACGACCTCGAACACCGCGGCCCGGCCCTTGTCCCAGACCTCCCCGACGCGCGCCGCCATCGCGATCTCCCCGGAGCGGGGCAACGGTGCGAGCACCTCGAGGCTCTGGGAACCGTGGAGCGCGGTGGACGTGTCGAAGGCACCGAGTGCGCCGAGCGCATCCGGTGCCCATTGGGCCAGCGTCAGGGCGAACGTCGGCAGTACCCGCAACCGATCCTCGAACACCAGATCGAGATCCGTGGCACCGGCGCCCACCGCGAGGGCGTACAGGATCGCGTCCCGTTCGTCGTAGCGGACCGTGCGGGCACCCAGGTCGTGGCCTCGCCACTGCGCGGGCGTCGACGTCGTTGCGGTCATTCGGTCTTCAGTCCTTTCTCATGGGGGCGCCGGGCGGCGGCCCGACGGAGACAGGACCTCGCTTTCCACAGACGCCCAGGTCACAGGCTAGGGAGGCCGGTGGTGACCGTCACCGCCCGTCCCACTCACCGGTACATTCGAAGTCGGGGTGACCCGTCGTGAGATTCTGGCGGTACGCACTCGATGGAGGAGGGGACGTTCGTGAAGCGTGCAGGGGCACCGGTGGGATACAGGCGATGACCATCCCCTCCGATCCCTCCCATTTCCTCGATCAGCTGGTATCGCGACTCACCGGTCCGGGCGGCGAGTTCGAGATCGTCGTGCAGGACGTCCTGGGCACCGAGATCCCCGTCATGCGCAGACGCGACGTCGCCGTGGCGGATCTGCTCTCGCAGTCCCTCGCCTGGGGCGACCGCGAGTACCTGGTCACGACCGATCAGCGGATCACCTTCGCCCGGAACGCGCGCATGTCGTACGCCCTCGCCGCGGCGCTCCACGAGCGGTACGGGGTGGGCGTGGGCGACCGGGTCGCGATCCTCTCGGCGAACCGGTCCGAGTGGGTCACCGCCTTCTGGGCGACGCAGGCCCTCGGTGCGATCTCGGTGGGCCTGAACGCGTGGTGGGTGCAACCGGAACTCGAATTCGGTATCCGTCATTCGCGGCCCCGGGTGCTCTTCGTCGACGGTCCGCGTGCTGCGGCCGTGGCCGGCATCGACCGTGCGCAGACGGTGGTGCTGTCGATCGAGGAGGATCTGCCGCACCTCATCGCCGAATTCGACGGCGCGCAACCGCCGCCTCCGAGGGTCGCCGAGGACGATCCGGCCGTCCTCCTGTACACCTCGGGCACGAGCGGGGATCCGAAGGGTGCGTTGCACTCGCAGCGGAATCTGCTGGCAGTGGTCGACTACCACCGGTACCTCGACGCGATCGCGACGATCTGGACAGGCGGCACATACGACCGGTCGGTGCCGTCGGATTCGCGGTACCTGCTGACGTCGTCGCTGTTCCACATCACGAGCCTGCACAACACGATCGTTCCGCGCCTGGCGACCGGCAGCACCGTGGTGATGAACCAGGGCTGGTTCGGTGTGCGTCCGGTGCTCGAGCTCATCGAGGCGGAGCAGGTGACGCACTGGATGGCCGTGCCGTCGATGGCGGCGCGGATGCTCGAGGACGAGGATCTCGACCGCTACGACCTGACCTCCCTGAACCGCTTCACGTTGTCCTCGGAGCCGTCGACACCGGAGTTCAAACAGCGCCTGCGCGAAGGGCTCCCGTTCGGCAAGCACGCGATGGTCGACAGTTACACCATCACCGAGTGCAGCACGTCGATCGCCGTGGCCTCCGCCGCGGAACTCGAGGAGTATCCGGGCACGGTGGGGGCACCGATCATCACGGTGAGCCTGGAGATCCGGGACCGGACGGGCGCGTGGCTTCCGGACGGCCAGGTGGGCGAGGTGTGTGTGCGCAGCCCGTTCGTCATGTTGGGTTACTGGGACGACGAGGCCGCGACGGCCGAGGCGATCACTCCCGACCGCTGGTTGCGCACAGGAGATTTCGGCGTCGTCGAGAACGGCCGGCTGCGATTGGTGGGCAGGCGGGCCGATCTGATCGAACAGAACGGCGAGAGCGTCTACCCCTCGGAGGTCGAGGGCGTGCTGTCGCAGCACCCGGCAGTGCGCGAGTGCATGGTCACCGGCTCGCCGCACCCCGAGTGGGGACAGGAGGTCGCCGCGGTGGTCGTGCTCGTCGAAGGCCGTTCGGTCACCGCCGAGGAACTGACGACCTTCGCCTCCGAGCGGCTCGCGTACTTCAAGGTGCCGACGCAGTGGACGTTGACCCGTGAGATGTTGCCGCGCAACGCGACCGGGAAGATCATCCGCAAGGGCTGGCGCGACACGTCCGGACCCTGGTAGCCGCACGCATCCCTCTCACGAGCGCCGCCGGGTGGACCGGACCGGAGTCCGGCCCACCCGAACGGAATTCGCTCAGCTCAACCGCTCGAGCACCATCGCCATGCCCTGACCGCCGCCGACGCACATCGTCTCGACGCCGAACTGCTTGTCGTGGGTCTGCAGGTTGTTGATGAGTGTCGCGGTGATGCGGGCACCGGTCATGCCGAAGGGGTGACCGAGGGCGATCGCGCCACCGGAGACGTTGAGCTTGTCCTCGTCGATCTTCAGCTCACGCGCCGAGCCGAGCACCTGCACGGCGAACGCCTCGTTGATCTCGAACAGGTCGATGTCGTCGATGCCCATGTTCGCCTTGGCGAGAGCCTTGCGGGTCGCGTCGATCGGTCCGAGGCCCATGATCTCCGGCGACAAGCCCGAGACACCGGTGGAGACGATGCGCGCGAGCGGGGTGAGCCCGAGTTCCTTCGCCTTCGTGTCGGACATGATCACCAGAGCGGCCGCACCGTCGTTGAGCGGGCACGCGTTGCCGGCGGTCACCGTGCCGTCCGGGCGGAAGACCGACTTGAGCTGACTGACGGCCTCGTAGGTGGTGCCCGGGCGCGGACCGTCATCGGTGCTGACGACCGTGCCGTCGGCGAGGGTCACCGGGGTGATCTCCCGCTCGAAGAAGCCGCTCTTGATGGCTTCCTCGGCGCGGTTGTGCGACCGCACGCCCCAGCGGTCCTGGTCCTCGCGCGAGATGCCGGTGTGGGACGCGACGTTCTCGGCGGTCTGTCCCATCGCGACGTAGACATCGGGCAGCCGGCCCTCGGCGCGCGGGTCGGTCCACGGCACTCCGCCCTCGGCGAGCTTGGCGGTGCGCGCCTGGGCGTCGTCGAACAGCGCGTTCTTGGTGTCGGGCAGGCCGTCGGCATTGCCGGTCACGAAGCTCGACACCGATTCGACGCCGGCGGAGACGAACACGTCGCCCTCGCCGGCCTTGATGGCGTGCAGCGCCATGCGGGTGGTCTGCAGCGACGACGAGCAGTACCGGTTGACGGTCACGCCGGGAAGGAAGTCGTAGCCGAGCTGCACCGCGACCACGCGGGCGATGTTGAAGCCGGACTGTCCGGCGGGTTGGCCGCAGCCGAGCATGAGGTCGTCGATCTCGGTGGGATCGAGATCGGGGACCTTCGCGAGCGCCGCGGCGACCATCTGGGTCGCCAGGTCGTCCGGGCGGATCGACGCGAGCGAGCCCTTGCGTGCTCGCCCGATCGGCGACCGTACTGCGGACACGATTACTGCTTCGGGCATCTTTTCTCCTCGATGATCGGTCGTACTTCGACCCTACGGCGCTTCGACCCTCTGGGTCCGGCGGCTATCCTGTGCTAACTTACCAAGCAATCGCTTGGTTCGGTACAGACGTTAGGAATATGCCATGGGCATCACCTCGACCTCCGACAGCGCCGGTATCACCACGATCACCGTCGACTTCCCGCCCGTGAACGCTCTTCCCTCACAGGCCTGGTTCGACCTGGCCGAGGCGATCACCACGGCCGGGCGCAGCCTCGACACCCACGCGGTGATCCTGCGCGCCGAAGGCAGAGGCTTCAACGCGGGTGTGGACATCAAGGAAATGCAGGCCACCGAAGGGTTCGACGCCCTGATCGCCGCCAACCACGGGTGCGCCGCCGCATTCGCCGCCGTCTACGACTGCGAGGTACCGGTGATCGTCGCCGTCAACGGCTTCTGCGTCGGAGGCGGCATCGGTCTCGTCGGCAACGCGGACGTCATCGTCGCCTCCGACGACGCCGTCTTCGGCCTGCCCGAGGTCGACCGCGGTGCACTCGGCGCCGCAACACATCTCGCGCGCCTCGTCCCCCAGCACATGATGCGCACCCTCTACTACACGGCGCAGAACGTCACCGCGCAGCAGCTCGAGCACTTCGGCTCGGTGTACAAGGTCGTGCCGCGCAGCGAACTCGACACCACCGCACGCGAGGTCGCCGAGATGATCGCCGCGAAGGACACCCGCGTCATCCGCCGTGCGAAGGAAGCCATCAACCGCATCGACCCCGTCGACGTGAAGACGAGCTACCGCCTCGAGCAGGGTTTCACCTTCGAGCTGAATCTCGCCGGCATCGCCGACGAGCACCGCGACGAGTTCGTCGCAACAGGAAAGCCGCGCAGCAACAGCTGACGCCACACACACCACCAGGAGTTCGGAACACCATGCGTGACAAGAGAATGTCGCTCGACGACGTGGTCGGCGAGCTGCGCAGCGGAATGACCATCGGCCTCGGTGGCTGGGGGTCGCGCCGCAAGCCCATGGCCCTCGTGCGGGCGATCCTCCGCTCGGACGTGAAGGATCTGACCGTCGTCACCTACGGCGGCCCCGATCTGGGCCTGCTGTGCTCGGCGGGCAAGGTGAAGAAGGCCTACTACGGATTCGTCTCGCTCGACTCGGCACCGTTCTACGATCCGTGGTTCGCCAAGGCCCGTACGGGCGGCGAGATCGTCGCCCGTGAGATGGACGAGGGCATGATCAAGTGCGGCCTCGAGGCCGCCGCGGCACGCCTGCCGTTCCTGCCCATCCGCGCAGGCCTGGGCTCGGCCGTCGTCGACTTCTGGGAAGGCGAACTGAAGACCGTCACCTCGCCGTATCCCGGCCCGGACGGCACCGAGACCCTCATCGCCATGCCGGCGCTGAACCTCGACGCGGCGTTCGTTCACCTCAACATCGGCGACAAGCACGGCAACGCCGGCTACCAGGGTGTCGACCCGTACTTCGACGACCTCTACTGCATGGCCGCCGAACGGCGCTACGTCTCGGTCGAGAAGATCGTCGAGACCGAGCAGCTCGTGAAAGAGGTTCCGCTCCAGCAGCTCCTGCTCAACCGCATGATGGTCGACGGGATCGTCGAAGCACCGAACGGGGCGCACTTCACCCTCGCGGGCGACAGCTACGGCCGCGACGAGAAGTTCCAGCGCCACTACGCCGAGTCCGCCAAGGACCCCGAGGCATGGCAGGCATTCGTCGACCGCTTCCTCTCGGGCAGCGAGGACGACTACCAGGCCGCAGTCCAGAAGTTCGCACAGGAGCAGGCATGACCACCACCGAGACCGTGACCCGCGCCGAGTACTGCGCGATCGCATGCGCCGACATCTTCTCGGGTGCCGGCGAGATCATGGCGAGCCCGATGGCGACACTGCCGCAGATCGGTGCACGCCTGGCCAAGCTCACCACCGAGCCCGACCTGCTGATCACCGACGGTGAAGCACTCATCCTCGCCGACGTCCCGGCACTCGGCGCGAAGGCACCGATCGAAGGCTGGATGCCGTTCCGCAAGGTGTTCGACGTCGTCGCGTCGGGTCGCCGCCACGTCGTGATGGGCGCCAACCAGATCGACCGGTACGGCAACCAGAACCTGTCGGCCTTCGGTCCGCTCCAGCAGCCGACGCGTCAGATGTTCGGTGTGCGTGGGGCTCCCGGCAACACGATCAACCACGCGACCAGCTACTGGGTCGGCAAGCACTCCTCGCGTGTCTTCGTCGACACGGTCGACATCGTCTCGGGTGTCGGATACGACAAGGTCGATCCCGAGAACCCGGCGTACCGCTTCCTGGACATCGCGCGGGTCGTCACCAACCTCGGTGTCTTCGACTTCGGCGGCCCCGGCCACAGCTTCCGGGCGCTCTCGTTGCACCCGGGTGTCGAGGCCGAGACCGTCGCCGAGAACACGTCCTTCGAGGTCGCCGGTCTCGACGAGGCCGGTGTGACCCGCGAACCCACCGCCGAGGAACTGCGTCTGATCCGAGAGGTGATCGACCCCAAGGGACTCCGCGACCGTGAGGTTGCGCTGTGAGCACCCTGCGCACAGCACTGACGGAGCTCGTGGGCATCGAGCACCCCATCGTTCAGACGGGCATGGGCTGGGTGTCCGGCCCGCGGCTGACCGCCGCGACGTCGAACGCCGGTGGCCTCGGCATCCTCGCGTCGGCGACGATGACCTATCCCGAGCTCGAAGCGGCCGTGGCAAAGACGAAGTCGCTCACCGACAAGCCGTTCGGTGTGAACATGCGCGCCGACGCTTCGGACGCCGGCGAGCGCATCGACCTGCTGATCCGCGAGAAGGTCAAGGTCGCGTCGTTCGCGCTCGCACCGAAGAAGGAGCTGATCGCCAAGCTGAAGGATCACGGCATCGTCGTGATCCCGTCGATCGGTGCCGCCAAGCATGCCGTGAAGGTCGCCTCGTGGGGTGCCGACGCGGTGATCGTGCAAGGTGGCGAGGGCGGTGGCCACACCGGTCCCGTCGCGACGACCCTGCTGCTGCCGAGCGTCCTCGACGCCGTCGACATCCCCGTCGTCGCCGCCGGTGGTTTCTTCGACGGCCGCGGCCTGGCCGCCGCACTGTCCTACGGCGCGGCCGGCATCGCGATGGGTACGCGATTCCTGCTCACCAGCGACAGCGCCGTTCCGGATTCGGTGAAGCAGCAGTACCTTTCGCGGGGCCTGCAGGACACCACCGTGTCACTCAAGGTCGACGGCATGCCGCACCGCGTCCTGAACACCGACCTGGTGAACAGCCTCGAGAAGTCGAGCTACGCGAAGGGACTGGTCGCGGCCGCGCGGAACGCGACGAAGTTCAAATCGATGACGGGCATGAAGTGGTCGACCATCGTCAAGGACGGCCTCGCCATGAAGAAGGCGAGCGACCGCACCTGGCAGCAGATCATCATGGCCGCCAACACCCCCATGCTCCTCAAGGCCGGCCTGGTGGAGGGCAACACCGAAGCCGGTGTGCTCGCCTCGGGCCAGGTCGTCGGCATGCTCGACGACCTGCCGAGCTGCCAGGAGCTGATCGATCGCATCGTCGCCGAGGCCGTCGAGCGCATCGACGCCCTCTCGGCCCTGCGCGATCAGGGGCGTCCCGCCGCCTGATTCCGAGCTCTCCCTTCGACCCCGCCCATCCGCTCGCCGATTCATCATCCGCTACAGCGAATTTCCGTAGCGGATGGCCGGAATGCGAGCGGATGGGCGGGGTCGCTGCTATTCGGTGGTGAGCGCACTCAGCAGAGCCCTGGTGCGACGGAGCGAGGCTCGCTGGTCGTCGCCGACGGGGACGATCGCCGCCCAGACGTCGGTGACACCCGCATCGAGCAGTCCCTGCAGCTGCCGGCGCACCGACTCCTCGTCGCCGACTACGGCGATGTCCGCCGGGGTACTCGCGCCCGCCTCCTCCAGGACCCGCCGGTAGCTGGGCATTCCCGCGTAGGACGTGGCGGTCGCGGCGACCGCATCCCGCGCGGCGTCCGCGTCGTCGTGGACTGCGACGGGCAGTCCCGCCACGATGCGCGGCTCCGGTCGGCCGGCCCGCGCGGCGGCCGCGTGGATCGCAGGGGCGATCCGCGATTCGATCACCTTCGGCGCCGCCATCCACAGGACCGTCCCGTCGGCGTACTCCCCCGCGACCCGCAGCATCCGCGGCGACATGGCGGACAGCAGGACGGGCACCTCGTGCGCGACGGCGACCATCCGTCCCGCGCTGCGGGTGGACCATGCCTCGCCCCGGAAGTCCACCTCCTCACCGCGCAGGAGTGCAGTGATGATCCGGATATACTCCTCGGTGTTCTGTCCCGGGGTGTCGTACGACAGTCCGTAGACGTCCCGGACCAGTCGCTCGTGCGACGGTCCCAGCCCGAGCGTGAATCCCGGCCGGCCCATGGCCTCGGCGACGGCCGCGGCGCGGTTCGCTTGCAGCAGCGGGTGGCACGGGTAGGTCTGGAGCACGGCGGTGCCGAGCTCGATCGATCCGGTCTCCCGACCGGCCACCGCGAGAGCCGCCAGCGGGTCGCCCGCGACGGTGCTCGCGAACCACAGGGACGTGAATCCCTCGGCCTCCGCCTGCTGTGCCTGCTTCACGATCCTGTCCGTGGACGACGCTCCGCCCGTGAGCCCGATTCGCATCGACACCTCCGTGATCGCGTCCCCATTCGATGGGGAGAACAGTACTCTCAAACAAAGAGAGTATGGATTCCCGGCGGAAACTGTGATGGCCGAGTCCGGATAGTTCCCACGATCGGAACCGACGTTGTTGTCGATCCTTCCCGGGATCAACGACAACAACATCGGTTCCGATCCGACTGACTACGGTCGTTGACGGATCCGCCGAGCTCGCGTTACCGTGCGCGGAACTGTTTACCGCAGGCATGGGGGCCCGGTGAGATCACGCACGGTCGCATTCGTCGTGGCGGCAATGGCCGCCTGCACCATCACATCCACAGCACCGGCGACCGCCGATCCCACCGGTGGCGCCTCCGGCGCATCCTGGCAGAGCCTCGTCGATGCCCCCGACGCCTATCCCGACACCGCCGTCGAGTGGGACGTACCCATCACACTGAGCGACGGGACGGTGCTCCGCGCCAACGTCTTCCGTCCCGCACACGCCGACGGCACGCCGATCGACGAACCCACACCGGTCGTCCTCGGTCTCACGCCGTACACGAAACTGTTGTCGACGCTGGCGTCGGTGGCGATGGAGGACCCGCAGTTCGCCCCACTCGTGGACGAACTCGGATCCGTCCTGAACTTCGGTGCCCCCTTCGACGGCATCACCGAACTCGCCGCCCCGGCATCCCAACTCGGCCGCGCCTTCGGACTCAACCGCGATCTCGTGCAGAACGGGTACACGCAGGTGATCGTCGACGTGCGGGGCACCGGTTTCTCCCACGGACAGTGGGACGTTCTCGGTCCGCGCGAGCAGCAGGACACCGTCGAGGTCATCGACTGGGCGGCGAAGCAACCGTGGTCGAACGGACGCGTCGGAACGACCGGCGTGTCCTATTCGGCGATCAACCAGATCCAGGCCGCCGGCCTACGACCTGAGGCACTCGACGCGGTCTTCGCCGTCGAACCCGGCAACGACCTGCTGCGCGACATCGTGGGCACCGGCGGCGCCGTGGGCGTGGGCTTCATGCCCGCCTGGCTCGGGCTCGTCAACGGGCTCAAGTGGATTCCCGATATGCAAGCCCTCCTCCAGGGCCGGTTCGACGCGCAGTGGTTGCGCGACAGGCTCGCCGACCCCGCCACGAAGATCCCCGAACTCTTCGAGGTCCTCACCGCGCCGAGCATCGACGGTGTCTCCCCCGATGCCCTCGCGGTCGCTCAGGACGGCCCGTTCTACCAGGAACGGCAGGCCCGACTCGAGTCGATCGAGGTGCCCACCTTCGTGTTCGGGAACTGGCACGACATCTTCGCCAACAGCGAGCCCGACATCTACAACCGGATTCCCGTCGAACCCGGCCGCAAGCAACTGGTGATGGGCGACGGCTACCACGCGATCCTCGGTACCGGATTCGGCACCCCGGGACATCCGCCGAACATCACGGCGCTCCAGCACGCCTGGTTCGACCGCTGGCTCAAGGACATCGACAACGGCATCGACGAGTACGGCCCGGTCACCCTGCTGCAGCAGGGCGGCGGTTGGGTCACGAACGACGAGTTCCCACGCAGCCCCGTCGACCACGAGAAGCTCTTCCTGTCGGCGGCTCCGAGCGGCACGGCCGGGCACGCTCTCCACGACGGCACACTCGCGACGTCGGCGCCCGAAACCGCGCAACGACTCACCGTCGCCCCGGGACTGCGCGGCTTCTGTTCCCGTGAGGCCGCACAGGGCACCGCCGGCATCGCGGTGCTGTTGGGCGCCGGATGCACGAAGGACGCCCGGTTCAACGAGGTCGAGGCCCTCACGTTCACGAGCGAGCCGGTCACCGAACCGACCGTGTTCTCGGGACCGGTCAACGTGCACCTCGAGACCGTCCTCGACGCCACCGACGGATTCTGGTCGGTCTCCGTGAACGACGTGGCTCCGGACGGACGGTCCACCGTGCTCACCACCGGTTCCCTCGTCTCGTCGCTGCGGGCGATCGACGATTCGAAGAGCACGTTCACCGCCGACGGCGACTACGCGCAGGCACATCCGGTGCTGACCCTCGAGTCCCGGCAGCCGATCGTCCCGGGGCAACCGACGGCCCTCGACATCAGCACGCCGCCGACCGAGGCGGTGCTGCAACCGGGCCACCGCATCCGGGTGGACGTCTACGCCGCGAGCGTCCCGCGCTCGTTGCCGCTCGGCCCGATGCTGGTCGAGAGCGGACTGCGGCCACAGCACCTCGAACTGAACCCTGCCGCACCGAGTTTCGTAACGCTTCCGGTAGCGAAGTAGCCGGCGGGACGTTCCGCTCGGGAAATCGGGATCAGGAGAACGACCCGTGCCGACCCTCTCCGGACGCGAAGCGGGCGGCCCCACCGGCCGCATCGCTCTCGAGGGACTCCATGCCGACCGTGAACTCGAATGCGATCGCCTCCGATTCGGAACGGCCGGACTGGGCGCGGACCGACCGGCGATCGTTGCGCATACACGTCTGAGGGAAGCCGGCGATCTCCCGCGCCATGTCTTCGGCGGCCTCGCGCGCGGTTCCCGGTTCGACCACGCGGTTGGCCAGACCGAAGTCGAGTGCTTCCGCGGCATCGACCGGGCGGCCGGTCAGGATCATGTCCATGGCCCGGCTCTCGCCGATGAGGCGGGGCAGCCGAACGGTCCCGCCGTCGATCAACGGCACGCCCCATCGTCGGCAGAAGACACCGAACACCGCATCGGCGGACGCCACCCGCAGATCGCACCAGATCGCCAGTTCGAGTCCGCCGGCCACCGCGTAGCCCTCCACCGCCGCGATCACCGGTTTCGACAGCGCCATGCGTGTCGGTCCCATCGGTCCGTCGCCGCCCTCATCGAGGACATTCTGCTCCTCGGTGCCGATGGCCTCGAGATTCGCACCCGCACAGAAGTTCCCGCCCTCTCCGAAGAGGACTGCGACATCGGCGTCGGGGTCGGTGTCGAAGGTCCGGAACGCGTCGGCGAGTTCGGCGGCCATCGGACCGTCGACCGCGTTCCGGCGCTCGGGACGGGCCATGATCACGGTCGTCACCCGGTCGCGTGTCTCGACGCGGATCGACTCGTACTGCGTCATCCCTGCCCTCTCCCGTTCAGCAATCCCGGAGTTCAAAAGGTCTCGAATCGAACTCTGCTGCAACAAGTTTCGTGACGGTACCTGTCACCGGTCGCCGGGCCGACGCTCGAGAGCGTCCCGATCCCACGCACCGAGGCGGGCAGCGGCCTCGTAGGTGCTGTGCAGGAAGTCCATCAGTTCCGCATCGGGATCGGCCGCGGTCCGCACCGCCTCGTAGGGCAACACGAACTCCCCCAGCTCGGCGGAATAGTGGGCGGCGTCCGGCCGCACCGGGGAATCGTCGAAACCGTCGAGCCCCGGATAGACGTAGGAATAGAACGCTCCTTCGTCCCCACCACCCGGCCAGAACCCGCAGCTGCTGAGCTCGTGCGAGTAGGCCTCCGTCATCACCCGGTCGGGGCAGTTCGGGATCCCGCCGGGGTGCGGCGGGGCGGTACGTCCGGAGAACCGGGTGCACGCGAGGTCCATCGCTCCCCAGAAGAAGTGCACCGGACTGACCTTGCCGAGGAACTCCGCCCGGAACACCTGCAGGACGCGATGAGCCTGCACGAGCTGCCGCCAGAAGAGGTGAGCGGCCTCGCCGTCGTAGCTGTCGTGCTCACGGTCCCGAGCGAACGGGATCGCCGGATCCACCTCGTTGGGTGTGCCATGGATGCGGGTCGCGATGCCCAGTTCGTCCAGCGCTTCGAGGGTGCGGGTGTAGAACTCCGCCACCGGCTGTGCGACGAGAGGCACCGAACGACTGCGACCGTCGCCCGCACGGATGTGCAGACGGTGTTCGAAGAGGTCGAATTCCATGTCGAAGACGGTGCGCCCATACGGAATCGACGAGGTGCCCAGACCTCGTGGTGTGACGTACAGCGTCGTCTGCCACCAGTGGTTGACCGTCGGCGCATGCGCCATGCGGATCTTGCCGACGATCTGCAACCACATGTGGAGGGTGTCGCGTGTGTCGGCCCATTCCACCGTCCGCAGACTCGGCCACGCATCACCGGAAACAGGTACTGATTCGTGCACAACGCCTCCCACAGTGTCGAGGAATCGGGTCAGGAGAACGAACCGTGTCCACCTTCCCCTGGACGCGAACCGTGCGGCACCACCGGCCGCGTCGCTGCCGAGGGAATCCGTGCCGACCATGAATTCGAATGCGATCGCCTCGGGTTCGGAACGACCGAACTGCTCGTAGGCAGATCGACGATCGTTGCGGATACAGGTCTGTGGAAATTCGGTGATGTCACACTCGCGACGTTCCGATGCTCGGGGCGGGCCATGATGACGGTCGTTACCCGATCGCGCGTCTCGACGCGGATCGATTCGTACTTCGTCATGTCCGTCCTCCCCCGCTCAACAGCATCGGCTTCCCGGGTTCGCGTCGGCCGCGGCGTGCCGCTCCCGCCAGTAGTCGCGTTCGCTCAGCGGTGGTCGATCGGGATGCTGCCGGCGGTGCAGTTCGACGTACCGCGCGTAGTCGTGGTCGCCCATGACGGCACCGATCCACCACCACGCGCGGCGCAGCACGGCGATCACGACGGCCCTCCGTCCCCGTGGTGCGAGGCATGGGTGTGCGCGGCACCCGGAGCCCGGACCTTGCCCGACGCGATCAGCTCGTCCCACTCCTTCTGCAGTTCCCGCTCGGCCGGTGTGGGCACGAAACCGGCGGGCGCGAAGATCTTCGACGGGACGTCGGGTGTCTCGGTGGTGGGCATACCTCCGGCGCGGATCGATCTGATGCACACCACCACCCCGGCCACGACGACGATCAACACGAGGCCCGCGAACACGATCGACAGTGTGCCCTGGATGAACGTGTTGCGGATGACGGCATCGATCTCGTCGACCGTCTTCGCCGAACCGAATGTGGTTGCGCCGGAGTTCTTCGCGTCGACGAAGGCCCGGTGTTGGGCCCAGTACCCGACCGCGCGGTCGCCGGAGAAGATCTTCTGCCACGACGCCGTCATCGTCACGATCAGATCCCACACCAACGGCACACCTGGGATCCAGGCCCACTTCACCAATCCCTTCTTCACGACGATGGTGAGCACGACCGTCAGGGCGATCGCGGCGAGCAACTGGTTGGCGATGCCGAACAGCGGGAAGAGGGTGTTGATGCCACCGAGCGGGTCGGTGACGCCCATCAGCAGGATCGCACCCCACAGGCCGACGACCACGGCGGAGCACAGCCACGCACCGGGACGCCAGGACGGATCCTTGAAGCGACGGGCCGGGCCACCGAAGTTGCCGAGCGAATCCGAGAGCATGAACCGCGCGACACGCGTTCCTGCGTCGACGGTCGTGAGGATGAACAGCGCCTCGAACATGATTGCGAAGTGGTACCAGAACGATTTGAGGCTGTCGCCGCCGAACAGGTCGCTGAGTACCTGGGACATGCCGAACGCGAGCGTCGGTGCGCCACCCGTACGGGAGATGATCGACTCCTCCCCCACGCCCTCCGCGGCGGCGGAGATCTGCTCGGGCGTGATGTCCGGCGATCCCAGTCCGAGACCGTTGACGTAGGCGGCGGCGGTTTCCGGGGTGCCTCCGGTGACGGCGACGGGAGCGTTGAGCGTGAAGTACAGGTGCTGGTCGATGATGCACGCGGTGACCAGCGCCATGATCGCGACGAACGACTCGGTGAGCATGCCACCGTAGCCGATGAGCCGGATCTGCTTCTCCTTCTCGATCAGCTTCGGAGTGGTCCCCGAGGAGATCAGCGCGTGGAATCCCGAGAGCGCACCGCACGCGATGGTGATGAACAGGAACGGGAACAGCGATCCCGCGAACGCCGGACCGTCGCCGTCGATCGCGAACGACGTGATGTCGGGCATCTCCAGACTCGGGCGTGCGATGAGGATCCCGATGGCGAGCAGGACGATCGTGCCGACCTTCATGAAGGTCGACAGATAGTCGCGCGGGGCGAGCAGCAGCCAGACCGGCAACACCGACGCCGCGAATCCGTAGGCGATCATCAGCCACGAGATCGTCACCGGTGAGAGGGTGAACCAGTCGGCGCCCCAGTCGGTCTCGGCGACCCAGCCACCCGCGATGATCGCGACGAGCAACAGCACGACGCCGATCAGCGACACCTCCGCGACCTTGCCGGGACGCAGATACCGGAGGTAGACCCCCATGAACAGCGCGATGGGGATGGTCATCGCGATGGAGAACAGACCCCACGGGCTGTCGGCGAGCGCGTTCACAACCACCAGCGCGAGCACCGCGATGAGGATGATCATGATGACGAAGACCGCGATGAGTGCCGCGACACCACCGATCGGCCCGAGTTCCTCACGAGCCATCTGACCGAGGCTGCGTCCGCGGCGGCGCGACGAGATCCACAGGACGAGGAAGTCCTGGACCGCCCCCGCGAAGACCACACCGACGATGATCCAGATCGTGCCGGGCAGATAACCCATCTGCGCAGCGAGAACCGGACCGACGAGGGGGCCGGCGCCGGCGATGGCGGCGAAGTGGTGGCCGAACAACACCCGACGGTCGGTCGGCATGTAGTCCTTGCCGTTCTCCAGTTCCTCGGCGGGTGTCGCACGATCGTCGCGCGGCTGCACGATCCTGCGCTCGATGAACTTCGCGTAGAAGCGATAGGCGACGAGATAGGTGCAGACCGCAGCGATGACGAACCAGACGGCGTTGATCTCCTCGCCGCGTACCAGCGCGATGATCGACCAGGCGACCGCCCCCAGAATCGCGAGTACGAGAAAGACGATCCGCGCGGTGGGTGATATCGGTGTCCGGTCGACGACACCGACCGGTGGAAGATCGGGGTCGGTCCGGAGATATTCCACTTCGCTGCTGGTCGGCGGCGCCGGGTCCACGGCCATATCGGCTCCTCACCAGGCTCGCCGCGGATCCGCGGAGGTCGCGACGGGCCTCGAACGTGCTCGAATCTCGACCAGCGTCACGCTACCCGCGCGCGTCGATGAAGGAACCGGAATCGATCAGCCGCGTGCGGCGATCCTGGCTTGCACCTCGGGCCGACGCAGCGGTGGAACCGTCGGCGGTGGCTGCCGCCGTTCGGGAAGGGACTCGAGCAGTCTCGTCGTCGTTGCGGTCACTTCGGCGACGGCCTGTTCGAACGGCTCCCGGGTGGCGTCGGAGAGTTTGTGGATCCCGCTGACCTTACGGACGTACTGCCGCGCGGCCGCCTCGATCTCCTCGGCGGTCGCAGCCGGCTCGAGTCCGCGCAGCTCCGTGATGTTCCGGCACATGCTTCGAGGGTAGACGCCGCTCGAGGGCCGGACCATACAGTGCCGAACAGAACATCCGCGCGCCCGCCGTCCACCCGCTACCGCAATTGCTGCAGCGGATGACGAACGGGCGCGCGGATGTGAAGGGGTGGATCAGACGCGTTCGATGATGGTCACGTTGGCGGTGCCGCCACCCTCGCAGATGGTGAGCAGGCCGTAGCGGCCACCGGTGCGCTCGAGCTCGTTGAGCAGCGTCGCCATCAGCTTGGTGCCGGTCGCGCCGAGCGGGTGGCCGAGGGCGATCGCCCCGCCGTTGACGTTGACCTTCGACGGGTCGGCGCCGATCTCCTTGATCCACGCCAGGACGACGGGGGCGAAGGCCTCGTTGATCTCGATGAGATCGATGTCGTCGATCGTCAGACCGGTCTTCTCGAGGGCGTACTGCGTCGCCGGGATGGGAGCGGTGAGCATGAAGATCGGGTCGTCGCCGCGGGCGCTGAG
The DNA here is from genome assembly GCF_002215235.1 of Rhodococcus sp. BUPNP1. Lineage (NCBI taxonomy): Bacteria > Bacillati > Actinomycetota > Actinomycetes > Mycobacteriales > Nocardiaceae > Rhodococcus > Rhodococcus sp. BUPNP1. The sequence continues at coordinate 243,626 of NZ_NERM01000006.1, forward strand.
GTGGTGGATGCGCGCGCGGGGCTTCAATCCGTACTTCTTCACGGCCTCGTCGGAGGCGAGCAGCACCGCGGACGCACCGTCGGAGATCTGGCTGGCGACGGCGGCGGTGAGACGACCACCCTCGACGAGCGGCTGCAGCGACGCCATCTTCTCGAGGCTGGTCTCGCGCGGGCCCTCGTCGACGGCCGCATCACCGAGCGGCACGATCTCGTTCTCGAAGCGTCCCTCGGCGATGGCAGCCTTGGCGCGCTCGTGGCTCTGCAGCGCCCACTTCTCGAGTTCCTCGCGGCTGAGGTCCCACTTCTCGGCGATCATCTCGGCGCCCTTGAACTGCGAGACCTCGTCGCTGCCGTAGCGCTCGGTCCAGCCGGTCGACCCGCCGAAGGGGGTGTCGAAGCCGTACTGCTGTCCGACGATCATGGCTGCGGAGATCGGGATCTGCGTCATGTTCTGCACGCCGCCGGCGACGATGAGGTCGGCGGTGTTGCTGAGGATCGCCTGGGCGCCGAAGTGCAGGGCCTGCTGGCTCGACCCGCACTGACGGTCGACGGTCACGCCGGGTACGTGCTGCGGGTAACCGGCGGCCAGCCACGCGGTGCGGGCGATGTTGCCGGCCTGGCCGCCGATGGCGTCGACGCAACCGAACACCACGTCGTCGACGTCGGCGGGGTCGATGCCCGTGCGCTCGACGAGCGCCTTGATCACGTGCGCGCCCAGGTCGGCCGGGTGCACGTCCGCGAGCCCACCCTTCTTCTTGCCGATGGGGGTGCGCACCGCGTCGACGATGTAGGCCTCGGTCATGATGTCTCCTTAGGAAGAATTCTGGTTCGACAGTCCGTCGAGAACGATGGAAAGGTATTGCTGGGCAACCTGGTCGATGCTGAGCGCGCCCCCCGGGCGGTACCAGCGGACCGCGACCCAGACCGTGTCGCGCAGGAACCGGAAGACGAGTTCGACGTCGAGATCCGGACGGAAGGAACCGTCGGCGACGCCGCGTTCGATCACGCCCACCCACAGGTCGCGGAACTCGATGTTGAGTTCACCGATGTAGGCGAAGCGGTCGCCTTCGAGATGCTTGGCCTCACCCTGGTAGATGGCGACGGCGGCGTGCGACCGGTCGATCGCCTCGTAGGAGGTCGTCACCAGCGCTGCGAGCGTGTCACGCGACGGCAGGTCGGACGCGACGATCTTGCGGTAGCTGTCGAACAGGTCGCCGAGGAATGCGCGCAGGATCTCGTCGACCATCGACTCCTTCGAATCGAAATGGTGGTAGAGGCTGCCGGAAAGGATGCCGGCGGCATCGGCGATGTCGCGCACGGTCGTGGCCCGCACACCGCGCGACGCGAACAGGTCGGCTGCGATGTCGAGCAGTTCCGCGCGGCGTCCGGACTTGCTGGAGGTGTCGTCGCGTGAGGGAGTCATGACGGACATCCTTTCAAGCCGACCGAGGGCGGGGTCATGCGCGCTGCGAGGAGACCGACACGACCTCGCCGGTCAGATAGGTCGTGTAGTCGCTGGCGAGCATCGCGATGGTCGCCGCGACCTCCCAGACCTCGGCGGCGCGGCCGTAGGCCTCACCGGCGGCGAGGTTGTCGAGCAGTTCCTCGCTGGTGACCTTCGCGAGGAAGGGGTGCCGGGCGATGGACGGGGCGACGGCGTTGATGCGCACGCCGTATTCGGCGGCCTCGATCGCGGAGCAGCGGGTCAAGGCCATGACGCCGGCCTTCGCCGCCGCGTAGTGCGCCTGCGAGTGCTGCGCGCGCCAGCCGAGGACCGACGCGTTGTTGACGAGCACTCCGTTGTGGTCGACCGAACGGAAGTAGCGCAGCGCGGCGCGGGTCGCGCGGAAGGTGCTGGTGAGGGTGATGTCGAGGACGCGATCCCATTCCTCGTCGGTCATCTCGACGACGGGCGTCTCCCCGCCGAGTCCGGCGTTGTTGACGAGCACGTCGATGCGGCCGAGCTGGTCGGCGGCGCCGGCGATGAGGGCGTCGACCTGCTCGGTGGACGACACGTCGCACACGATCGTCGCGACCTGCTGTTCGGGGAACTCGGCCGCGAGCTTCTCCGCGGACTCGCCGAGCCGGCGCTCGTGGAAGTCGGAGACGAGCACGTCGGCGCCCTCGAGCAGCGCGCGGCGCGCGGTGGCGAATCCGATGCCGGTGCCGGCGGCGGCGGTGACCACGACCTTCTTGTCGCGGAGCAGGCCGTGGCCGGGGGTCTCGACCGGCGGGGTCGCGAGCGGGGATGCGGGGCGGGGTGAAGCGGTCACGGACGTGCCTCCCGGGGAAGGCCGAGCACGCGCTCGGCGATGATGTTGCGCTGGATCTCGTTGGATCCGCCGTAGATGGTGTCGGCGCGGGTGAACAGGAACAGCCGCTGCCACTCTGCGAGCTCGAGATGCTCGGGATCGGTGATCTCGGAGGGATTTCCGGCATGGTCGTGATCGGGGCCGACGAGCGACGACGCACCCTGCACGTCCATGGCGAGCTGACCCAGATCGCGATGCCAGTTCGCCCACAGCAGTTTCGCGACCGACGCCTGACCAGGGTCGGCGTCGCCGAGGGTACGCAGGGCGTGGGCGCGCATGACCCGCAGTCCGATCCGCGCGCGGGCGATGCGCTCGCGGAGGTGCGGATCGTCGATCGCACCGTTGCTCTCGGCGACGGAGACGATGCCGTCGAGTTCGCGGGCGAAGCCGATCTGCTGCCCGAGGGTGGAGACGCCGCGTTCGAAGGTCAGCAGACCCATCGCGACCTTCCATCCGTCGCCGGGGGCACCGACGACGAGGTCGGCGTCGGTGACGGCGTCGTCGAAGAAGACCTCGTTGAACTCGGAGGTGCCGGTGAGCTGCTGGATGGGCCGCACCGTGACGCCGGGCTGGTCGAGGGGTACGAGCAGGAAGCTCAGGCCGTGATGACGGCTCGAACCGGGTTCGGTCCGCGCGACGACGAAGGCCCACTGTGCGACGTGTGCGAGCGACGTCCAGACCTTCTGGCCGTTGATCACCCACTTGTCGCCCTCGAGGCGGGCGGTGGTGGAGACGTTGGCGAGGTCGGAGCCGGCTCCCGGTTCCGAGTAGCCCTGCGCCCACAGTTCAGTGACGTTGCGGATGCCGGGCAGGAAGCGCTGCCTCTGCTCCTCGGTCCCGAACGCGATGAGGGTGGGCCCGAGCAGTTCCTCACCGAGGTGGTTGACGCGCGCGGGGGCGTTCGCCTTCGCGTACTCCTCGTGGAAGATCACGCGCTGATCCATGCTCGCGCCGCGACCGCCGTACTCGGTGGGCCAGCCGATGCAGGTCCATCCGGCAGCGGCCAGATGCCGGTCCCACGCGAGTCGCTGTTCGAAGAACTCGTGTTCGCTTCCGGGTCCGCCCTTGCCCCTGAGCTCGGCGAACTCGCCGGTCAGGTTGTCTTCGAGCCACTGCCGAACGGTGGCTGCGAACTCCGCATTTTCCTGGCTCTCGCTCTCGTGCACATCCGTACGATAACCTACCAAGCAATTGCTAGGTAGGGAGCTCTGTGAACACACGACCGAGAACCACTCCGGCCGCACTCGTACGTGCCGCCGACACCTGGCCGGACCTGCTCGCGATCGCCGACGGCGACACCCGGCTGACCTTCGCACAACTGCGCGACCACGTCCGCGATTTCGCCGCGGCGCTCGTCGCCCGCGGCGTCGAACGCGGTGCGCGCGTCGTCATCTGGTCGCCCAACACGTTCCACTGGGTGATCGCGGCCCTGGGCGCGCACTGGGCCGGCGGTGTCGTCGTACCCCTCAACACCCGCTACACCGGAAGCGAGGCCGCCGACGTCGTCGAGCGCGTCCGCCCCGAGGCTCTCGTCGTGGTCGGCGAGTTCCTCGGCAGCAACCGGTACACCGAACTGAGCAAGGCCGCGCCGGAACTGTCGATCCCGACGACCGTGCGGGTCCCGCTGGGCGGGAACGACGCGCCGACCGACGGGGTCGTCGAGTGGGCGGACTTCCTGTCCTCCGCCACCGACGCCGCCCGCACCGAAGCCGACGCGCGCGCCGCGGCCGTGACCCCCGACGACGTCTCCGACATCCTGTTCACCTCGGGCACGACCGGCCGCAGCAAGGGCGTGCTCAGCGCCCACCGTCAGTGCATCGGTGTCGCGCAGGCGTGGGCTGAGTGCGCCGAACTGACGACCGACGACAACTACCTGATCATCAACCCGTTCTTCCACAGCTTCGGGTACAAGGCCGGTTTCGTCGCCGCACTGCTCGAGGGCTCCACCGTCATCCCCCTCGCGACCTTCGACGTGGAGAAGGTCATGGCGATGGTCGCGGCCGAGCGCATCAGCGTGCTCCCGGGCGCCCCGACGATCTACCAGTCCATCCTCGACCACCCGCGTCGCGGCGAGTACGACCTGAGCAACCTGCGCATCGCCGTCACCGGCGCCGCACCCGTGCCCGTCTCCCTCGTCGAACGCATGCAGAACGAACTGAGCTTCGACGCGGTGCTCACCGCCTACGGGCAGACCGAGGCGGTCGTCGCGACGATGTGCCGCACCGACGACGATCCCGTCACCGTCTCCACTTCGTCCGGACGCGCCACCGCCGAGTTCGAGGTGCGCATCGGCGACAAGGGTGAGATCCTGCTGCGCGGCCCGAACGTCATGCTCGGTTATCTCGACGATCCCGAGGCCACCGCCAAGACCGTCGACGAGGACGGATGGCTGCACACCGGTGACGTCGGAACCCTCGACGAGCGCGGCTATCTCGACATCACCGACCGCCTCAAGGACATGTACATCAGCGGCGGATTCAACGTCTATCCGGCGGAGGTCGAAGCGGCACTGCTGCGTCTGCCGGGAGTCCACGAGGTCGCGGTGATCGGTGTCCCCGACGAGCGCATGGGTGAGGTCGGCCGGGCGTTCGTGGTCCCGCTGGACGGACATCCGCTCACCGAGGACGACGTGATCGCGTATGCCCGAGAGAAACTCGCCAACTTCAAAGCGCCGCGATCGGTTCGGTTCGTCGATGCGCTACCCCGAAATCCGTCCGGCAAGGTACTGAAGAACGTTCTGCGTGAGGAGAAGTCATGACCGTCCCGTTCGAGCCCGATGTCGTCACCTACGAGGTGCGCGACGGCGTCGCGATCGTCACTCTCAACCGACCCGACTACCGCAACGCCCAGAACTCGGTCATGACCTACGCGCTCGACGCCGCCTTCGAGAGGGCCGTCGAGGACGACGAGGTCAAGGTGATCGTGCTGGCCGGCAACGGCAAGCACTTCTCCGCCGGCCACGATCTGGGCACCCCGGGCCGCGACCACCACGTCCACTACGACAACAAGGCCGTGATGTGGTGGGACCACGTCGACAAGCCCGGCGGCGACCAGCGCTACGCCCGTGAGATGGAGGTCTACCTGGGGATGTGCCGCCGCTGGCGCGAGATCCCCAAGCCCACCATCGCGTCGGTGCAGGGCGCCTGCATCGCCGGCGGTCTCATGCTGGCGTGGGTGTGCGACCTGATCGTCGCGTCCGAGGACGCCTTCTTCTCCGATCCCGTGGTGCGCATGGGCATCCCGGGTGTCGAGTACTTCGCGCACCCGTGGATCCTCGGAACGCGCTTCGCGAAGGAGATCCTCTACACCGGCGACCGTTTCAGTGCCCAGCGCGCCTACGAGGTGGGCATGGTCAGCCGCGTCGTGCCGCGTGAGGAACTCGAGAACGAGACCCTCGCCCTCGCCGCCCGCATCGCGGAGATGCCGCGCTTCGGTCTCGCGCTCACCAAGCGCGCCGTCAACCAGTGCGAGGACCAGATGGGCATGCGCAACGGCATGGACTCGGTCTTCGGCCTGCACCACTTCGCACACGCGCACAACGCCGAGGTCGGAGCCGACTCGCTCGGCGGCATGAACGCCAAGTCGATGGCCGCGAGCGCCCGTCCGGTGGAAGGGGCGAAGTAGTGGATCTGCAGCTCGACGACACCACCCTCGCGTTCCGCGACGAGGTACGCGCCTTCCTCGCCGAGAACGTCCCCAAGACGCCGCTGAAGTCGATGGACACGGCCGAGGGCTTCGAAGAACACCGGCAGTGGGAGCGGACCCTCGCCGATGCACGCCTGTCGGTCGTCTCCTGGCCCGAGGAACTCGGCGGCCGCGACGCGACCCTCGAGCAGTGGGTCGTGTTCGAGGAGGAGTACTACCGCGCCGGTGCACCCGGCCGGGTGAGCCAGAACGGCATCTTCCTGCTCGCCCCCACCCTGTTCGAGCACGCCCACCCCGAGCAGCTCGCCCGCATCATGCCGCGCATGGCCCGGGCCGACGACATCTGGGCCCAGGCCTGGTCGGAACCCGAGTCCGGCTCCGACCTCGCGTCGCTGCGCTCTACCGCCACGAAGGTCGACGGCGGCTGGCTGCTCAACGGCCAGAAGACGTGGAGCTCGCGGGCGTCCTACGCCGACATGGGCTTCGGTCTGTTCCGCTCCGACCCGGAGGCCCAGCGGCACAAGGGCATCACCTACTTCATGTTCGATCTGCGGGCCGAGGGCGTCACCGTGCGACCGATCCCGCAGCTCGACGGTGAGCCGGGCTTCGCGGAGATCTTCCTCGAGGACGTCTTCGTCCCCGACGACCCGGAGCGTCCCGGTGAGTCCGGTGTGATCGGTGCGGTGAACGAGGGATGGCGGGTCGCGATGAGCACCGCCTCCAACGAGCGCGGTCTGTCGCTGCGTGCGCCGGGCCGTTTCCTGGCGGCCACCGACCGGCTGCTGCGCGCCTACGGCGAATCCGACCTCCACGGCGACACCGCGCTGCGCAACCGCGTCGCCGACGCGTGGATCGGGGCCCGCGCCTACGAGCTGTCGACCTGGGCGACCGTCACGCGCCTGACCGCAGGCGGGCAGCTCGGCGCCGAATCGTCGATCAACAAGGTGTTCTGGTCCGAGTGGGACATCGCCGCGCACGAGACGGCGCTCGACCTGCAAGGCGCGGACGCCGAACTCGTCGACGGCTGGACCGACGGTTATCTGTTCTCGCTGTCGGGCCCGATCTACGCCGGTACCAACGAAATCCAGAAGAACGTCATCGCCGAGCGGCTGCTCGGCCTTCCGAGGGGTGATCGATGAGATTCGCACTCGACGAGTCCCATGAGGACTTCGCGTCCAGTATCGACGCCCTGCTCACCAAGTCGGACATGCCGCAGGTGATCCGTGCATGGAACAGCGGCGACACGGCACCGGGTCTGCAGGTGTGGGAGCGACTGGCCGAGACCGGCGTCAACGGTCTGCTCGTCGCCGAGGAGCACGACGGCCTCGGGGCCGACGCGGTCGACCTCGTCGTCGCCGTCGAACAGCTCGGCCGCCACGCCGTACCCGGCCCGGTGGTCGAAACCGTCGCGGTGGCACCGGTTCTGCTCGCCGCCGTGGCACCCGAGCGTCTCGGTCCTCTTGCCGCCGGCTCGCTCGCCACCGTCGCGATGCTCCCCCACGCGCCGTACGCGGTCGACGCGCACGTCGCCGACCTCGCGCTGCACGTGGCCGGCGGCACCGTTTCGGTCGGCACCGCCGGAGACACGCGCGAGTCGGTCGATCGGTCGCGCACGCTCGCCTCGCTCACCGTCGGCGAGTCGCTCGGATCCGCCGATACCGCTGCGGCTTTCGACATCGGTGTCCTCGCGTCCGCAGCTCAGCTCCAGGGCCTGGGCCGGACCCTGCTCGACACCACCGTCGAGTACGCGCAGCAACGCAAGCAGTTCGGTCGCGCGATCGGCTCCTTCCAGGCGGTCAAGCACCATCTCGCCGAGGTGGCGGTCGCGCTGGAGATGGCACGTCCGCTGCTGCACGGCGCGGCCATCGCCGTCCGCGACGAGCTGTCCACCGCGTCCCGGGATGTCTCGGCCGCGAAGGTCGCGTGCGGCGACGCCGCCTATCTCGCCGCGCGTACGGCCCTGCAGGTGCACGGCGCCATCGGCTACACCCAGGAATACGATCTGTCGCTGTGGATCACGAAGGTCCGCGCGCTCGTCACCGCGTGGGGCACCCCCGACGAGCACCGGGCACGCGTGGTCGCGGCACTCGAGAGCGAGGCGTCGTGACGTTCGAGACGGAAGAGCGCGCCGCACTGCGGGACTCGGTGCGCACCCTGCTCGCCAAGCACTCCGATTCGGCTGCCGTCCGGCGGGCGATCACCACCGCAGGCGGGTACGACGACGAACTGTGGACGATGCTCGTCGAACAGGTCGGGGTCGCGGCCCTCGCCGTTCCCGAGGAATACGACGGTGTGGGCGCCTCGTGGGTCGAGACCCACGTGGTGCTCGAGGAACTCGGCCGCACGCTCACGCCGTCGCCGTTCCTGGGGTCGGCGGTGCTCGCGGCGCAGACCGTGCTGCTGTCCGGTGACGCCGACGCGGCGGCGCGTCTGCTCCCTGGTATCGCGGCCGGTGAGGTCGTCGCGGTGTGCTGGGCGTCGGCCGCCGGCTGGCAGCGTCCCGGCGTGAGCGCCGAGGGCGACGTGCTGACCGGGACCGCGCACTACGTGCTCGGCGGCGACATCGCGTCCACCCTGCTCGTGCTCGCCGCCGACGGTGACACGGTCGGCCTGTTCGAGGTCGATCCGGAGACCGACGGGGTGTCGCGGCGCCGCGTGCCCACGATGGATCCCACGCGTTCCCTCGCGGAGGTGTCGTTCTCGGCGGTGACCGGTCGTCGCCTGGCGTCGTCCGACGATCTCGTCGACCGGTTGCGGGCGTCCGCGGCGATCGCCCTGTCGGCCGAGCAGGTGGGCGCCGCGCAGGCCGTGCTCGACCTGACCGTCGACTACGCGAAGAACCGCAAGCAGTTCGGTCGCGCGATCGGGTCGTTCCAGGCGCTCAAGCACCGCATGGCCGACATGTACGCGCTCGTGGAGACGGCGCGGTCGATGTCGTATGCGGCTGCGTTGTCGCAGGATCCGCAGGACGCGTACGCGGCGAAGATCTACTGTTCGGAGGCCTTCCAGCAGGTCGCGTCGGAGGCCGTGCAACTGCACGGCGGGATCGCGATCACCTGGGAGCACGACGCGCAGTTGTTCTTCAAGCGGGCGCACGGCAGCGCCCAGTTGTTCGGGCAACCGCGCGAATACCTGAGCGCGGTCTCCGCCTGAGCAATATCGTCGGCGGCGATCCCTGCGAAAGATCGGTGATGCGCCTCCTCGACTCCTCGGTTCCACTTCCCGTTCGTCCCCGCCGCGTCCTCGTGGCGGGGACGTCCGGTTCCGGCAAGACGACCCTCGCCGCGAGGATCGGGGAGATCCTCGACCTTCCGCACGTCGAGATCGACGGGCTCCATCACGGTCCGAACTGGACGCCGCGTCCGTCCTTCCGCGACGACGTCGAGGAGTTCACCGCGCAGTCTCGCTGGGTGACGGAGTGGCAGTACACCGCGGTGCGGCCGCTGCTCGTCGAGCGCGCCGACCTGATGGTGTGGCTCGACCTGCCGCGGAGCACGGTGATGCGCCAGGTGGTGTGGCGGACGCTGCGACGCCGGGTGCGCCGGGAAGAACTGTGGAACGGCAACATCGAACCGCCCCTGCACACCTTCTTCCGCGATCACGACCACATCGTGCGCTGGGCGTGGCGCACCCACGGCGGGTATCGCGACCGCGTCCTCACCGCGCTCGCCGAGCGTCCCGAGCTGCCGGTCGTGCGGCTGACGAGCCGCCGGGAGGTCGAGGCGTGGGCGGCGCTGCTCGCGTCCCGTCCCCCGAGGTCCGGCGGATGAACTCGACGCCCGCCTCGACGCCCGCGGGCCGGAGAACACCTGATCGTCCGGGATTCCTCGCGCCCACCGCGGCGGCTCGCTAACGTCGGAGAGATGACACCTCCCACGATCACGCTGAATTCCGGAACGACGATCCCGCAGCTGGGCCTGGGAGTCTGGCAGGCCACCAACGACGAGACCGAACACGCGGTCCGATACGCGATCGACGAGGCCGGTTACCGGCACATCGACACGGCCGCGGCCTACGGCAACGAGGAAGGCGTCGGGCGCGCGCTCGCCGCGTCGTCGGTGCCGCGCGAGGACATCTTCGTCACCACCAAGCTGTGGAACTCCGATCAGGGTTACGAGCCGGCGCTGAAGGCCTTCGACACGAGCCTGAAGAAGCTGGGCACCGAGTACGTCGACCTGTACCTGATCCACTGGCCGCTGCAGGACCGCGAACGGATCCTGCGCACCTGGGACGCCCTCGAGAAGATCGCCGAGTCCGGGCGTGCGAAGGCGGTCGGAGTGTGCAACTTCGAACCGCACCACCTGCAGTTGCTGGTCGATCGCGGCGGGCTGCTGCCGGCGGTGGACCAGGTGGAGTTGCATCCGCACCTGTCGCAACAGGAGATCCGCCGGTTCGCGTCCGAACACGGCATCGCCGTGGAGTCGTGGAGCCCGCTCGGAGGCACGAGCAACTCGGGCTGGGGTCCGAACTCGAAGCCGAACACCCTGCTCGTCGACCCGATCGTCACCCGCATCGCCGACCGTCACAGCAAGTCGGCCGCGCAGGTGCTGATTCGCTGGCATCTGCAGAACGGGCTGATCGTCATCCCGAAGTCGGTGCACGAGCAGCGCATCTCCCAGAACATCGACGTCTTCGACTTCGAACTCGACGAGCTCGACCTCAGCGAACTCGACACGCTCGACGACGGCACGCGGGTGGGCGCGCATCCCGACGAGATGAATATCGGCGCCCCCGCCTGATCCCTTCCCTCCGGAACTGGAACGTGTTCTCATTGTCGGGGTACGCACGTCCGACTTCCGGAAGGCAGCGATGAGCGAGACGACGACGCATCTGGTGCTGGGCAAACCGGTCACGATGCCCGTGCAGGTCCGAACGGCCACGGCGTTCATGGGGATGTTCTCGGTTCCCGTGCGCCCCGCGCAGGAACTCGTCGCCCACACCGGGCTCGAGATCCTGCAGTACCGGCCGGGCCGCGGGATCTGCACGCTCGTCTTCGTGGACTACGTCGACGGGGACCTCGGCCCGTACAACGAGTTCGGGGTGTGCTTCCTCGTCCGCAACCATCACAACCGCGGCGACGGCATCGTCGGCGACTGGCGGAGTTTGGTCGGCGGGCAGGCCGGTGCACTCATCCACCACCTGCCCGTCGACGGAGACTTCACTCTCGCGGCGGGGCGCGGCATCTGGGGTTTCCCGAAGACCCTCGCCGACTTCGACGCCGACCACGACAGCAGCACCAAGCGCGGTTCGGTCTCCGCCGACGGAGCGCTGATCGCCGAACTGACCGTGGCGCCCGGACTCCCGGTGCCGGGCAAGGGTCTCGCCGCCTCGCTCGCTGCCTACTCGCACATCGACGACGTCACCCGGTGCACGACCTGGGAGATGAATCCGAGCGGGGTACGCACCCGGCTCGGCGGCGCGACCCTTCGGTTGGGGACGCATCCGATCGCCGACGAGCTGCGATCGCTCGGTCTGCCGCGACGCGCACTGGCCTCGTCGTCGATCCCCGATCTGCGGATGACCTTCGGCGACGCGACCGTCGTCTGACGATCCTCAGGACTCAGGAGAGCGCGCCCGAGACGGCGAGGACGATCACCGCGACACCCAGCAGGGTGTCGAGCACACCGCAGAACTCCGCCAGCGAGCGGGCGACCACGGTGTTCCGGCGGAAGTGGATGTAGTCCCACGCGGCGTGACCGAGCAGTCCGAACCCGACGATCACTCCCGCCGGGACGGGGGTGACCGTCACCGCGGCCACCGCGACGGCACCGAAACCCAGCATGGCCACGGCCGACGGCCTGACGAGCATCGCCCGGCCGGCCGGGGTGCGCACGAGTCCGTAGACGGCGCCGGCGGCACCGAGCGCGACCATCACGACGGTGATCTCGACCGGCACTCCGAACGCGACGACGGCGACCTTGCCGACGCCGATCAGCGCGACGGCGCCGAGGAACAGGGGCCAGGCCGCGCTGCGACGGCCCAGTACGGCGGCACCGAGATAAACCAGTGCCGCGCCGATGAGGATCGCCGGGAAATCGGTGCCCCCGTCCGCAAGGACGAACGCGGCGAGGGCGACTGCGACGAGGCTCGGCCACCGGCGCAGCACCCCTCGTAGCAGCGTCTTCGGGTCGATGCCGGTCGCAGGTCGATCGACGGGGACGGTGGTGATGTCGGAGCTCGTCATGAGGATCCGCCCTAAGTTGAACAGTGATGTTCGAGTTGATAGCCAGCGTAACCTGAACATCAGTGTTCGACAAGAGGAGGATCCGTGACCACCCACGAGGCATTCCCCCGTCCCGAATCCCCCCGTCCCGAATCCCCCCGTGCCAGGAAACGTGCGGACGCCGAGCGGAACATCGAGGCGATCCTCCACGCCGCGCGCATTGCGCTGAGCCGTGATCCCGACGCGAGCATCGGGGAGATCGCCAAGGCCGCCGGCGTCGGGCGTGTCACGCTCTACGGCCACTTCCCCACTCGCGCAGAACTCGTCACCGCCGTGGTGCAGCGCGCGCTCGCCGAGGCGGAGGAGACCGTGGACCGCATCGACCTCACGGGCGACCCCCGCGACGCCCTGCACCGCCTCATCGCGGGTTCGTGGTCGCTGACCGCCGACGCGGGGGCACTGCTCGCCGCCGCCGAACAAGCACTTCCCGCCGAGGACGTCCGCGCCGCCCACGACGGCCTGCTCGCACGCGCAACCGCCCTCATCGAGCGCGGTCGCGCCGAAGGGGCGTTCCGCACCGACCTGTCGTCGTCCTGGCTGGCGTCGGTCCTGCACAGCCTGGTTCATTGTGCCGCAACCGAAGTCGCGGCAGGACGGTTGTCGGCGGAGGACGCCGCCGACTACATCGCCGCAACGGCCCTGTCGTCGTTCACCCCGCCCGGCTGAGCGGTATCAGCCGGACGCGATCACGCCGTCGACGTTCTGACGCTCGCGGAGCCGGGTGACCGTGTCGTGCAGGTGCTCGTCGAGCAGGCGCCGCACCTCCTCCCGGTCGGCGGTGCGGATCGCCTCCCGCAGCACGACGTGCTCGTCCACCTGCACGTGCAGGTCGGGATAGGTGGTCTGCAACGCGCCGAGGCACATCCGCGTCTCGACGAGCAGCGTGCGGGCCGCCCGCACGAGCCGCGGACTGTCGGCACTGGCCACGAGGATCTCGTGGAAACGTCGGTCGCCGTCCGAGACACCGGTGGCGTCCTCGCGTTCGGCGGCCGTGCGCATCTCCTCGATCGCCGGTTCGAGGGCTTTCCACGTCTGTTCGCGACGGCCGTCCAGCACCAGGTCGAGGGCACCGCCCTCGATGACCCAGCGGCTGCGGTAGATATCGACGACGTCGTCGAAGGTGAGCTCGGTGACGAAGATGCCCCGGTTGCGGATGCTGTAGAGCAGACCTTCGGACAGCAACCGCTGCATGGCTTCTCGCAGCGGGCCCCGGGAGACCTGGAAGTGCGCCGCGAGTTCGGCCTCCCCCAGCTGTTCCCCGGGACCGAGCGCACCCCGGACGATGGCCGACCGGATCTGTTCGGCGATGAGCTCGGCCGTGGACGGCCGGGTGACAGGACGTAGATCTTCCAGATCACCGAGCACCATGATCGGTATCCTCCTCGAACAGTGAGCCCAGCTCCGGGCATTCCACTGTATATCCGGCGAGCTCCAGGCCGTGCCACACGGTGACCTGGTTGGCGGTCAGCACCGGCTTGCCGGTCTCCTTCCCGAGTTCCCGCATGATCCGCAGCGTGTGCATCGCGGTGTCGGGCACCAGGACCGCCTGCGCGTCGGGATGATCGTTGGTCCTCACGAATTCGAGGACGGCCTCGTCGGTCAGGGTGCCGACCTCGGCGGCGGTGTCGATGCCGGCGTCGGCGAGCGAGACGACGTCGACACCGGCGTCCGCGAGGAAGGCGACGAACAGTTCGGCGACGTCCCGCGGATAACTCGCCGCCACGGCCACCCGGCCGACTCCGAGCGCCCGTAGCGCGGCGACGAACGCGATGCTCGTGCTCGTCGTGGGCACGCCTCCCGCGTCCCGGGAGAGCTGCTCGACCTGGGTGCGTGCCCCCTCCGGTCCGTACACGAAGCTGCCCGACGTGCACGCCCACACGAGGGCGTCGAGGGGCTCGTCCGCGAACTGCGCCGCTCCCCCGGCGAGCTTGGCCGGACTCCCGAGGTCGAGGAGTTCCGGAACGGCGTGCAGATCGGTTCCGTAGATGTGGGCGACGGGCAGATTCACCCCCAGGAGTTCGGCGGCGAACGGGTAGTCGTCCTCGGCGGCATGATCCGGGTAGACGATCCCGACGGTCGTGCGGTCACGATGCATTCAGAACACTCCTCTCAACCACTTCCCCGGTCCGGTCATGGGCAACTTCATCCGTCCCAGGCACGCCCAGATGGTGAGCTGGTTGGCCGTGAGGACCGGCTTGCCGAGTTCCCGTTCGAGCGGCGCGATCAGGTCGTAGGTCGGCAGGTTGGTGCAACTGACGAAGATCGCCTGTGCGTCCGGGGTGTCGGCCGCGATGATGTGCTCGGCGATGGTGCGGTAGTTGACCTTCCAGATGCCGCCGCCGAGCCCGAGATGTGACGACCGGACGACCTCGGTTCCGGCCTCCTTCAGGAAGTCGTGCAGCAGGTCGGTGAGTTCCCGGTCGTAGGGGGTGATCACCGAGATGCGGGTGAGGTCGAGTTTGCGGAGGGCTTCGAGCAGCGCTCCGGAGGTCGTGACCGCGCACGATGCGCCCGCCTCGCAGATCGCGTCGCACAGGGCCTTCTCGTAGGCCACCCCGTTGACGAAACTGCCCGAGGCGCACAGATAGGCAACGACTTCCGGTTCCACCGACAGCACGTCACGGGTCGCGACCATCAGGTGCCGTCGGTCGGACACCAGCTCGGCCATGGCACGGCTGACCGGCACCGGCTCGTAGGGGGTTCGAGCGAGGTGCAGGGTGACCTCGAGCGGCGCCCATCGCCACAGTTCTCGTTCCAGGGCGAGATCGAAGGGTGCGATCACACCGATGCCCCGCTGAGCCAGAGGACCTTCGAATTCGGGAATGTTCAGTTCCATACGGTCCCTCGGCTTCGTCAAGAGTTCCCTCAGCCTTGAGGATTGTTGACAATAATACGAGGCACTCATACGGTGTCAACGTGGATGCCCAGCCGGTCGTTGCAGTGCTTCATGCCGAAGCCGTGCCGGATCGTGCGTGGATGGCCCCGGTGGCCGAACACGCCACGGTCCGCTACACCGACGCCGCCGGTCTGGCGGACGCGCTCGACGGCGCCGACATCCTCTTCGCGTACGACTTCCTCACCGACGCGCTGCCCGCAGCCTGGCACGCCGCAGCGTACCTGAAGTGGATCCATGTCGCCGCGGCCGGGGTCGACGCCCTCATGTTCCCCGAGCTGCGCGACAGCGACGTGGTCGTCACCAACTCCCGCGGAGTCTTCGACGGGGCGATCGCCGAATACGTGCTCGCCCAGATACTCTCCTTCGCCAAGGACATCCCCGAATCGCTGCGGCTCCAGCACGAGCACATCTGGAAGCACCGGGAATCCGAACGCATCGCCGGGCGCTCCGTGCTCGTCGTCGGCACCGGCCCGATCGGTCGCGCGATCGCCCGCCTGCTCTCCGCCGTGGGAATGACGGTCCGGGGCTCGGGCCGACGCTCTCGCGACGACGACCCCGATTTCGGCACCGTCACCGCGACCGCCGACCTTCCGGCCGCCCTGGCCGACGTCGATTTCGTCGTCGTGGCCGCACCTCTCACGGATCAGACCCGGCACCTGTTCGACGCCCGGATGTTCGCCGCGATGAAGCCGCAGGCGCGCTTCGTCAACGTCGGGCGTGGCGAACTCGTGCGCACCGACGACCTGGTCGAGGCACTGCGGTCGGGCACGATCGCCGGCGCCGCACTCGACGTGCTCGACGTCGAACCGCTCCCCGAGGGCCATCCGCTCTGGGACATGCCGAACGTCTCGATCACCCCGCACAATTCGGGGGATTTCGTGGGCTGGCGCGACGCGCTGGTGGACGTCTTCGTCGACAACTTCCACCGTCACCGCAGTGGCGAACCTCTTCGGAACGTGGTGGACAAGAAGCTGGGTTACGTGCCCGGCGCGTGAGAGTCGGCATCGTCCGACGAGAAGGAGGCACGATGGAGCCCACAGACATGACCGCCGTCGAACTCGTGTCGGCGTTCTCCTCGGGCGAGCTGTCTC
Source organism: Rhodococcus sp. BUPNP1 (assembly GCF_002215235.1). Classification (NCBI taxonomy): domain Bacteria; kingdom Bacillati; phylum Actinomycetota; class Actinomycetes; order Mycobacteriales; family Nocardiaceae; genus Rhodococcus; species Rhodococcus sp. BUPNP1. The sequence goes on from NZ_NERM01000006.1 coordinate 259,792, forward strand.
CCGTCGAGGTGACGCGGGCCGTGCTCGATCGGATCGCGGCGCACGATCGCGAGATCAACTCGTTCTGCCTCGTCGACGAGGAGAAGGCCCTCGACCAGGCGCGCAGGTCCGAGGAGCGGTGGCGGACCGGCTATTCGAAGGGCCTGCTCGACGGGGTCCCCATCTCGATCAAGGACGTCTTCCTCACCGACGGATGGCCGACCCTGCGGGGTTCGCAGGCCATCGACGAGAACCAGGACTGGAACGTCGACAGCCCGGTCGCGGCCCGGCTGCGCGAGGACGGAATGGTGTTGGTGGGCAAGACCACGACCCCGGAGATCGCGTGGAAGGCGGTGACCGATTCGGCACTCTACGGGGTGACCACGAATCCCGCCGACACGACGAAGACCGCCGGTGGCTCGTCCGGAGGCAGCGCGGCGGCGGTCGCGGCCGGCTTCGGTCCGTGCTCCGTCGGCACCGACGGTGGGGGCAGCATCCGCATCCCCGCTTCGTTCTGCGGCGTCGTGGGTTTCAAGCCCACCCACGGCCGGATCCCGATCTTCCCCGCCAGCCCGTTCGGGCCGCTCGCGCACGCCGGGCCGATCACCCGGACGGTCGAGGACGCGGCGCTGCTCACTGACATCCTCGCGCTGCCCGACCCCCGGGACCCGACGGCCCTCGCGCCGCCGCTGACGACCTTCCGCGGAGGCCTCAACCGCGAAGTGGTGGGAATGGACGTCGCCTACTCCAAGACCCTCGGCTACGTCGACGTGGACCCCGAGGTCGGTGAGATCGTCGACCGGGCGGTCCGCGTCCTCGACGAGGCCGGACTGCGCGTGACCGCCGCCGACCCCGGTTTCACCGACCCGCTCGAGGCCTTCGAGAACCTCTGGGCGGCAGGCGCGGCCACGATGCTGAAGACCTTCCCCGAGGGCACGCGGGACAAGGTGGACCCCGGCCTCGGACGCGTGTGGTCCCACGGCGAACAACTCGGTGCCGTCGATTATCTCGAGGCCCGCGCGGTCGCCGCGGCGGTCGGCATCACGATGGGGATCTTCCACCAGAAGTACAACGTGCTGATCACCCCGACGATGCCGATCCCCGCCTTCGAGGCCGGCCACGACGTGCCTCCGGGTTCGACGTTGACCTCGTGGCCGCAGTGGACCCCGTTCACCTATCCCTTCAATCTCACGCAACAGCCGGCCATCAGCATCCCCGTGGGCACCACCTCGGCCGGTCTGCCCGTGGGTCTGCAGATCGTCGGGCCGCGGCATTCGGACGACCTGCTGCTCGCCGTCGCGCGGTTCGCCGAGTACGCGTTGAGCTGAGACGGGAAGAGCACCAAGGGAAACGGCACCGCACATTGTGTGCGGTGCCGTTTCCCCTGCAACGACCGTCTATGCGCGTGCGAAGCTCAACGTCTCCCCCACGACCCCCTGGATCCACAGGTCGTTGCACGCGACGGCAAGTTCGGGCAGGCCCTCCTCGATGGTCGCGAAGACGTTGCCCGGTACCCATCCCACATCGCCGTTGAGCAACAGATTGTTCCGGCCGTAGAACAACGCGAGGTCGGTCGCTCCCTGCTGCGCATGGGCCTGCGATCCGGGTTCGTAACCGTATGCGGGATTGCCGATCTCCCACGGTTCGAAGTCGAACAGGCACACATCCCCGGGGATCGGCGTCACCGTCGGGTTCTCCCGGTGCGGTGCCGCCGTGATCCTCGGGACGAGGGTGTAGAGCTCGTTGCGGGCGTACTTGGCGTGGAACGCCGAGCCGCTCTGCGGCAGGGCGTCCCACACCGCCGCGCAGGTCAGCGGCGCCTCGTCGTCGAGAAGCCGTGCTCTGCACGTGATGTCGCGCTTGTCGAGAGTGATCGTGATGTATCGGGGCACGCGGACTCCCTCGTTCGACGGATTATCGGACCTCGGCGAGGACCTCGGACCAGATCCCGAGCGCATCCTCGATCTGCTGGGTGGTGACGATCAGCGGTGGGATCATGCGCACCACGTTCATGTGTGCGCCGCAGGTCAACAGCAGCAACCCCTTCTGCGCGGCGAGTTGTTGCGCTGCGGTCGCCCGTTCCCGGTCGGGCGCTCCGTCGGTGGTGAACTCGAGGCCCACCATGAGACCGAGACCGCGCACGTCACCGATGAAGTCGGTCGTGTGCTCCCGTGCGCCGGAGAGCAGTTCACGCCCGCGCGCGGCGGCGTTGTCGACGAGCCCCTCCTTCTCGATCACGTCGAGAGTGGCGACGGCCGCCGCGCACGAAACCGCATTCGCCCCGTACGTGCCGCCCTGTGATCCCGGACGGGCGCGCTCCATGAGTTCCTCGGAGGCGGCGATACCCGACAGCGGGAAACCGCTCGCGAGACCCTTGGCGATGGTGATGATGTCGGGTCGCACGTCGAAATGCTGATGGCCGAAGAACTTTCCGGTCCGCCCGAATCCGGTCTGGATCTCGTCGAAGACGAGCAGGATGCCGTGTTCGTCAGCCCGCTGCCGCAGCCCCCGGAAGAACCGGGTGTTGCCGGGGATGTAACCGCCCTCGCCCAGGACCGGTTCGACGACGAAGGCCGCGATCTCGTCCGGTGCCACGAGGGTCGCGAACAGGTAATCCAGTTCCTGCAGGGCGAAATCGGTCGCCTCCTCTTCCGACCAGCCGTAGCGGTAGGCGGTGGGGAACGGAGCGACGTGCACACCGCTCATGAGCGGCGAGAACCCTGCGGAGAAGCGGGTTCCCGAGGTCGTCATCGTGGCGGCCGCAACGGTCCGGCCGTGGAATCCGCCGTGGAAGACGACGATTCCGGGTCGTCCCGTCGCCTGGCGGGCCAGACGCAGCGCCGCCTCGACGGCTTCACTGCCCGAATTGGCGAAGAACAGCGAGTCGAGTCCTTCGGGGAGCACCGCGCCCAGGCGTTCGGTGAGTTCGAGCAGGGGCCGGTGCATCACGGTCGTGTACTGCCCGTGGATGAGCGAGCCGATCTGCCGGCGGGCGGCCTCGACGACGTGCGGGTGACAGTGACCGGTACTCGTGACGCCGATGCCGGCGGTGAAGTCGAGATACCGACGTCCGTCGGTGCCGTGGACGTAACAGCCCTCGGCGTGGTCGACGGTGACGGGCGTTGCCTGCAGCAGGCGGGGTGAAAGACGGGTCATGACGATCCCTCCGAACAGCCGAGGGCGCGAACCCTCGTGCCGGTTGTCGGATTGTTGACAATATGGATAACACGTGGGGATGGTCGACGCAACGGCGAGCGGTGTAACGGCAGCGTTTCGTCACTCGCACTGGAGGGCATCCGCACAGCAGGAAGCCGCATCGCCCACGGATGAGGACATCATGATCAGCAACGACGACATCGACACCCTCGCTCGCGCCACCGCGTACGGACCGGACGGCGACAAGCTCGGACGAGTCGGAGAGGTGTACCTGGACAACGACACGGGCCGACCTGCCTGGATCACCGTCGTCACGGGTCTGTTCGGAACGCGCCGGCACTTCGCCCCCATCGACGAAGCCGAACTCGACAGCTCCGGAGTGCGCCTGCCCTTCGACAAGGACACCATCACCGGTGCGCCGAACATCGACGAGAACGGTGAGCTGACCCCGCTCGAGGAGGACGAGCTGTACCGCTACTACCGCCGGTTCGGGGACACCTCTGCCGAAGGTGGAACCACCGGCGACCGGGGCGGATTCACGGACGATCGGGGTGGACCGACCGACGACCGGAGCGGCCTCGACGAGCGGAGCGCGGCCGGTGGGGGTCTCGTCGGCGGCGCAGCCGGCGGTGGTCCGGCCGGTACCGGAGCACCGCACACCGGCGAGTCGTACGGCACCACCGCGCCGGTGGGAACCGGACAGTCGCCCACCGCGGGGACCGCGCAGTCGCCTACCGCGGGGACCGCGCACTCGCCGACAGCGGGCGCCGGGCATTCACCGACGCCGCCCGACGTCGCGCGTGAGGAGATCGCCGGGAACTACCGGCCGAGCGAGGGCCAGCGGGACGAATCGCTCGAGCACTCGATGCCCGGACATACCGCGTCGACGCCGTCCACACCCTCCGGCACCGCGCACTCGGCGGCGGACACCGCCCGCCACGCGGCTTCCGGCACCGGTACCGGCAGCGATCAGGAGATCGTCGGCCCGGGACCGACGGGACCGGCGCACTTCACGCCGCCGCAGTCGGCCGACACCGACACGAGCACAGCCGACGCGAAGGCTGACACGGCAGGCGGCGCGGACGCCGACCGGCCGCGCAAGCCGCGCCTGGTGCGCCGCGTCGTGACCACGGAGTACTACGAGGAGTCGCCGGACGACGCAACCGACACCGACCGTTCCTGATCCCCACACGAAGCCGGGACGACCACATCCGATGTGGCCGTCCCGGCTTCGTCGTGCGGTACTCACGGTCTACGATCTACAACCAGGTGTCCTCCGTGACAGAGGTGAGGAACGCTTCGAGATCGTCTCGCCAGGGCGCCGGAGTCGTCTTCTCCGGTTCGATCCCGGTGTACTGCCCGCGGTAGAAGAGCAGCGGGCGTTCCTTCTCGTCGCGCACCTCGCTCAGCGACGAGACGCGACCGAACACCACCCAGTGGTCTCCCCCGTCGTGCACCGTCTCGACCGTGCAATCGATGTGCGCGAGCGATCCCGTCAGGACGGGTGAGCCCAACGGAGAGGGTGTCCAGTCGAGTCCGGCGAACTTGTCGGGTTCGCGGGAACCGAACCGCGCGCAGGTCTCCTGTTGTTCCTCGGCGAGGACGTTGACGCAGAAGCGGCCCGCTCGTTCGATGGCCGCCCACGACCGCGACTGCTTCGTGGGGCAGAACAACACGAGCGGCGGGTCGAGCGACAACGCCGCGAACGACTGGCACGCGAATCCCACAGGCGTCCCGTCGTCCTCGGTGGTGGTGATGACGGTGACGCCGGTGCAGAACTGCCCGAGCACGGTGCGGAAGGCCCGCGGGTCGATCGCACCGTTCTCTCCGGCCTCCGGCGCGGTCATTACTGCATTCCCACCGAGAAGTCGTGGCCCCACAGGCTCACGGCCGTGGATTCACGGGCGATCCAGTCGTCGTCCTCGACCTGCAGCCCCTCGCAACCGAATTCGACGTCGAATCCGCCGGGGGTCTTCATGTAGAAGGACAGCATCTTGTCGTTGACGTGGCGGCCGAGCGTCGCCGACATCTTGACCTTCTTCCGCAGCGCGCGGTCGAGGGCGAGACCGACGTCGTCGGAGTTCTCCACCTCGATCATCAGGTGCACGATGCCCGACGGGGTGGGCATGGGCAGGAAGGCGAGGCTGTGGTGGCGCGGGTTGCATCCGAAGAACCTCAGCCAGGCCGGTTTTCCGTCGGCGGGCCGGCCGACCATCTGCGGAGGCATCCGCATGGAGTCGCGCAGGCGGAAACCGAGCACGTCGCGGTAGAAGCGCAGCGATTCCTCGTCGTCGCGGGTCGAGAGCACCACATGCCCGAGGCCCTGCTCACCGGTGACGAACTTGTGCCCGTACGGGCTGACCACGCGGCGGTGTTCGAGGGCGGCACCGTGGAACGCCTCGAGGGTGTTGCCCGACGGGTCCTGGAAGACGATCAGTTCGTCGACGCGACGATCGGCGAGCTGCTCGGCGGTGCCCTCCTTGAACGGGACACCCGCTGCGGAGAGACTGTCGCGAACCGACTGGAGGTCGGCGGCGTTCGCGGTCTCCCAGCCCGAGACGAGCAGCTTGTCGGACTCGTGCGGCTCGATGACGAGCCGGGCCGGGAAGTCGTCCATCCGCAGGTACAGCGCGTCGGTGTGGGTGCCCTTGCCCTCGATCATGCCGAGGACCTTGAGACCGTACTCGCGCCAGGCCGGGACGTCGGTGGCGCCGATCCGGAGATATGCCAGCGACCGGATACTCATCTATTCGACTCCATCCGTGAGGAAATCCACTGTCAGGCGGTTGAATTCGTCGAACTTCTCGAGCTGTGCCCAGTGGCCGCATCCACCGAACACGTGCAACTGTGCGCGCGGGATCATCTTCAGCGCGACGAGTGCGCCGTCGAGCGGGTTCACGCGGTCCTCGCGACCCCAGATCAGCAGCACCCGCTGACGGAGCTTGTAGGCGTCGCGCCAGAGCATCCCCTTCTCGAACTCGGCGCTGGAGAACGACTTCCCCATCGCCTTCGCCGCGGCGAGCGACTCGGGGGTGCTCGCCGACGCGAACCGCTCCTCGACGAGCTCGGGGGTGATCAGCGACTGGTCGAAGACCATGATCCGCAGGAACGCCTCGAGATTCTCGCGGGTGGGGTCGTACGAGAACCGGCCGAGATTCTTGACGCCCTCGGTGGGGTCGGGTGCGAACAGGTTGACGCTCAGCCCACCCGGTCCCATGAGGACGAGCCGTCCGGCGCGCTCGGGGTAGTCGAGCGCGAACCGCACGGCGGCACCACCACCGAGCGAGTTGCCGAGGAGATGGACGCGGTCGGTGATCCCGATCGTGTCGAGCAGGTCCTTCAGCGCGGACGCACTGTGCACGAAGTACTGCGGATGCTCGGTCGGCTTGTCGGACCTGCCGTAGCCGGGCTGGTCGACGGCCAGCACATGGAATCGTTGTGCCAGCACCGGAATGTTCTTTGCGAAGTTCGACCACGACGACGCGCCCGGGCCACCACCGTGGAGCAGGACGATCGTGGTGTCGTTGCCGACGCCGGCCTCGTGGTAGTGCAGGCGCAGGTCGTCGCGGACCTGCGCGAAACGGGAGGTCGACTCGTAGGTGATCTCGTCGATTGCGGTCACATCCACCCCTAGACCATCGTGTCGGTGATCGGCAGACCGAACTCGGCGGCACCGAACATCACGTAGGCACGCTCGGCGTCGTTGGCGGCGTGCACACGACCGGCGTGCGCGTCGCGCCAGAAACGCTGGATGGGTGTGCCGTCCGCGAGTGCGGTGGCACCCGAGTTCTCGAAGAGACGGTCGATCGACGTGATGGCACGGCCGGTCGCGCGGACCTGGTCGCGACGCGCCCGCAGACGAAGTTCCATCGGAACCTCCTCGCCGGCGAGGAGGTGGGCGTACTCGTCGGCGACGTTGCCCGACAGCTGGCGCCAGGCCGCGTCGATGTCGCTGGAGGCCTCGGCGATGCGCACCTTGGCGAACGGATCGTCCTTGGCCTTCTCACCGGCGTACGCTGCACGGACACGCTTGCCCTGGTGTTCGACGTGCGCCTCGTACGCGCCGTAGGCCATGCCGACGATGGGCGTCGAAATGGTCGTGGGATGGATGGTGCCCCACGGCATCCGGTAGACGGGCGCGGTGTTGCGCTCGAGCCCGGGCGAGGCGAGGTCGTTCATGGCCTTGAAGCTGAGGAAGCGGTGGCGCGGGACGAAGACGTCCTTCACCTTGACCGTGTTGGATCCGGTGCCGCGCAGACCGACCACGTGCCACACGTCGTCGATCTCGTACTCGGACCGAGGGATCAGGAAGCTGCCGAAGTCGACGGGGCGGCCGTCCTTGATGACCGGGCCGCCGACGACGACCCAGCTCGCGTGGTCGCATCCGGACGACCAGGCCCACGCACCGTTGACCTTGTATCCGCCGTCGACGACCTCACCGGCGCCCATGGGCGCATAGGACGAGGAGATGCGCACGTCGGTGTCGTCGCCCCAGACCTCTTCCTGGGCCTGCTGGTCGAAGAGTGCGAGGTGCCAGTTGTGGACGCCGATGATGCCGGAGACCCATCCGGTCGAGCCGCACGCGCTCGCGATGTTGCGCACCGCGGTGAAGAAGGTGACGGGATCGGCCTCGTATCCACCCCACTGGGCCGGTTGCAGAAGTTTGAAGAAGCCGGCCTCCTGGAGCTCCTTGATCGAGTCGTCGGGCACCCGGCGCAGATTCTCGGCCTCCTGCGCACGTTCTCGCAGCGTGGGCAGCAGAGCGTCGATCCGCTGCAGTACCTCGTGGCTGTCGTGGTCACCCACTGGACGCTCCCGTCTGTTCAGGAATTGATCGCTTGTACCGAGACTAGAACATGTTCTTATTCGTGTCGAGACACGCCACACTCGCAGGTAGACAATCCCTATGGCGGGACCAAAGTCCCCGAACCCTTCCCCTCGCGACGCGAATTCTATAACGTGTTCTAGAAGAGATTTCCGGAAGGAAGTGAGCGGACATGGCACAGATTCGCGAGATCGACGTCGGAGAGGTCCGGACGCGTTTCGCGCGAGGCTGGCACTGCCTCGGCCTCAGTCGCACGTTCAAGGACGGCAAGCCCCACGCCGTCGAGGCCTTCGGCACGAAACTCGTGGTGTGGGCCGACAGCAACGGCGACCTGAAGGTGCTCGACGCGTACTGCCGCCACATGGGCGGCGACCTGTCACAGGGCGAGATCAAGGGCGATTCGGTTGCATGCCCGTTCCACGACTGGCGCTGGGGCGGCAACGGCAAGTGCACGGACATCCCGTACGCCAAGCGTGTTCCCCCGCTGGCCCGCACCCGCTCGTGGATCACGATGGAGAAGCACGGCCAGCTGTTCGTGTGGAACGACCCCGAGGGCAACACCCCGCCCCCGGAGGTCACCATCCCCGAGATCGAGCAGTACGGCTCGGACGAGTGGACGGACTGGACCTGGAACCAGATCCGGATCGAAGGCTCCAACTGTCGCGAGATCATCGACAACGTCGTCGACATGGCGCACTTCTTCTACATCCACTACGCCTTCCCCACGTTCTTCAAGAACGTCTTCGAGGGGCACATCGCCGAGCAGTACCTCAACACCCGCGGCCGGCCGGACAAGGGCATGGCGACGCAGTACGGCCTGGAGTCGACGCTAGAGTCGTACGCGGCCTACTACGGCCCCTCCTACATGATCAATCCGCTCAAGAACAACTACGGCGGGTACCAGACCGAATCCGTGCTGATCAACTGCCATTACCCGATCACGCACGACTCGTTCATGCTGCAGTACGGCATCATCGTCAAGAAGCCGCAGGGCATGTCACCCGAGCAGTCCGACGTACTGGCCGCCAAGCTCACCGAGGGTGTCGGTGAGGGCTTCCTGCAGGACGTCGAGATCTGGAAGAACAAGACCAAGATCGAGAATCCCCTGCTGTGCGAGGAGGACGGTCCGGTCTATCAGCTCCGCCGCTGGTACGAGCAGTTCTACGTCGACGTCGCCGACGTGACGGAGAAGATGACGGGCCGCTTCGAGTTCGAGGTCGACACCGCCAAGGCCAACGAGGCCTGGGAGAAGGAGGTCGCCGAGAATCTCGAGCGCAAGAAGCGCGAGGAAGAACAGGGCAAGCAGGAAGCGGAGGTGTGACGATGAGCGCCTCGACCCGGCGGAGCAGATGGGCGAAGTCCCCGGACTTCTCCCAGTGGCCCGAGCGGGCCGAGGCCGTCGCCGCCCAGACCGCGATCGACAAGATCAATTATCTGGAGTCGGGTCAGCACGAGGTGCAGTGCCACGAGTGCGGCACGTGCGTGCTGGTGCGCAAGAACAGCCTGTCGCACACGAGCGTGCAGTGGCAGGACGATCCGGACACCGTGTGCCCGACCTTCCGCGAGACCGCCTCGCTCCGAGGCTCGTCCATCACACCGCGCGAAGGGTGTCCACAACTCCGGGAGAGCATCGACCGGGCCGTGCTCGACGGCACCCTTCCCGTACCGGACGGATCGCCCCTGTCTCTTATACACATCTG